>CACZFV010000017.1 GCA_902780465.1 uncultured Lachnospiraceae bacterium
CCGGAGAGATGTAGTGGACGCTGCCCATAGCCTGGGAACTGATCGTCTGTGCCGTGACGGCACGGGCGATACCGAAATCCGCCACCTTTACCTTGCCGTCACCTGCGAGGATCATGTTCTGCGGCTTCACGTCCCGGTGGATGATGCCTCTCTGGTGCGCCGCTCCGATGCCCTGGGCCACCTGGACAGCAATGCCGATGCTTTCCCTGATGTCAAGGTGTCCCTTCTTGGTGATATATTCCTTCAGGGTGATGCCTTCCACCAGTTCCATCACAATGTAGTGCAGTTCCTCTTCGTCCACGACATCGTAGATGCTGACGATGTTCGGATGATTCAGTCCTGCCGCGGCCTGGGCTTCCATCTTGAATTTCCGGACGAACTCCTCGTCCTGGCAGAATTCTTTTTTCAGGAGCTTGATGGCCACAAAACGGTTCAGCTTGTGGCAGCGCGCCCGGTAGACCTCGGACATGCCGCCGCTTCCGATCAGTTCCAGGATCTCATAGCGGTTCTGGAGAAATACGCCGTGACGAAGGATCATACTGCCGCCCCCTTTCCGTGAGGACAGACCAGCACGACGGAAATATTGTCCCGTCCTCCGTGTCCGTTTGCGGCGCGGATCAGTTCCTCCGCCGCCTCGTTCACATCATCGTACTCCCTGAGGATGCACCCGATCTCCTGGTCGGACACCATGTTCGTCAGACCGTCGGAACAGATCAGGATCTCCGTATCCTCCTCCAGCGGGACTTCGAACACGTCGATCTCAATTCTGCTTCCGATCCCGACCGCGCGGGTGATGATGTTCTTGTTCCTGTTGTACACCTCGCTGCCGCGCTTCATGAGACCGGCGCTGACCATTTCCTCCACATAGGAATGGTCCCGGGTCACCTGACGCGGGACAGTGTTCTCGGCATCCGCCACATAGAGGCGGCTGTCGCCTATATTCATCACATAAAGAGTGTCGTCTTCTATGAAAGCAGCAGTCAGCGTGCTTCCCATTCCGGAAAGCTTAGGATCCGCCTGCGATTCTTCGTAAAGTGAATCGTTTGCTTTCTGTATGGCGTGACGAAGCGCCTTCAGCGGGAGTCTTCCCGAAAAATCTGCGAGCCCGTCCCTGATCCTGGAGATCAGCATCCTGGAGCAGTAATCTCCTGCCTGATGACCGCCCATACCGTCCGCCACCATAAAAAGATTCGGGAGGGGCCCCACGGGCCCGGTGCTGCTGAACACCGTGTCCTGGTTCTGTTCCCTGACAATCCCTTTATCTGTAATTGCCGAAGCTGTCATACTCTGATTCCTTTTGTTCTATGTGTTGCCGCAGGTCATTTTACTCCGTGCGGTTTCTGTATCTTCTGCGGAGCTGTCCGCATGCGCCGTCGATATCCCGGCCCATTTCCCTTCTAATAGTAACATTTATCCCGTTCTTTTCAAGCTGATTCTTAAAACGGAGCACTTCCGCGGGTGCGGACTCCCTGAAGCTCCGCTCCACGACTGGATTCACGGGGATCAGGTTCACATGCCCTTTTCTTCCCTTCAGGAGGCGGATCAGCTTCGCGGCCTCCTCTTCCGTGTCATTTACGCCGGCCACAAGGCTGTACTCATAGCTCACCCGACGGCCCGTTTTTTCGAAATATGTGCTGCACGCGTCCAGGACCTCCCGGATGGAGTACCGTTTCGCGACAGGCATCAGCTGCTGCCGGGTCTCATCGTCCGCGGCGTGAAGGGAGAGCGCCAGCGTGATCTGCAGCTTTTCCTCCGCCAGCTTCAGGATCCCGGGAACGATGCCGCAGGTGGATACCGTCAGGTTCCGCTGGCTCAGATTCATTCCCTTCCCGTCGCTGATCAGCTTCAGGAAGCGCAGCACATTGTCGTAATTGTCCATCGGCTCCCCGGATCCCATCAGGACCACGTTGGAGACCCGTTCTCCTGTGTCCGCCTCGATCCGCATCACCTGATCAAGCATCTCGCCCGCCGTCAGGTTCCGCTCCAGACCGTCCACGGTGGAGGCGCAGAAACGGCATCCCATCCGGCACCCCACCTGGGTGCTGATGCACACGGAATTGCCGTGGTGGTACCGCATGAAGACGCTCTCCACACAGTTCCCGTCCCGGAGCCCGAAAAGATACTTCCGGGTCCCGTCGATTTTTGATTCCTGTACCGTCAGGATCGTCAGATCCTCAATATAACACTCGCTGCCAAGCTTCTCCCTGAGCCCTTTTGAAAGATTGGTCATTCCGTCGAAGGAGACCGCCCTCCTGCTCTGGATCCACTCAAAGACCTGCCCCGCACGGAAGCGCGGTTCCCCCAGCTGCCTGAGGTACTCCTCCATCTCGGGAAGAGACATGGATTTCAGATCGATCATATTCCGCCTTCTTTTTCAAACAGCGCAAAGTAAAAACCATCGCAGGGATACAGGTCCGGCATCAGCCGCATCTCTCCCCGGGACAGCCCGGATTCCTTTCTCTTTCCTGTCCGGACCGCCTCTTCCTCCGCCGCGGCAAGCTCCGGAAGCCGGTCCCTGAGGTCCACAGGCGAGAACGCCTTCTCCTCCTCCAGAAACCAGAGCCGGTTCTCCTCGTTCTCCGCGGGATTCAGTGTGCATGTGCTGAACAGGAGTCTTCCGCCCGGCTTCACATACTGCGCAGCGTTCTTCAATATACGTCTCTGGAGCGCCGGAAGCGTTTTCAGATCCTCCGCCCGGGTGTTCAGACGGATGTCCGGCTTCTGTCCCAGGACGCCCAGACCTGAACACGGCAGATCCGCGATCACCAGATCCGCAGTTTCCTTCAGATCCTCCCTGAACACTTTCGCGTCCGAGGTCTCTGCCCGGAGGATCCCCTCCATCCCGCAGCGCAATGCGTTTTCCCGGATGAGCTCTGTCTTCGCTTCCGTGAGGTCGAAGCTGTACACTGCGCCCCGCTTTCCCATGAGATCCGCGGCGGCGATGCTCTTCCCGCCGGGCGCGGCGCAGAGATCCAGCACCGTCTCTCCGGGTGCGGGAGCCGCAGCCCGGACCGCAAGAGCAGAGCTCAGATCCTGGATGTACGCTTTCCCCGAACGGAGCAGGGAGATCATCTCATCCCCGCCGCCCTCCGCCATACAGAAGACGTCAGGGCAGAGGCCCGCTCTCCGGAACCCGGAGGGCAGTTCCGCCTCCGGAACATCTCCCGCTCCCAGGAGCCGCATATAGGAAGGATGGGGCTGCAGGAAGGCAGTCATCACAGCCTCCGCCGTCTCCCGGTCCAGAAAAGTAAGGAAAAAGCGGACCATCCACTCCGGCATGGAACAGCGGAGCGAAAGATCCGTCGTGCTTTTCAACTCGTCAAGGATCTCCTCCCGCTCCGCGGCGACCCTCCGGAGGACCGCGTTCACGAACCCCTTCAGGCCCCGGAGCCCGCGCTTCTCTGTCAGCTTCACTGCCTCACTGATCACAGCCCGCGCCGGCACCCGGTCCATGTAGAGCAGCTGGTACACGCTCATGCGGAGGATGTTCCGGATCACCGGCTTCATCTTCCGCACTTTCACGCTGGACCGGGGCTCCAGGATCCTGTCCGCCTGCACCAGGTACTCCAAGGTCCCGTGGACGAGCCTCGTAAAAAAAGCACGGTCCTCAGCTGACATCCAGGCATATTTCTCCCTGGCATCATTCAGGACCGTGTGAGAAAACCGGTGTTCCTCCGCGACGAGAATAATACATTCCAGTGCGATGGAACGGGTACTGACTTCAGTCACGGCGTCTGTTTCCTCCAAAAAGAATAACAAGTCTCAGCAGCTGGAGCATGGACGACGCCGCTGCGGCGACATAGGTAAGGGCTGCTGCCGAAAGGACCGCCCTGGTCTGCTGCTGTTCTTCCGGAGGCAGGATCCCCGTGACGCTCAGCTGACGAAGCGCTCTCCGGCTGGCATCGAATTCCACAGGAAGCGTCACCAGCTGGAACAGAACTGCAAGGCTGAAGCACAGGATACCGATAGAGACCAGGCTGTATCCGATATAGGAACCAGCGCTCCACAGAAAAATACCGATCAGGATCATCGGCCAGCTCAGGGTGGAACCGAGATTCGCCACCGGTACGATGGCGGAACGGAGCCTCAGCGGCAGATATTCCTGATTGTCCTGGATGGCGTGGCCGCATTCATGGGCAGCGACACCGACCGCCGCGACGCTGGTGGAATTGTAGATCACTTCCGAAAGCTTCACAACTTTGCTTCTGGGATCATAGTGGTCTGTCAGCTGTCCGGCCACAGGCTCTACGGTGACGTCGAAGATCCCGTTCGCCATCAGGATGCGCCGGGCCACTTCCTGTCCGGTCATGCCGCTCATGCTCCGGACCCGGGAGTATTTTGTGAAGGTCGTCTTCATCTTTCCTTGGGCCCACATGGTGATGATGATGCCGATGATCACCAGAATGTAGGTCGGGTCAAAACCATAATAATACATCTTTTGCTCTCCTTTCCGTCCCTTAAGTTTCAGGACCTTGTCCGGGCAAAACAGCTTCGCTCCGCCAGCCGTGCGCCTCTCAGCCAGGCGTCCGCAGGCATCGGCTTCTTTCCTTCCGGCTGCAGTTCACGGATCTCCATAAGACCGCTGCCGGTCATGACATACAGTTTTCCGCCCTGCGGGATCAGTGTCCCGGGTGCAGGAGCTTCCGATCCCTGAAGCGCTGCAGCGGACTCCTCCGGTGCTTCTGCGGTCTTCCTGAGGCGGATCATCTTTCCGTCCAGGAAGCTGTAGGCTCCCGGCCAGGGATCCAGCCCCCGGACCAGGCGCCCGATCTCCGCGGCGCTTTTGTTCCAGTCAACGTTTCCGTCTTCCTTTGTCAGCATGGCGGCGTAGGGTGTGGTCATCTCCCCCTGCTTTACGGGGGTGATGCTTCCCTCTTCCAGTCCCCGGATCGTGTCCAGGATCGCCTCTCCTCCAAGCTTCTGAAGCTTTTCGAACAGACTGCCTCCCGTCTCGTCTTCCGCGATAGCCACAGGGTACTGCCGGAGGATATCTCCGGTATCCAGCCCGGCGTCCATCTGCATGGTCGTGATCCCGGACTCCTTCTGTCCGTCGATCACCGCCCACTGGATCGGTGCTGCTCCGCGGTAGGCGGGAAGAAGGGACGCATGGATGTTCACGCACCCCCGGGGCGGGATCTGAAGGATCTCCGGCGGCAGGATCTTTCCGTAAGCCGCGACCACGAACAGGTCCGCGCCGTATCCGCGGAGCGTCTCCCACAGTTCCGGATCCTTCATCTTCAGCGGCTGCAGGACCGGGATCCCCGCCTTCAGCGCTGCTTCCTTGACCGGCGGCGCCTGAAGCTGATGGCCCCGGCCCTTCGGTCTGTCCGCCTGGGTCAGGACCAGGACAACTTCATGTCCTCCGGCCAGCAGCGCCTCCAAAGGCCCCACCGCGAAATCCGGAGTTCCCATATAGATGATCTTCATGCTTCCTCTTCCGACTCCTCCGCCTCCCGGCGCTCCAGCTCTTCGTTGGTCATCATCTCTGACGCGATCTCCGGATACAGGTGGCCGTCCAGATGCGCCAGCTCGTGGCAGATGCATCTGGCGAGCAGACCGTGGGCGTCGATCGTGCGGAGCTCCATGTTTTCGTCCAGCGCCTCGCATACCACATGCTCGGGCCGGGTGACGATCCCGGTCATCCCCGGAACGCTGAGGCAGCCTTCATAGCCTGTCTGCTCTCCATCCTCTTCCGTGATCACAGGATTGATCAGGGTGTAGGTCTCCCCTTCCTCCACTTCGATCACGACGATCCGCTTCAGGATCCCCACCTGGGGGGCAGCCAGCCCGACGCCGTTCGCCTCCCGCATGGTCTCATACATATCCCCGATCAGCTCCTTCGTGCGGGGCGTCATCTCCTTCACTTTCTTCGATACTTTATTCAGTACCGGGTCTCCGGTCTCTCTAATCTCTCTCAGCGCCATGTTCCAGCGGTCCTTTCTCTCAGTTGAAATCGCAGAGCACGGACACGCCCGCTGGGAACTTCCCCTCGTACTGCGCTTCTGCCCTGTTTTTTATGGTCAAAAGTATATCATAGGAACTGTGTTTTAAATATATTAATTTTCTGAAGTAATCGTGAACTTTGTATACAGCTTCATTCACCGGGCCGATGACCAGCGCCCTTGCCGGGGCTGCCTCCTTCATGAGGATCCGCGACAGAATGTCCGCCGCCCTGATAAGAAGCTGTTCGTCCTGGGAGGAGAGCTGCAGGGTAAGGAGATGCACTGCGGGAGGATATCCTGCCGCAGCCCGGAAGGACATCTCGTTCCGCACGAACAGCCCGAAATCCTGGGCTGCCGCGGCCCGTACCGCGTAATGCTCCGGCCGGTAGGTCTGGATGACCACATCCCCCGGTCTCTCCCCTCTCCCGGCGCGTCCTGCTGCCTGGGTGAGAAGCTGGAAGGTCCTCTCTGCGCTGGTGTAGCTGGACACATAAAGCTCCGTGTCCGCAGCCATGATGCCCACCAGGGTCACCTTCGGGAAATCATGGCCCTTGACCACCATCTGCGTCCCGATGAGGATATCCGCCTCCCCCCGGGCAAAAGTTCCCAGGATCTCCTTCCCGCTGCCCTTCCCGGAAGCGGCGTCTGCGTCCATCCTGAGAACACGGGCTTCCGGAAACATCTTCCGCGTCATGGCCTCCAGCTTCTGGGTCCCGGTTCCGAACCCCGCGATAAAGGGGGACCCGCAGTCCGGACAGTGCTCCGGCTGCCGGATCCTGTAGCCGCAGTAATGGCAGACCAGGTTCCCGTCCGCATGCAGCGTCAGGGTGACATCGCAGTGGGGACATCGGATCGCGTTCCCGCAGGAACGGCAGGACACAAAATTCGAGTAGCCCCTTCTGTTCATAAACAGGATCGTCTGCTCCCCGCGGGCAAGACGGTCTTCCATCAGTGTCCTGAGCTTCCTGCTGAACACCGACCGGTTCCCTTCCTGCAGCTCCCGCCGCAGATCCTCAACGTGGACCCTGGCCGGCCTTGAGCCCGGCGCTGCCCGGTTTTTCAGCCGCAGGATCCGGACTTTTCCCCGGGACGCCCGGTCCCAGGTGGAGACAGAGGGCGTGGCACTGCCAAGAACGACGGAGGCGCCGGAGAGCTCCGCTCTTTTTTCCGCCACTTCCCTGGTGTCGTAGCGCGGCACGGTGTCGCTCTTATAGGCACCGTCGTGCTCTTCGTCCACCACGATGAGCCCCAGTCTGGAAAAGGGGGCGAACACAGCGGAACGCGGGCCGATCATGATGTCCGCCTCTCCTTCCGCAGCGCGCCGGAACTGCTCGTAGCGTTCCCCCTGCGTCAGCCTGGAGTGGATGATCGCCACCCGCTCTCCGAAGATCCCTTCCAGCCGGCGCACCGTCTGGAAGGTCAGGGAGATCTCGGGGATCAGGAGAATGGCCTGCTGCCCCTTTCCGAGGACTTCCCGGATCATCTCCGCGTAGACTTCTGTCTTTCCGCTGCCGGTGATGCCGAACAGGAGAAACGTGCTTCTCCGTCCTGCCGCCCGGTCCTCCCGGAACTGCCGCACCGCCTCTGCCTGCTCTTCGTTCAGGATGACATGGTGTCTCTCCGCCGTTCCTTCCGCAGCTTCTCCTCTGCTGTCCCCGGGAAGGGAGGAAGGTGTTTTTGTCTTTCTTTTTTTTACCCGGCTCTTCACCGGCATCACAGTCTTCAGCGCCTGGCTCAGCATGCATCCGTAATGCTCATGCATCCAGAGGGCCAGGGCGATCAGGGATGACTCCGCACTGACCTGTTTTTCCGCAGGTCCCAGGATCTCTTTCAGTTCCCAGGGAACCTCCGGCGCTGCCTCATACAGCGCGATCACCCAGCCGGTCCGCACCCGGTTTCCGCTTCCAAATGGAAGCTTCACCGGCATTCCCGGCCGGATCGTGTCCCGCATTTCTTCCGGAACTGCATAGGTGAAAGGCCGGTCCACGTTCGCGTGGGTGATGTCAAGGATCACATCGGCATAATTACTTTGCATTTCCGCCCATTCTGTCCGCCAGTTCAAAGAGCTTCATACTGTTGGACGCCTTGAAAAGGACCGCGTCGCCCTCTCCGGCGAAGCGCTCCAGCTCTGCCCCCAGTTCCTCCCGGTCCTCAAAGCAGGAGATGTTTTCCTCCGGAAAGCCTGCGTCCACGGCGCCTTCCGCCAGGAATCTCCCGAGGGACCCCAGGACGAACAGCCGGTCCGCAGCACGCTGCTCCGCAAGGTACCTTCCGACTTCCCGGTGCATCTCCTCCGCCGCGTCCCCCAGCTCCTTCATGTCTCCCAGCACCGCGATCCTTCTGCCCTTCGGCGTGAGGGACCTGAGGATCCCGATGCCTGCCTTCATGGAGGCAGGGCTCGCGTTGTAGCTGTCGTCCACGATCACCATGCCGTTGTTCACGATGATCTGCTGGCGGTGACGGTAGCCCCGGAATTCACCCAGACTGTCGGCGGCCTTCTGCGGGTCCGCGCCGTACCAGACTGCCGCGGAGAGCGCCGCCAGGGCGTTCATCACCTGGTGGCTGCCGTAGACCCCAAGCGCCACCTGGGCTTTCCCCTCCGGCGTCACCGCCGTAAAGCGGGCGCAGCCGTTCTCCAGGCGGATATCCTCCGCGTAAAGATCACAGTCCGGCGTGGTGCCGTAGAGGAACTTCCTGAATCCCTCCCGCAGACTGCAGCCCCGGAGCAGCGGGTCGTCCCCGTTCAGGAACATCACCGCGTTCTCCGGCATAAAGTCCTGGATATGGAGCTTCTCCCGGAGAATGTTCTCCCTGCTGCCCAGCTGCTCGATGTGAGCGTCCCCCACGTTGGTGAACACCACCGCGTCCGGCCGTGCGACCCTGCTGATCCTGGTCATCTCCCCGGGGATACTCATTCCCATCTCTATGACAGCGAACTCATCCTCTTCCCCGATCTTCATCATGGTCAGCGGGACGCCCAGCTGGCCGTTGTTGTTGTTCGGTGTTTTGAAGGTGCGGTATTTCGCGGAGAGCGCCGCTGCAGTCAGCTCTCTGGTCGTGGTCTTTCCCACGCTTCCCGTGACTGCCGTGACCGGGATCCTGATCCCGTTCCGCACCAGCGCCCCTGCGTCCTGCAGAGCCTTCACGGTATCCGGGACCGCGATCAGCGCCATGTCACTGCCTCCGGTCTCCCCGGAGAAAGGATCTCCCTCTGAAGTAAAGGCGCCCAGTGCGCCCTTCTCCCGCACGTCGCCGAGAAATCGGTGGGCATCCACCTTCTCGCCGATCACCGGGACAAAAAAGGTCCCATCAGGAACATCGCGGGAGTCGATGCTGAAATAACGCACTCTGGTTTCCGGTCTTCCTCTGAGAAGCGTCCCGCCGCAGGCAGAACAGATCTCTCCAATCGTCAGTTCTCTCATAGACTGTTCCTCCGGCTTTTTCAGAGTCCGCGGGCAGCGATCGCTTCTTCCGCAACTTCACGGTCCAGGAAATGCGTCCTGACACCGTTGATCTCCTGGTAGTCCTCGTGTCCCTTCCCGATCACCGCGATCATGTCTCCGGGCTCCGCCTCTCCGATGGCGCGGAAAATGGCTTCCCTGCGGTCCGGGATCGTGACGTACGCTCCTCCCGTCGGCTTCAGACAGCTCAGGATGTCGTCGATAATGTCCTCCACCTTTTCGTACCTGGAGTTGTCCGCTGTGACGATGGAAAGATCCGCCTTCTTCCCGGCGATCTCTCCCATGGAGTATCTCCGTTCCTTCGCGCGGTTCCCGCCGCACCCGAATACCACCACCAGACGCTTCGGTCCGTATTCCCGCAGCGTGTCCAGGAGGCTCTCCATGCTGACCGCGTTGTGGGCGTAGTCCACCAGGACCGTGAAGGGATGGGTCAGGAGGATCTCCATCCTGCCGTTCACCCGGATCTTCTCCAGACCGTCCCGCAGCACTTCGTCCTTCACGCCGAGAAGCGCGGCCGCGGAAAGTGCCGCCAGCGCGTTGTCCTCATTGAAATGACCCGGCATGCCGACCCGCACATCCGGGATCGTTCTGACCTCCCCGTCCTTTTCTCCCAGGCCCTGGAAGGTAAAGGTCAGGCCCACGAAGCCCTTTTCCGTGACGTAGCGGAGGCCGGAGGCGTTGAAATCCGCCTTCTTCTTCGTGCTGAAGGTGCAGACTCTTTCGCAGTTGGAAGCCGCGGCTGCCACTTCCTCCCCGTGCTCGTCGTCAGCGCTGATCAGCGCGGTCCTGCACTGGGTGAACAGGGATTTCTTCCATCCCAGGTACTCCTCGAAACTCCCGTGTTCGTTGGGGCCGATGTGATCCGGGGAGATATTCATGAAAATACCGATGTCGAACCGGATACCGCCGGTGCGGTGAAGCATGAGTCCCTGGCTGGAGACCTCCATCACCGCTGCGCCGCAGCCCTCCTTCACCATGTCGGCGAAGGCGTGCTGGATCTCATAGGATTCCGGCGTCGTGTTTTTCGTCGGCGTATGGACACTCCCGATGGTAATGCCGTTCGTTCCGATCAGTCCGGTCTTTTTTCCGCTCTTCTCCAGCAGCTCCTTCAGCATGTGGGTCGTCGTGGTCTTTCCCTTGGTCCCCGTCACACCCACCGTGAGAAGCTTCTCCGCCGGGAAGTCGAACCAGGCCGCGGACAGTTCTGCCAGGGCCTCCCGGGAATCCTCCGTGCGGATCACGGTGATGCCCTCCGGGAATTCGCAGTCCCGGTCCACTGCTACTGCCCTGACGCCCTTCTCCTTCAGTTCCCCGATGATCTCATGGGAATCGAAATTCGCGCCTCTCATACAGACAAAGAGGCTGCCCTCCTCCGCCTTTCTGGAATCATAGCAGAGCGCGGTGACGTCTGTCCCCGCGTCGCCCTGAAGCAGTGTGTAACGAAATCCTTTTGAAGCCGCTTTTTCGATCAGTTTCATAACTCTTCTCCATTTTATCTTACTGTGTCTGCCGGAGCAGTTCCTCGAACTGTTCCGCTGTCATCAGGATCTCCCTCGGCTTGGTGCCCTGTTCCTCTCCGACGACGCCCGCTTCGCTCAGCTGGTCCATGATCCTCGCCGCTCTGTTGAAGCCGATCTTGAACATGCGCTGGAGATTGCCGATAGATGCTTTTTTCTTGTCAATGATGAAGCGGCCCGCGTTGGCAAAGAGTTCGTCCCTGGAGGAGCCTGTCTCCGCCGGAGCCGCATCCGCCCCGCGGATCATCTTCTCCACTGTCTCCTTACTGTAGGCCAGGGGAAGGCCTTCGTCCTTGATGTAGTCCACCACCTTCTGGACGTCCCCGTCCGACACGAAGGCGCCCTGGACACGCATCGGCCTCGGCGCTCCCTGGGGCGAGAAGAGCATGTCGCCTTTGCCCAGCAGTTTTTCCGCGCCGTAGCTGTCCAGGATGGTCCTGGAATCCACGCCCGAGGAGACAGCGAAGGCGATCCTTGAGGGAATGTTCGCCTTGATCAGGCCGGTGATGACATTGACAGAAGGTCTCTGGGTCGCGATGACCAGATGCAGTCCCGCCGCTCTCGCCAGCTGCGCCAGGCGGCAGATGGATTCCTCCACCTCTCCCTTGGCCACCATCATAAGGTCCGCCAGCTCGTCGATGATGATGACGATCTGCGGCAGCAGGGCCGGAAGATCTTCCTCCGGGACGGTCCCGTCCTCCCTCGCTTTCATGATCTTCTCGTTGTAGCCCTTCAGGTTCCGGGCCCCTGTCTTCTCGAATTTCTTGTAGCGGTCCGTCATCTCCGCCACGGCCCAGTTCAGGGCACCGGCGGCCTTCTTCGGATCCGTCACCACCGGGATCAGCAGATGCGGGATCCCGTTGTAGACAGAAAGCTCCACCACCTTCGGATCCACCATGATAAGTTTTACATCCTTCGGATCGTACCGGAACAGGATGCTCATGATCAGAGTGTTGATGCAGACCGATTTACCTGAGCCGGTGGCGCCGGCGATCAGGAGATGGGGCATCTTGGCGATGTCCGTCACCACAGCCTGTCCGCCGATGTCTTTGCCTACAGCGAAGGCCAGCTTCGCGCGGCTCTCGGTGAACTGCGGGCTCTCGAACAGATCCCGCAGGTATACGGTGTTGTTCTCCTTGTTCGGGACCTCGATCCCGACCACAGACTTGCCGGGGACAGGCGCTTCGATGCGGATATCCGCGGCAGCCAGGGAAAGCTTGATGTCGTCCGAGAGGCCGACGATCCGGCTGACCTTGACGCCCTGGGCCGGAAGAAGCTCATACCGCGTGACCACAGGGCCGCAGGAAATATTGGTCACCGTCACGTCCACGCCGAAGCTGTGCAGCGTCTGCTGCAGCTTCATCGCAGTCTGCCGGTACTCCTCCTGGGAGCCGGCCAGCGGGTTGGTCCTGCCTTTCTCCAGCAGGTCCACCGGCGGATAACGGTACTCCGGCATGGCTTCCGCCGCCGCGGAGGATGCTTCCGCCGCCGCTTTTACTTCGCCTGCCTCCGTCTCCGCCCTCGCTTTTTCCATGCGCTCTCTCGTGCGCTCGAATTCTCCCTTGATGACCTTCCCGGTGGACGTCACCACCGTGCGGCCGGGATCCTGGGGCGGTGCCACCGGCGCCGCGAGCTCCTCGGCGGAGGGCATCTCCGGCTCTTCGTCGTCCGTATAGGGATTCCCGTCGTCCGTGTCCGCGGACGCGTGGTCCCGGAACGCGAGATACTCGTCGTTCGTGTCGTCGCTGAAGCTCACTGTGGACGGTACCGGATCGTACGCGGGCACCGAAGGCTCCGCAGGCGCTTCGTACACGGGCACTGCAGGTTCTGCAGGCGGTCTGTAAGCGGGGACAGGGAAACTCTCCGGCTTCTGCTTCCTGCTCCGGGCCAGGGCTTCGTCCGCCTTCCGGAAGGCTTCCAGGAGGGAAGGATCCTCCAGTTCGATCTCCCGCCGCACCTCGGTCCTCCGGGCTGCGTAGTTTTCTTCCGCTTCCGTCTCCGCAATATCATATGCCGGCTCCGCCTCCTGCTCCGGGAACCCGCTGAGGACATCCGGTACCTCCGGTGTCTGCTGGAACACTGGTTCCGGAGTCTCACGGAACACTGGCTCCGGCGGTTCCTGGAACACTGGCTCCGGCGCCTCGTGGAACACAGGCTCCGGTACCTCGCGGAACACATGCTCCGGCTTCTCCGAAAGATCCGGCACCGGCGGCAGCTGTGCGGCGGACTGCTGCGGAAGCGACAGAAGATCCGTCGCCGCAAGATCTATATTCTTTTTCTGCTGTTCTTCCTCCAGCTGTCTCATCTCCATCCGGCGGATGGCCCGGGCTCTCCGCTCCTCCCGGTAGTGGCTGAGATCCTCCCTGGCGTGGCGGTAGGCCCTGTTGCCTCCCCGCTTCACCAGACTGACAAAGGAACGCTCGGTGATGGCCACCAGCAGCAGAATGAAAATGACTGTGAGGACAAGGAACGCGCCGACGGTCCCGAAGGACGAGCGCAGGAAGCCGCAAAGTGAGCCGCCCAGGACACCGCCTCCGGTCCCGGCTGCAAAGAGCTCCGCCGCGCCGGGCGCCTTCTCCGCGCCGGACCCGCTGAACAGATGGATCAGGGAGCCTGCCACGATCAGCAGGAAGAACACCGCAGGGATCTTGACCAGCGCGCGCGGATTCTCCTGGTTCGCGATCCCGTAGATCCCCGCTGACGCGATGAACACCGGAAAGATGTACCCCGGGATCCCGAAGAGTCCTGTCTGCAGACGCTTCAGGAACGCGCCCACCGTGCCGCACAGGCCGAAATTGCTGAGGAACAGAAGGATCGAGAGCGCAAAAAAGAAGACCACTGCGGCTTCTGCGCTGAAGATCATGTCACTGCTGCCGGACGGTCTTATCTCCCGCTTTTCTTTCTCCGCGCTCCTCCTGTTCCTGGTGCTTCCCGCAGCGCTGCTGCGGGTTCCGGTATTTTTTTTTCTTTTGTTTCCGGTCGTTTTCGATGCCAAAATAAACGCCTCCGTACTGTCTGCTGCAAAAGACTTTCCGGCATTCCATGGTCCGGAATGCCGCTGTATTTCCAATCTATTAGTATACATAAAATCCGGCCGGATTGCAACCAATCCGGCCGAATATATGTTCGTTCTGTCCTTTCCTCCGCTTCAGCAGAGGCAGGAACTGATCGCTGCGGGTAAGAGCAGGCATTCACGATCTGCTGCGGGTCAGTCTCCCAGCACGTTGCGGATTGCCTTCGGCGAACGGTAGTTCCATGTCGAGATCTTGATGCCGGAACGTCTGCTGGCCGCATGTACGATCTGTCCGTTGCCGATGTACATGCTGACATGATTGATGGTCCCGCTCTTGTTGCCGTAGAAGATCAGGTCGCCCGGGCGCATGGACGAGGAGTCCACCTTGGTGCCGCACTTGGCCTGGGAACCGGAGTAATGCGGCAGAGAGACGCCGAACTGCTCCATGACCTTCATTGTAAATCCGGAACAGTCGCAGCCTTTGGTCAGGCTGGTGCCGCCCCAGACATAGGGGTTGCCCAGGAACTGGGTCGCGAAATTCACGATCTGCTGGCGCCGGGACGCGGAAGCCATTGCCGCCTCTTCCGCCGGGCTGAAGTGGACCGCCTCGTTCAGGGCGTAGCGCACGTCCACGTATTCCGACTTCACGTAGACCTCGTCCTCTTCGTCCAGCTCGATCCTGACCCAGCCGTCCATCTGCGCCAGGACCGGGAACCGTTCGTTGTTCTGGAGCTGCGTCCAGATCTTCGCGGACTCCTGCGGCTCGGAACGGGCATTCAGGATATCCGTGGTCACGATGGCCATCAGGGAGGCATTGGTCACAGCCTCCTCCTTCGCCTTTTCTCCGGTGGCGATAAACTCCGACTTCACATATCCTGTGACGTCGCCGGAGTGGATCTTGTACCACTCACCCTCCGTCGCCAGGATGTCGCAGCCGGCCTTGCTGGTCAGCTTTCCGATGATCTCTCCGTCTTCCTTCGGCTCCTTCCGGATGTTCAGGTAGTTCTGCACCTCGGAGACACCGAGGTTTCCGTACATGTTCAGGACCATACTGCGGAGATCCAGCTTTCTCGCCACGTTCAGGGCGCGGCGGATCGTCACGTACTCACCGCTCACCCAGCCTTCCTCAGAGATACGGACCCATCCGTCCTTCTCTTCCCGGACGACATACCGCTCGTTCTTCAGGACGCTTCCCATCGCCTGGGCTTCCGTGCTCGGCTCCGCTCTCACGAACAGCTTGTCCGCGTTGACGATGGCCCGGACCATGATCTCATCCCGGGCTGCCATCCTTGCTTCCTCACCCGTGATCACGTAATCCGGGTGGACGTAGCCCTCGATCCCTCCGGAGGTGACATGGAGCCACCCTTCCTCCGTGGTATCCAGGATCTCGCAGGCGCTTCCGCCGTAGAGCTTTCCGATGATATCCGACTCCTGGCTGCCTTCGCTGTGCATGTTCAGGTAGCCGTCCACGCGGACGATGCCGATATCCCCGAAGCTTGCGATCTCCTTCTCGATCTCCTCTTCCTTCTGCTTCGCCTCCAGCTCTGCCGGGGAAAGGGTCTCCGCAGCCGTCGTTTCAGCAGTCTGGGCAGTCCCCGCCGCCGTTCCTCCCGGAGTTCCGGGATTCTTCCGGGCAAAGATGGCGGCGCCGCCCAGCAGCATCACTGCCGCCACAGCTGCCGCGGCGATCTTGATCCTGCCCGTATCGTATTTCTGGTTTCTCCGGCGGAACGCCGGCTTCATCTCATTGTTCTGATCCATCTGTCTCCTTCTGTCCGCGGTGTTCCGGTCACAGTTCAAACCCTCTCAGCTTAAGATACAGCTTCACCAGCTCCGCAGACTGCGGGATCGTGATGTTCGACGTATTCAGCATCAGGTCGTAAAGCGCCGGGTCACCCCAGTTGTTTCCTGTGTAGTATCTGTAGTAGTCCCTGCGCTGTTTGTTGATCTTCTGGATGCGGCGCACCGCCTCCTCGGAATCGACTCCGTCCACCTTGATGACGCGGCGGATCTTGTCCGGCAGGTCGCAGTAGACGAACAGGGAGATGTAGTTTTCGAACTCCGCGCTCTCCAGGATAAAGTCAGAGCAGCGCCCGATGAGGATGCAGGGTCCCTCGGAAGCCAGCGTGCGGATGGTCTCAGCCTCGAACCGGAACAGGTTCTCCGGTTTGGTGATATTTGCGTTGACCTCCGGTTTTCCTGTTACGTTCTTCGCCTGCCCGAAGAACAGGGGATTCTTCCCCGCCTTCTCATCGTAGGCCCGGAAAAACTGCTCGCCCACCGCAGACTGCTCCGATGCCTTCCGGATGATGTCGTCGTCATAATAAGGAATGCCCAGCTGCTCGGAGAGGGTCTTTCCCAGGACTCTGCCTCCGCTGCCGTACTCGCGCTCGATCGTGATCACAAGCTTCTTGTCCATTGAAGTACCTCCTTATGATAAGTCAGATGATAGGTCAGAGTAATGTAACAGGTGCCGCTCCTGTGTCAGGGAAGGAGCACCATGATGACCGGGATCGTAATGAAAATGCCGAACATGGAAAGGGTGGATCCGGCCGCGGAATATTTTTCATCCGCGTGGTAATGTCCTGCCATGACTGTGATCTGGGTCACCGTCGGCAGTGCTGCCTCCACGATAAACACGCTCCGCGCCAGTCCCTCCACATGGAACAGCATGCAGAAGCCCCAGCAGAGCAGGGGAGAGACGAAAAGCCGCAGCACCAGCATGGCAGGAAGCCCCTTCTCCAGCCGTACATTCTTCAGCCCCAGCTCATACATGATAAAGCCGGAGTACAGGAGAGCCAGGGGCGTGACCGTCTGGCTCATGTATTTCGCGAAGCTCATGAAAAGCGCCGGCGGACGGAAGTCGAACCACAGCATCACATACGCCAGGACGACGGCGATGATCGGCGGCTTCGTCACGATATCCTTCACGAACGCGACCGGCGAAAAAGAGCCTTTGCCTCCTTCACCCGCGTGCTCCACCAGGAGCAGGGCCACCGACTGGGTAAAGCAGGTGCAGACCATCCAGTAGGCCATGACATAGGGCACCGACACCTCCCCGAACAGCTGGGTCGACATGGGAAGCCCGATGAACAGCGTGTTGGACAGAAAGCTCATGGCGATGAAGACGCCCTCCCGTTTTCTCGGGAGCTTCAGCACCTTTGCGGCAGCAAAGGACACCGCCAGCATCACCAGTACCGTCGCCAGAGGGACTGCCAGCATGGAGCCCATGGAAGCGAGATCTTCATGCTTTACATTGTTCAGCAGTCCGGAGATACAGTTCATCGGAAGCGCGATGCTCATGATATAGCGGCTGATGAACTTCTTTTCGCTGTCTCCCATCCACTTCAGCATCCCGCAGAAGTATCCCACTGCCATAAGGCAGAAGATCAGAAATACTGCCGACAGTGCGTGAAAAAACTCCGCCACACCCGCTCCTTTCTTCGGGTCTGATGAAAACAGCGGCCTGTACAGCCGCTGATCATCGGAACCACATGTTTAAGTTGCCTGACGGAAGACCGGAGATCCGTCCGTCTTACTCCTCATCCCAGCTGTGGAACACCGCCTGAACGTCGTCGTCTTCGTCCAGAAGGTCCAGGATGCGCTGCATCTTCTTCTTGTCTTCCTCGCTCTTCAGGGTGACCCAGTTCTGCGGGATCATGCGGACGTCCGCGTCCAGCATCGGGATCCCTTCCTTCTCAAAGGCCTCGCGCACTGCAGAGAAGTCATCCGGAGCGGTCAGGACTTCATAGCTGTCCTCTTCGTCGCTGAAATCTTCGGCGCCGGAATCCAGGGCGAACATCATCAGCTCATCCGGGTCCATGTCGCACTCTTCCTTGTCGATGATGATCTGACCCTTCTGGTCAAACATGTAGGACACACAGCCCTGGGCGCCGACGTTCCCGCCGCCCTTGGAGAAAGCCGCGCGCACGTTTGCCGCGGTGCGGTTTTTGTTGTCTGTCAGGGTCTCGACGATGATCGCCACACCCGCCGGGCCGTAGCCCTCGTAGACGTTCTGCTCATAGGTGACGCTTCCCAGGTCGCCGGAAGCCTTCTTGATGCCGCGCTCAATGGTATCGTTCGGCACGTTGTTGGCCTTTGCCTTCGCGATCACGTCGCGGAGACGGGAGTTGTTGGAGGGATCCGGTCCGCCTTCCTTGACAGCGACAGCGATCTCACGGCCGATGACGGTGAAGATCTTTCCCTTCGCAGCGTCGTTCTTTTCCTTTTTGTGCTTGATGTTTGCAAACTTTGAATGTCCAGACATGAAAAACTCCTTTAATTGTTTGTCCCGGGGCGAAGCGCCTCACCGGGGAATCTTCTTTGTAATGATAGCACCCGCCTTTTTTTCAGTCAACCCTGCCCTCAGTGAGCTTCCTCCTCCCCCGGTTCTTCTCCGGTCCAGCTCACTTTTACAGAACGGATCATCTTGTTCTGCACGTTCAGGACCCTGAATTCATATCCGTGGTCCTGGACTGTAAAGCGTTCTCCGTCCGCGGGGATCCGGTCCGCCTTCGAGATCAGGAATCCGTTCAGGGTGTCGAACTCGTCCTTCTCCTCTTCCGTGAAGGGGATCCCGGCAGCATCCTCCGCATCCTCCAGGGGCGTCATGCCCCGCATGATAAAGGTGCCGTCAGGGAGCGCAGTGATCATCTCCTCCTCGCTGTCATACTCGTCCACGATGTTTCCGACGATCTCCTCCAGGATATCCTCCATGGTGACGATGCCGGAGGTCTGACCGTATTCATCCACCACGATCATCATGTGGACCTTCCTGGACTGCATCTCCTGGAACAGGTTGTCCAGGGTCCTGGTCTCGGGAATAAAATGCGCTTCCCGAAGCAGCCCCGGGATCTTCGAAAGCGGCTGGTCATCGAACTTGCCGCTGTGGGCGCAGACCAGCGCGTCCTTCAGGTTCAGCACGCCGATGATGTTGTCGATGTCCTCCAGGAACACCGGGTAGCGGGAATTCCGCCCCTCTCCGAGCAGGAAGTCCACGGCGTCCCGGAGCAGCATACTGCTGTCCAGTCCCGTGACGTTCCTGCGGGGAGTCATGATATCCGCCGCGTTCTTGTCGTTCAGCTGGAAGATATTCGTGATCATCTCCGCTTCGTCCGCTTCCACGACACCCTGCACATGGCCTTCATTGACCATGGACATGATATCCTCCTCTGTGACGTTCTCCTCCTTTTTATCGGGGTCGATGCCGCAGAGCCGCATCAGGATCCTGGACAGGATCTTCACCGGGAGACGCACCGGAAGAAGAAGCGTCATGAAGAACCGGACCGGGCCCAGACATCTGCGCGCCCATTTCTCGGGCTGCCGCATTGCGATCCGCTTCGGGAACACGATCCCTACCGCCGTCATGACGACCACTGCCGCCAGGGCCACCAGGAACACCGCTGCCGGTCCGGCAAAGATCCCCAGGGAGTGAAATCTGGCAGCGAGAGGTCCTGCGTACATGGGCACCAGAATGCCTCCCACAGTGAAACCGATCAGAAGGATCGTGATCTGAATGGAGTTCACAAAGGGTGTCGGCCGGTTCACGATCCGGAGGATCTGACCTGCCTTTATGTCTCCTTCTTCCATTTTACGCTCAAGCTCTGCAGTGTTGATATTCTGTATCGCCGCCCCGAAGCTGAAAAACACCGCCTCCAGGAGGATGAACAGAATGAAGCATGCCGCGCCCGGCAGATGACTGTCCATAAACACCTTTCTTCCCGCCGTCTCAGCGGGCAAAATCTGTATAGATATCCTTAAAATAATCCTTGGTCCCGACGATCTTTCCCTCTCTCAGGTAGACCCTGGGGACCCGCTTTCCGATGTCGCACAGAAGCTCGTAGGGAAACCGCCCGCTTAAGAGTCCGATCTCCTCCGCGGTGATCTCTTCGCCGCCGTCCTTCCCCATCAGCGTCACTTTGCAGCCGATGCGCGCCTCCGGGATGTCCGTGACGTCGACCATGAACTGATCCATGCAGACCCGCCCCAGGATCGGGGCCCGTTTTCCGCCGATCAGGACGCTGCCTTTGCCGGACAGAAGACGCGGATATCCGTCTCCGTAGCCGACGGGGATGGTGGCTACCTTCACCTTCCGGTCCGCCCGGAAGGTCCCGCCGTAGCTGACCTCGTCCCCCGGCCCGATCTCCTTCAGATAGGACACGGTGCTCTTCAGGGACATCACAGGCCTGATCGCGAGAAGGCTCCGGTCCACCTCGTCGGAAGGATAGATCCCGTACATGGTGATGCCGCAGCGTGCCATGTCGAACTCCGCGCCGAGAAGCTCCATGATCCCCGCGGAATTGGACACGTGGCAGATCTCCGGGACGATGCCCCGCTTCCCCAGCGCCTCCCGGAACCCGGCAAACCGGCGTACCTGTTCCTTCGCGGAAGTCAGATCCTTTTCATCCGCCCGGTACATATGGGTGAACATGCCCTCGATCCGCACTCCGGAAAGGGAGGCGATGTACGCTGCAAGCTCCAGGCTCTCCTCCGAAGGCCGCATGCCGATGCGGTTCATACCGGTATCCAGCGCGAGGTGCACCGGCATCCGCATGCCTGTCTTCGTCCCCGCCCGGTCCGCCGCATCCGCCTGTTCCCGGGTAAAGACCGCCGGTCTTATCCCGGCCAGAGCCATCTCCTCATAGCAGTCCCCCACTGAAGGCCCCAGGACCAGCACCGGTTTTGTCAGGCCGTTCATCCTGAGGTTCAGAGCCTCCTCCGGGGAGGCTGTGCATAAAAAGGAGACAAAGGGATCCGCCGCCAGCGCGACGGGGACCGCCCCGTGGCCGTAGGCGTCCGTTTTGACCACTGCCGCCATTTTCATATGCGCAGGAAGGCGGTCCCGCATGGACTGCATGTTGAACACTACCGCGTCCAGGTCCACCTGCGCAAAGACTCTTCTGTATCCCTGTTCCATCTTCTTACTGCTCCTTGTTCGAACTTACGGTACCAGCTTACGGTGCCAGGCTCCGCAGGTGCCTGGCTCCGTAAGCCGGCACCGTAAGTTAATTAAACATTAACTCCCGGCACTAAACGCATCACCCCGGGGATCTCCTCCGCGACCTCCCTCGCAAGGACGCCGTGGACCGAAAGCTTCTCCGCGGCTCTCCTCCCGCAGAGCGCGTGCAGGAAGGACCCAAAAGCAGCGGCTTCCGCTTCCCCGAGTCCCAGGCAGATGAGCCCGGCGATGATCCCCGTCAGCACGTCTCCTGTGCCGCCCTTCGCCAGCGCCGGCGTCCCCGCCTCTGTGCGGGTAAGACTGCCGTCATTGCCTGCGATGACAGACCGGTCCGATTTCAGGAGACAGGTCACACCGTGGACGTCCCTGTAATCCCTGGCTGACGCAGTCAGATCCTCTGCCACCTCTCCGGCAGTCTTTCCCACCAGCCGGGCCATCTCCGCCACATGGGGCGTGATGATGATATTCTCTGTGTAATACCCCGTGAGATACGGGAATTCCGCGATGGTGTTCAGGGCGTCCGCGTCCACTACCAGTGTCACGAAGGCCGCCTCCAGTACGTCCTCCACCAGACGCTTCACATAAGGCTTCCGGCCGAGTCCCGGCCCCAGAACGATGACATCTGCCCAGTTCAGCGCTTCCTCCAGGCAGGCTTTCCATTCCTCATTTCCCGCAGCGACCGCTCCGGGATCATAGGTGCTTACGATCGCCTCCGGGAGAAGGATCTGCAGGATGAGCCGGTTCGATTCCGGCGTGAGCACCCGCACCAGCCCTGCGCCTGTGCGGTAGGCCGCCAGTGCGGAAAGATACGCGGCACCGCACATTCCTTCGGAACCCGCGATCACCAGCACATGACCATAGGTCCCCTTGTTCGCGTCCGCCTTCCTCTTCGGGATCCTTTCCAGATCCTCCGGACCAAAGACCCTGATTCCATCTTTTTCCGTCATAGATACCTCCGGATTCAAGTCCCGCAAAAAAACACTGCGCCGGCAGTATGGGACATTCCTGCCCCCCTGCCGGCATTCATCTTTGCTTACTGGTATAAGCGGATACCCCTGGTCCGCTGCGGTTCAGTCTCCCGTCTTCCCGGCAAGACGTTCCTTTTCTTCCTTGTCAGCCAGCATCCGGTATGAGAGCTGCATCAGACTCTCGGAAAGATGTACGTTCTCCACAAGAACATCGTCGCCGACAGGCAGATCGATATGGGCGAAATTCCAGATCGCGCGAATCCCGCAGGCCAAAAGCCGCGGCACGACCTCCGCAGCCCTCTCCTTCGGCAGTGTCAGCGTAGCGATATCCACCGGGTGGGAGCTGAGATATTTCTCCAGGTCCTTCAAGCTGTACACTTCCGAATTCCTGATCTTTTTTCCGATCACCGCAGGGTCCACATCAAACAGTGCCCGGATGATGAAGCCCCGCTTCTCGAAATTCTGGTAGTTCGCCAGAGCCTGTCCCAGATGTCCCGCGCCAATGATCACGACGTTGATGTGCGTATGTATTCCAAGAAGTTTTCCGATTTCTGCGTGGAGATGTCCCACATTGTATCCGTATCCCTGCTGTCCGAAGCCCCCGAAATTGTTCAGGTCCTGCCTGATCTGGGAAGCGGTGACCTTCATTCTTTTTGCAAGATCGTTAGAGGAGATGCGGTCCACGTTTTCTTCCATCAGATCCGAGAGATAGCGGTAATATCTGGGCAGTCTGGATATGACTGCCTTGGAGATTTTCTTCTTCACGATAAAAACGCTCCCTGTCTTTGTTAAGTTTTCTACAGGCAGTATATGGTTTTTCGGCGTTCTTGTCAATCTTCCCTCATTCCGATATACTTAGGAATGTTTCAACGTTTTACGGAGGCAGTTTATGATTCTGAACGTTTCACATATATCGAAAGCTTTCTCGGGTGAACAGATCATCCGGGACGCTTCGTTTTTCCTGAATGAGCGGGACAAAGCAGCGATCACCGGCCTGAACGGCGCCGGCAAGACGACGCTTCTGAACATGATCACAGGAGAGCTCCCCTCCGATTCGGGCATCGTTACGCTGAAGAAGGACTGCACCATGGGCTACCTTCACCAGAACAACAACATCGATTCCGCCCTCACTATCCGGGAAGAGCTGACACAGGTCATCCAGCCCCTGCTGGACATAGAGATCCGGATCCGGGAGATGCAGGAGGCCATGAAGCATACCACAGGGGAGGATCTGGAAGCCCTGTACCGCGAGTACAACCGGGTGGAAAGCGCCTACGAACAGGCAGAAGGATATTCCGCCAGAAGCCGCCTCGCCGGTGTCCTGAACGGACTCGGTTTCAGCGCGGAAGAAGCGGACAAAAAGCTGCACGATCTCTCCGGAGGCCAGAAGACCCGGGTATTCCTCGGGAAGCTGCTCCTGGAGCGCCCGGACCTCATCCTCCTAGACGAGCCCACCAACCATCTGGATCTTTCCAGCATCGAATGGCTGGAGACCTTCCTGATGAACTACAGCGGCTCTGTGATCATCGTCTCCCACGACCGCTACTTCCTAGACCGCATCGTCAACAAGGTGATCGACATTGAGAACGGCGAAGTCACAGCCTATACGGGCAACTACACCCAGTTCGCCGAAAAGAAGGCCGCTGTCCGGGAAGCGAAGCTCCGGGCCTACCTGAACCAGCAGCAGGAGCTGAAGCACCAGGAAGAGGTCATCGCGAAGCTCAAGTCCTTCAACCGGGAGAAATCCATCCGGCGTGCGGAGAGCCGTGAAAAAATGCTGAGCAAAACGGAACGGCTGGAGCGTCCCGGCGAGATCAAAGCCGATATGGGCCTGCAGTTCACGATGGAGGAAGCCAGCGGCAGTGATGTGCTGGAGGTCTCCGGCATCTCCAAGTCCTTCGGCTCCCTGAAGCTCTTTGAAGACCTGTCCTTCGACCTGAAGCGCGGCGAACACGCCGCCATCATCGGGGACAACGGCGCCGGCAAGACCACCATCCTGAAGATCCTGAACGGGCTTCTCCCCCCGGACAGCGGGACCATCACCCTTGGCGCACGGGTCATGATCGCCTACTACGATCAGGAGCACGCCGTGCTGCACCCGGAAAAGACCATCTTTGAGGAAGTGCAGGACACCTGGCCCGACATGAACAACACAGAAGTCCGCAGCATGCTCGCCGCCTTCCTGTTCACCGGGGACGATGTCTTCAAGCGCATCGCGGATCTGTCCGGCGGCGAACGCGGCCGCGTCTCCCTCGCGAAGCTCATGCTGTCCCGCGCCAACTTCCTGATCCTGGACGAGCCCACCAACCACCTCGACATGGTCAGCAAGGAAGTGCTGGAACAGGCGATCCGCAGCTTCCCGGGGACCGTCCTCTACGTCTCCCACGACCGCTACTTCATCAACCGGACCGCCACCCGTATCCTGGATCTCACCCAGGGCAGGCTTTTAAACTACATCGGAAACTACGACTACTACCTGGAAAAGAGGGCGGACGTGGAGCGCGCGGCCGGCCTTTCCGCGGACCAGGCAGGAAACGGTGCCTCCAGGACAGGCGCTTCCGGAAACGCCGCAGCGGATGGAAACAGTTCCACCGGTGCACCCGGCACATCTGCCGGCGCGGACGACACCGCCTCCTCCGGCAGGGAGGAATGGAAAAGCGCCAAGGTCCAGAAGGCGCAGGAGAAAAAAAGAAAAGCCGCCCTCCGGAAATGCGAAGAACGGATCCACGAACTGGAAGAGGATGTGAAGGAGATCGAGAACGAGTTTCTGAAGCCCGAACTCCAGCGGGACGCAGCCGCCCTTCTGAAGCTCCAGCGTCAGAAAGAAGCGGACGAAGCCGAACTCGGGACCCTCTATGAAGAATGGGAGGCCCTCGCCTCCGAGGAGGATTTATGAAACGAAGCAGACTTCAGCGAGCCGCCGCCCTTGCGGCTGTGATCCTTCTGCTCCTCATGTTCGCCGCCACCCTGGCGGTCGGACTCTTCGGCGGCCCCGGCTCCACAGACCTCCTGAAGGCCCTGATCTTCTCCGACTTCGTCATCCCCACCGCCATGTACGGCTATATGCTCATCCTCCGCCACCGGCGGGAAAAGGAAAAAGAGGAAAAGGAGGAAAACAAAGACAAAGAGAAAGAGGAAAACCAGACCCCCCGGGAAAAGTGACCCGGGAATTCATGACCCGGGAGAAGTGACCCGGCGTCATGTCTTACCATTTCCGGTCCGGCTTTCTGGTTTGGCTTTCTGGTTTGGCTCTCTGGTCCGGCTCTCTGGCTTGGCTTTCTGGTCTTACCCTTGTCCGGTTTACCGGTCTTACTTCTGGTTCGGTCCACTGGTTTGGGCGTTTTCCGCCGGTTTTTCAAAATTTGTTTCCCTCAGGAGCAGGAAATTCCAGAATTCCTGCTCTTTTTTG
>CACZFV010000018.1 GCA_902780465.1 uncultured Lachnospiraceae bacterium
TTAAAATGACGGTAAAACTCTCCGGGGCGGGGAATATCTCTCTTCTCCACAGAATTTCTCCTTTCCCTTCTTCTGCCGAAAGTATACCACAAAACCGCTCCATATGGTAAAATCCAAGAGTTGGGTCAGGCGCCGGGATCCATGTCCCGCGCCGGGTGCCGGACAGGCCGAATTGTTCTGTTGATATCTAAGGAGTGCAAAATGAAATACGGATTTGACAACCAAAAGTATCTGGTCATGCAGTCGGAGCACATCAAGGACCGCATCGCGAAGTTCGGAGACAAGCTGTATCTGGAATTCGGCGGCAAGCTGTTCGACGACTACCATGCCTCCCGTGTCCTTCCCGGATTCCAGCCGGATTCCAAGCTGAGGATGCTCCTCCAGCTGGCTGACCAGGCGGAGATCGTCATCGCCATCTCCGCGGAAGATATTGAAAAGAACAAGATCCGCGGCGATCTCGGCATCACCTACGACGTCGACGTGCTTCGCCTCATCCAGTCCTTCCGCGACAGCGGGCTCTACGTGGGCAGCGTGGTCATCACCCGCTTCACCAACGCCGCAGAGCAGTTCAAGAGCAAGCTGGAGGCAATGGGGATCAAGGTGTACCGCCACTACTCCATCGACGGCTACCCCTCCAACATTTCCAGGATCGTCAGCGAAGATGGCTACGGAAAGAACGAGTATATCGAGACCACCAGACCGCTGGTCATCGTCACGGCGCCGGGCCCCGGCAGCGGCAAAATGGCCACCTGCCTCTCCCAGCTGTACCACGAGAACCGCCGCGGCATCAAGGCGGGATACGCGAAATTCGAGACCTTCCCCATCTGGAACCTGCCGCTCAGGCATCCGGTGAACCTCGCCTACGAGGCCGCCACCGCGGATCTGAACGACGTCAACATGATCGACCCCTTCCACCTGGAAGCCTACGGGGTCACCACCGTAAACTATAACCGTGACGTAGAGATCTTCCCGGTGCTCTCCGCCATGTTCGAAGGCATCTTCGGGGAATGCCCCTACAAGTCCCCCACCGACATGGGCGTCAACATGGCAGGCAACTGCATCATCGACGACGAGATCTGCAAGGAAGCCGGCCGCCAGGAGATCATCCGCCGCTGGTACACCTCCATGAACCGCCTGGCCAAGGGCGACTGCCCCCAGAGAGAAGTGGAGAAGCTGGAGCTTCTGATGAAGCAGGCGAAGGTCACCTCCGCGAACCGGCCGGTGGTCCAGGCCGCGCTGATGAAAGCTGAGGTCACCGGCGGTCCCGCTGCCGCTCTGGAGCTCCCGGACGGAAGGATCGTCACCGGCCGCACTTCCGACCTTCTCGGTTCCAGCGCAGCCGTTCTCCTGAACGCCGTCAAGGCGCTGGGCGAGATCCCGGACGAAGTGAAGCTCATCTCCCCGTCGGTCATCGAGCCGGTGCAGACCCTGAAGACCGAGTACCTGGGCAGCAAGAACCCGCGCCTCCACACCGACGAGATCCTGATCGCCCTGTCCATGTGCGCCGCCACGGACCCCAACGCCCGCAAGGCGCTGGAGCAGCTGAAAAAGCTGAACGGCTGCCAGATCCACACCTCTGTCATGCTCTCCGACGTGGATATCCGCACCATGAACCGCCTGGGCCTGCAGCTCACCAGCGAGCCCCGGTACGAGAATAAGAAGATCTACCACTAAGGCGCTGCTGTTGAATAGCTGCTGTTGAATAGCTGCTGTTGAAAGACCGCAGCTGCCGCTGCTGTCAACCATTTATATCGCGGCTGGATAGTTGGGCGTTTTAAAGCGGATTGCGAATGTCCTTTTTCGATGATTGGGGGTATACAGGCAAGGTCCTGATCTGCACTCCCTGCTCCAGGCCTCTGAGACAAGTCTTTACTGCTTGAAACGGATCATTTTCCGCTTATCGTGGGGGTATATGATGTAAGTCCCCGTCAGCACTCCCTCCTCTTTTACAACCAGAAGGGAGTGCTGACGGGGACTTAGTTTGTATACCCCCAAATGAAGCGAAAAGTGCACTGAAAACAGGGCGCGGTGGCCAGTTCGAGGGAGTGCAGTTCAGGAGTTCTCTCGTATACCCCCATCTGCGGTTCCTGCTATACCCCAGGTCAGCTGCAGTACCTGCCAGTCCGGCATATGACGGCTTAGCCATTACCGCCATTTGACTTGAAAAATTCAGTATAAAAGAAAAAGCAGCCTCAAGGGTTTATTCCTGAAGCTGCTTCGTCTTCATTCTGAGAGCTGTCCTGACGACAGCTCTTTTTGTTATACAAGTATCACCTTCCGCTCGCTGGCGGGAACCACCGCATCCTTCTTCGTGCGGCGGAGGATCTCCATGAATTCCTTGCCGGTGATGGTCTCGCGGTTGATGAGGAAGTCCGCGATCTTGTCGAGGACGTCGCGGTTCTGTCCCAGCATCTCCAGGGCCTTGTCGTAGGCCGCGTTCAGCATCTCCTTGACCTCCTGGTCCACCTGGGCTGCGGTCTCGTCCGCACAGTTCATCACTGTGCGTCCGGTGAGATACTGGTCCTCGGTGGTGGCAAGCCCCATCAGGCCGAAGCGGCTGCTCATGCCGTACTTCGTAACCATAGCCTTCGCGATGGCTGTGGCCTTCTCGATGTCATTCTCCGCACCGGTAGTGACGTTTCCGAAGACGATCTGCTCGGCGGCGCGGCCGCCCAGGAGACTCACCAGCATGTCGTCCAGCTCCTGCCGGGACTTCAGATAAGTCTCTTCTTCAGGAACATACATGACATAGCCCAGCGCCCCCATGGTCCTCGGGACAATGGTGATCTTCTGCACGGGCTCGGAATTCTTCTGCAGCGCGCTGATCAGGGCGTGGCCCACCTCGTGGTAGGAAACGATGCGCCGCTCCTTCTGGTTCATGACGCGGTCCTTCTTTTCCTTACCGACCAGAACGACTTCCACTGCCTCGAACAGATCCTTCTGGCTGACTGCCTTGCGTCCGTTTTTCACAGCCAGGATAGCCGCCTCGTTGATCATGTTCGCCAGGTCCGATCCCACAGCACCGCTGGTGGCGAGTCCGATGGCGTCAAGGTCCACCGTGTCGTCCATCAGCACGTTCTTCGCGTGGACCTTCAGGATCTCCACACGTCCCTTCAGGTCCGGGCGCTCCACGATGACCCGCCGGTCGAAACGGCCGGGTCTCAGTAGTGCCGGATCAAGGATCTCCGGACGGTTGGTGGCTCCCAGGACCAGAAGGCCCTTGGAGGAATCAAAGCCGTCCATCTCAGAAAGAAGCTGGTTCAGGGTCTGTTCCCGCTCGTCGTTTCCGCCGAACCGGGAATCTCTGCTCTTTCCAATGGCATCGATCTCGTCGATAAAGATGATGCAGGGGGCGTTCTCCTGGGCCTGCTTGAACAGGTCGCGGACGCGGGACGCGCCGACACCTACGAACATCTCCACAAAATCAGATCCGCTGAGGGAAAAGAAGGGGACGTTCGCCTCGCCCGCCACAGCTTTTGCCAGCAGCGTTTTTCCGGTACCGGGAGGTCCTACCAGAAGAGCTCCCTTCGGGAGCTTCGCTCCGATCTTCGTGAACCGCCCCGGATTGTGGAGAAACTCCACGATCTCTGTCAGACTCTCCTTCGCCTCGTCTTCGCCTGCCACATCAGCAAAGGTAACGCCTGTCTCTTTCTGGACATAGACCTTCGCGTTGCTTTTTCCGACGCCCATGATCCCGCCGCCGCCCATGCGCTTCATCATGAGATTCATGAACAGCACGACGATCAGGAAGGGGAACACAAAGCTGGCGACGGAATAGATAATGGCTGCCGTATCATGACGTTCACGCCGGGTCTCCACGCCTGCCTTGTAAAGGCGCTCGACCAGGTCGCCGTCTTCGTCCATCCGGACCGTGATGTAGTTTGTCAGGACAGGATATCCTTCCGTCTCCGGTTTGGGTGTGATGGTGATCTGGGTGTTGCCGATCACCACAGACTCCACGCTTCCTTCATCCACCATCTGCAGGAATTCGTTGTAGGCGATCTCCCGGGTGTTTCCTTCCTTCACCTGGTTTCTCAGGAAACCGACGACGGTAAAAGTAAGAAGCGCGGCGATGGCAATGATCAGCAGGCTCTGGTTGCCTTTGAATCTTCCGCCTCCGTTCTCGTCATCCGGGCTTTTCGGAGTAGGGTTGTCTCTTCCGCTCATAATTCTCTCTTTCCGTGATATGATTCAAAATACGCGTACTACACAGTATACCACGAACGGCTTCCCTGTGGAATCCCGAAAACGGCCTCCGGACAAACCTGAATACGTCTCAGATGTGTGCTCCGCACTGCATATTTTATTTCTTTTTCTTTGAGAGAAACACCCCTGTGATGATACCGGTGATATCCTTCGCGGACATCTTTCCGTCGGTCTTCTCCACGACCTCCCGAAGCTTTCTCAGTACGGTCGATGTAAGTTCCGACTCAAGTACCTTTTTGATCCAGTCGATATCGTCCACGCTTCGGTTGCCGAGCGATATCTGCTCAAAGATGAAGGATGATGCCTCCCCCATCCCGGCAGCGATGCCTCCCGCGATGATCGCGTTCAGCGTGATGGCTCCGATATTGATTCCCGGGACCGCCTTCAGCGTGGAGATGAGCGTCCGTGCTGCCGTGCTCACCGTGCCTACCTGGACGATCGAATTCAGCATACGCTTATACTTTTCGTCGCCCCGGATCCCGTAGATCTTCGCGATCGCGTTGACCTCCGCGATCTCCGTCGGCGCAAGCAGCGTTGCGTCCGGGAATGGGATCGGAACCGCTGCCACCAGGACTGCTGCACCCGCAGCCAGGGCCGTGACCCCCTGCGCCATCACACGGTTGCGCTTTAAAACAAAGGCCGCGACGTCCTCCTGCGCAGCGCGCATCCCTTCCGGCATGAGACCGCAGGTCGCGTTGATGAGCTCTGAGATCCCTTCCGGCGGTACATAGGCGTTCACATTCAGCGAATAAGCCCTGGCCACGACCGGAAGGATCAGCTTCACGTTCGCGGCGCGCTTCTTCATCCTGGCCAGCGTGCTCCGGACAAGGAAGATATTCGCCTCCCGCTCCGCCACCACATACGACTTGGTGATCACGACGATCACCGGCACAGAGCTCCAGAAGGAGGTTGCCTTTGAAAGATTGTCCAGCGTCTTCGGCAGCTGTTTTCTCGCAGTCCCGTCCAGGCAGTACCAGATCACGTTGATCTGAGAGTCCGCATTTCCCGCCTTCGCGCTGTCCTTCGACCACTTTTTCACGGCATTGACCGCGTGCCGCCCCTTAAAAGGCGACGGATCAAAACCGATCGTATCGATCACCCGGAAAGGCAGGTGTTCCCCCGTATAGACGTAAAGATCCTTCGTGCTCCCGAAGCTGCCCTCCGGCGCCCGCCTCTCCCCGAGGACGGCATTGATCAGTGTCGACTTGCCCGCACCGGAGTTACCGATCACGAGGACGTTGCCCTTTTCCATGTTGCCTCCTTTGCCTTTACTGATCAAGTATACCGTATTTCCCCGTCTTCGTCAGCTGAAAGCCCGTACGGCCCGGCAGAACCTGCGGTTCTGCTTACTTCGCCCGGTGCTCCTCACAAACGAGAAGTGGGTACCGATCACCGACGTCATGACCGATACCCACTTCATTCTGAAATGAACTTCAAAACCACTTACGTGTACCTCTTCTTTCTATGGTTTTTTCTGTATTCAGTTTTCTCCGATCCTTTTCCTTTATTTACTCTTCCTTTACTTTGATCTTATTGATCTCTGCATGCTCCCGCTTTTCGTTCTTTGTTCCGGTTTCTCGGTTGCTTCCTCTCGCTTCAGTCTCGAATCCTGGCTTACTATTCTTAAGATGTATATATGGCTTTCCTGCTAAAGATTACTTCTGCTTTAAAAATCTGCCAGCTTTCAAACTCTCTTGGCTCCTGACTGATCCGGCTTCAGCAGAAACTCCCTTGGCTCTGAGCTTTCAAAGATTTTCTGCTCTGAAGATATCTTTGCGTTCCAGACCTTATCTTTTTTTCGGTCGTTGAATCTCTGTCTTTCTGCGATGAGGTGTTGTCCGATTAGCCTTCCGATTGAAACTATTCTGCTGTTCTTGAGATGCAGCTTTCTGGAATTTCATCCGGGGGGATCGTTTTCCTGTCTGATCTTATAAATGTCGTATTCATCCTGTTTTTTCAGGATCTTTTATCCTGTTTTTCAGGATCTTTTTCCTGTTTTTATTTCAGGATGTAAGATCAGATAAACTTAATTGTACTTTGGTTTGTACCTCCTTCTTTCATATTTCCGCTTGTCTGGCGGATCTTGTATTTCTTTCTTCCTGTTGAGTCTATTATATCAAAGCGCGACAATTTGTCAAGTTCGTCGCAAATATTCAGACAATTCAGACACAGTTTTACTGCTTCCAAGGTGCGCCGCTTTACTCCGCGGGTGCCGCGATCGGCTTGCTCACATCCACCCACCCTGCAGAGCGGGAGCTGAGTTCAAGTTCCGGAATGGTGAGACGCACCGCACTGCTGCCGCTGCCGGCCGCAGGATAGACCACATCAAAGCGCTTCAGAGATTCGTCCAGGTATACGGTCACGTCTTCCCTGACCGCGAAGGGGCACACGCCGCCCATGGGATGGCCCACCAGCTCCGGCAGCTGTTCCGGATGGATCATGGCGGCCTTCTTGTGGAAGGTATGTTTGTATTTGCTGTTGTCAGTCTTTACATCGCCCGCGAGGAGGATGATGATGGGCTTCCCGTCCACCAGGAAAGACATGCTTTTCGCGATGCGCGCAGGCTCTGTTCCCACGGCTTTTGCCGCAAGTTCCACGGTGGCGCTGGACTCTTCTGTTTCGATGACCCTGTCCTCAAGACCGTACTGCTTCAGATACTCCCTGACTGCCGCAACTGACATATCCTGCCCTCTTTTCCTTATCCTTTTTCTTATCTCCGCACGAGAGAAAAGTCTTCGTAGCTTGCCGCCACTGCCTTCTTGTCGCGGAAGATGATCATGACCACCTGGTTGCTGTGGATGTCGGTGCCGAACTGATAGACCATGTTGGAGAGATGGTTCTCATCATCAAAGGTCTTGCTGAAGGGTTCGCCGTACACATCCGCGATCTCCTGCCGTGTGGCTCCCATGGGGATCCCGAAGAGCGTCAGCTCCGGATCCGGCTCCGTGCTTCCCACCTCGACACCGATGATGGTGCACTCCCGCACCGCCATATCATATTCGGTATTGTTCTTGACCGTGATCCGGATGCTTCCGAATCCGTCTTTGTACTTTACCCGGGCAGTCCCGGTCTTCCCGGACCGGACCAGATCCTGGTCCCCCTGGAACTCCGCCCCTTCCATCTCCAGGCCTTCGAAGGTCGTGGGGACACTGATGGTCAGAGCGCCGGCAGTCACCATATGGGTGCCGTCCTCTTTATGCTTCGTCACTACCAGCGGCACAGGTTCCGTGGTCTCTTCCGCGGTCGTTTCCTCCGCAGAAGTTTCTCCTGCCGGCGTACTCTCCGCGGACTGGCCTTCCGCCGTAGTCTCCGCGGTCTGTTCCGCTGCTGCCGAAGTCTCCGCAGGTTTTTCCGTTTTGCCGCCGCAGCCCGCCGCCAGCATCATCAGGACCAGCATCACAGCTGCTCCCCGGATCTGCTTTCGGTTCATCCTGTTCCTCCCGTTCATCTTCCGTCAGTACCGGGCGTATCCTGCCGGTGCCGGCATATCGCCCAGCCGGTCCTCAAACACCCATCCGCGCGCTGTATTGCTTGCGTGGATGAACATGCCGTTCCCGCTGATGATGCCGACATGGTAGATTCTGCCGGAACCGTTGGCCCAGAACACCAGGTCGCCAGGCCGGACCTGATCCGCCGGGATCCGGGTCCCTGCTCCAAGCTGATCTCCCGTGCCTCTGGGAAGATCGATCCCGAACTCCGCAAAAAGGAGCTTGGTGAATCCGGAACAGTCTGTTCCCGTCTCCAGAGAGTAGCCGCCGTACACATAGCGCAGTTTTCCAACATAAGACCTGGCGCGTTCCACCAGCGCAGCGCTGTAATTGCCCTGTGCAGCAGGTGTCTCCTCTCCGGCTCCCGCAGAAGCCGCACCCGGTCCGCCCGCTGCTGTATCTGTCTCCGCTGCGGCTGCTGTCTCCGGCGCGCTTCCTGCCGCCGCTTCCTGTCCGCCGGCAGCTCCCTCGTTCCCGGCAGGCGCCTCTTCCCCCGGCACGGTGCTGACCATGATCCGCACGTTTCCGCCGTCGACCCAGGCGCCTTCCGCGTTCACCGTGAAGCCGTCGGGCGTCACAGTGCCTGTCAGCAGCCAGCCGTTCTGATCGAAATAATACTTCTCCGCAACGCCGTCGTTGTCGCCGTCGATCCATTCCCAGCCTTTGGCCCATTTCCCGCTGCCAAGGTCATACCACCAGGAATTCGCGTTTTCGCCGGTACCTTTCTTCCAGTCGCCCGCCATTGCGGGAAACGAGGCCAGGACCACTGCCGCAGCCGCCGCGAAAAAGGCCGCTGAAAGTCTGCCTGCTCTGTTCTTCATCCGGTGAACTCCTTTCCTCTTCTTTTCGAATGCACCCGACAGGGCTCGAACCTGCACGGTCTCCCACCGGAACCTAAATCCGGCGCGTCTGCCAATTCCGCCACGGGTGCCTGACGCCTTCCTGCAACACCTCCCAGAACACTGCCCTGAAGCACTGCCTTTTAAGTGCCGAACATTATTATTTTATTTCCCGCGTCCTGTTCTGTCAATCAAATGCACTTTCCGCGCCTTTTGCGGTATACTGTTCGTATCTGTTTTCGGGAGGATCTCATGGACATCAAAAACCTGAAGTATTTTGTCGGTGTCGCACGCTGCGGTTCCATCAACAAGGCTGCCAAGGAAATGTTTATTTCCCAGCCGCAGCTCAGCCACATCATCCAGACCATCGAGGAGGAGGTTGGTTTCGCCCTGATCCAACGCACCAGCCAGGGCTCCAGGCTCACGCAGAACGGGGAGAGTTTCCTCCAGCACTGCAAGGTGATCCTCAATGAGATGGACAGTCTGGACCGCTTCGTGACCCAGGTGCACCAGGCGGGGAGCCGCCTTGCGGTCTCCATGACCCGCTTTTCCCACACAGCCGCCTGCTTTAACCAGGTCTGCGAGAATCATCAGAACCAGGAGAACCTGTTCCTCCGGCTGCATGAATGCAGCACAATGGACGTGATCGATGAGGTGAGCAGCGGCTTCTCCGAGATCGGCGTGCTGCACTTCTCCGTCAACGAGACGGATGCCATGATGCGGAACTTTGAGAGCCGGCGCCTCCAGTTCATCCACATCGCCCGCTTCCGCCCCTACGTCTTTATCTCAGCAAATCACGAGCTTCTCCGCGGCAGCAGCGTGACAGAGCTGGACATCCACGATCTTATGAACTACGGGTTCGTGCGGTACATCGGTGAATACGAGGACTTCTTCTACCACATCAAAACGCCCACCGGCGTCGTGGACCTGAACGAATCTTCAAAGATCGTCTACGTGAACGACCGCATGGAGCAGATCCGTCTGATCTCCTCCACCAACTTCTACACCATCGGCATCTCCCGCTTCCCCTACCAGGGATCCATGTACAACGTGGCGAACATTCCGCTGAAGGACTCCTCCGAGCACCTGCGCTTCGGCATCATCCTGAAGGAGAACAAGCGTCTCAGCGGGATCGAGCAGGAGTTCGTGTCCGCGGTGAAGCACCGCTACCGCACCCTGTCCGACGAGATCCGGAAGAGCTGAAAGTGTTTTGTTAAAAACAGCACCCCTGTTTAAACGAAAACAGGGGTGCAAATTCTTAAAAACACTCTGAAAGCGCCCATTTTTATGAAATCATGGACAAAAAGGCAGTTCTGGCTGGATACAGGCTGCCGGCATTTCTCAGGCAGTCCTTCCTTATGCTTTCTCTTCCTTCTCCACCCGCACGGCGCAGACTTTGTATTCCGGCGTGGCAGAGATACTGTCAAGCGCGGCGATGGTCAGGCGGTTGGCGGACGCCTCCAGGTAGTGGAAGGGCATCCAGCATTCGCCGGGTCTCGTCTTGTCGGAAACGCGGGCGGCTGCGCTGATCCTGCCGCGGCGGGAGGCGATGGATACCATCTCTCCGTCGGCGATGCCGAGCTTCTCCGCATCCAAGGTGTTCAGCTCGATGAAAGCCTCTCCTGCGATCTCGTTGATGCCTTCGGTCTTGTCCGTCATGGCGCAGGCGTTGTAGTGATACAGGATGCGCCCGGTCATCATGAGCAGCGGATACTCTTCGTCCGGGAGCTCCCGGGACTGCTGGTATGCCGCAGGCCGGAAGAATCCCTCGCCCCGGGCAAATCTGCCCACATGCATGATGGGTGTCCCCGGGTGGTCCGCTGACGGGCAGGGCCACTGAAGCCCTCTGCCGCCCACTTCTTCGCTGTCCAGCCTTGCGTGGCTGATGCCGCCGAAGGAGGGCGTGACCGACGCGATCTCGTCCATGATGGCTGCCGGAGTGAGATGCGGCTGCGGATAGCCCATGCGGTTCATGACCTCGGTAAAGATCCAGGTGTCGGGCCGTGTTTCTCCGGCCACTTCCACCGCTTTGCGCACCCTCTGAACGCGGCGTTCCGTGTTGGTGAAGGTCCCTTCCTTCTCCGCGTAGGAGCGGCCGGGCAGCACCACGTCCGCAAGCTTCGCGGTCTCCGTCAGGAACAGCTCGTCCACCACGAAGAAATCAAGGGAACTCAGTGCTCTGACTACATGTTCCGTATCGGGATCCGTCCGCACCGGGTCCTCGCCAAAGAGGAACAGCCCGCGGATCTCTCCCGTCAGCATCTTTCCGAAGCACTCTGTCGCCTTGGTGCCGTACTCCGGATTCAGCTTCACGTTCCACGCTGTCTCAAATTTTTCCAGGACCCCCGGTGCCTTCATGTTCTGGTAACCGGGGAACTTCTCCGGATCTGCGCCCATATCGCAGGCGCCCTGCACGTTGTTCTGGCCGCGGATAGGATTGACGCCGCAGCCGGGCCTGCCCAGCTTGCCGCACAGCATCGCCAGGTTGGACAGGGACATCACGCCTTCGGTGCCGGTGGAGTGCTCCGTGACGCCGAGGCAGTACAGAATGGGGGCTCTCGGAGCGGAAGCGTACATTCTCGCCGCCTCTCTCAGGAGCTCGGGGTCGATGCCGCAGATCTCCGCGGCTTTCTCCGCGGGATACTCTCTGACCAGTTCCTCCAGCGCCTCGTAGTTCTCGGTGCGCTGCGCGATGAATTCCCGGTCCTGCAGCTGTTCTTCGATGATAATATGCATCATGCCGTTGGCAAAGGCCACATTGGTGCCCGGACGGAGCTTCAGGTGGATGTCCGCGTGCTTCGCGAGGTCGATGTCCCGCGGATCCACGACGATGAGTCTTGCCCCACGGCGGACTGCCTGCCGGATCTGCATTCCCAGGACGGGATGCGCTTCCTCCGGATTGGAGCCCACCAGCATGATGACGTCAGATTCCTGTGTGATATCCCGGATCGTATTTGTCATTGCCCCCGATCCGAGTGTAGTTGCCAGACCGGCAACAGTAGGGGCGTGTCAGACACGGGCGCAGTTATCAGTGTTGTTGCTCTGGAACACCGTTCTCACCATTTTCTGGAACATGTAGATGTCCTCATTGGTGGAACGGGAACAGGCAAACCCGGCCAGCGCCGCGCCTCCGTACGTGGTCTTCAGTTCCGTGAATCTCGACGCCACAAGAGAAAGCGCCTCGTCCCAGGAGGCCTCCTCGAACTCGCCGGTCTCATGGTTTTTGATGAGCGGCGTGCGGAGACGCTTCGGGGAATCGATAAAGTCAAAGGACGCACTCCTTCCCTTGACGCAGAGCAGTCCGTGGTTGGAGGGGCCGTCCGCTCCCTCCACGTCCACGATCTTTCCGTTTTTCACCAGAAGGTCCATCTGACATCCCACCGCGCAGTGGGGGCAGGTGGTACGAACCTTTTCCACTTCCCAGGAACGGTACTTCTTCTGGCGTTTTTCCGTAATGGCGCCCACCGGACAGTTCTGGGCGCAGTTTCCGCAGGACTCGCAGAGCGTTGTGTCCCAGTCCTTCCCGAAGGGGGCGTCGATGATCTCAAACATCCCTGTCTTTCTGAGGCTGATGGCTTTCCGGCCCGTGGCTTTCTCACAGGTGCTCACGCAGCGCTGACAGTGGATGCAGAGGTCCGGGCGGTAGCTTAAGAAGGGGTGTCCCTCCACCGGCGGCCGCTCGATCTTCTTCCTGGTCCCCTCGTAGGAGGACAGGTCGATGCCGTACTCATAGCAGAGATCCTGCAGCTCACACCGTCCGTTGGACGGGCAGGAAAAGCAGGAGACATTGTGGTTTGACAGCAGGAGATCCAGCACCATGCGCCGCGCTTCCACGACGCGGGGCGAATCCGTCAGGAGCTTCATCCCCTCCTTTACCGTCGTGTTGCAGGCGGTGAAGAGGCGGTCCTCCCACTCTTCCTCCACCAGACACATCCGGCAGGAGCCGATCTCGTTGATCCCCTCCAGGTAACACAGAGTCGGGATCCTGATACCGGCCGTTTTTGCCGCAGAAAGGATCGTCGTCCCTTCTTCGGCTTCCATCGGTATACCGTTGATCCAGAAACGGATCACTCGTCCATCCCTCCTTTCAGCACGCCGCAGCCAAAGTGGTCACAGCGAAGGCAGCGGTCCGCCTCCTGCATGGCTTCCTCCAGGGACATGGCAGTTTCCACATGCAGGAAATCCCGCTTTCTTTCATAAGGCGGCCGCTCCGTGATGTTGGACCGTCCGGTGGGAAGGCGGTTGTTCTCCTTCGCATCCGGCGTCTCCACGTCGCATTCCACCTTATGGTGATAACCAAGATACTCGTCGATATTGTATGCCGCGACCTTGCCCGCCGCCACGGCGCGGATGGCCGTGGCCGGTCCGGTGGCGCAGTCTCCTCCGGCGAAGATGCCGGGGAAGCCCTTCACCGCCGTGTCGCGGCCGGAAAGAATGGCGCCGCGTTTCGTTTCCAGTCCGAACTCCGCAAACGGACCGCTCACGATGTCCTGCCCCACAGCGATCAGGATCACCTGGCCGGAGATCCTCTCCGGCGGCTTGTCCGCCTTCATGGGCGAGGGCCTCCCGTCCCGGTAAAGTCCTGCCATCTGGGGCTGCACGATCAGGGCGGAGCAGTTGCCCTCTTCATCTGTCTCAATGCTGAGAGGCGCCCGGAGCGTGAGGATCTCGATCCCCTCCTCCACAGCGGATTCGATCTCTGACTGCAGCGCTGTCATGTCGTCTTTTCTGCGGCGGTACACAATGGCCACATCCTCCGCGCCGCACCGCACCGCGCTGCGGGCCGCGTCCATGGCCACATTTCCGCCGCCGACCACGAGGACTCTCTTCCCGGTGTAATCCGGAAGGATCCCGTTTCCGATCCGGTCCAGCATCTCCACCGCGGAGAACACATTGCCCGCGTCCTCTCCTTCGATCCGGAGCTTCTTGCCGGTCTGGGCGCCGATCGCCACAAAGACCGCGTCATAGCCGGCCGCGACCTCGGCGACAGGAATGTCCGTCCCCACGCCGGACCCGCAGAGGACCTTGATGTCACCGGCGGAGAGAATGGCGCGGATGTCCTCATCCAGCCGCTCCTTGGGGAAGCGGTAGTTGGGGATCCCGTAGCGGAGCATGCCGCCAAGTTCCTTCTGGCGTTCGTAGATCACGACGGAATGCCCCATGAGGCCCAGGAAATACGCCGCCGTCAGACCTGCGGGTCCTCCGCCGATCACGGCGATCTTCTTGCCTGTGGAGTGATTGGCCTTCGGGACCGGGACCTGATCCGCGGCGGCGTGATCCACCGCGTATTTTTTCAGCCCCCGGATATTCAGGGAATCGTCGATCAGGTTCCTGCGGCACCGCTCTTCACAGGGATGCTCGCAGACAAAAGCGCAGGCGGTCGGAAAGGGATTGTCCTTCCGGATCATCTTCACTGCCCCGGCGTAATCGTGCTCCGAGATGAGGGCGATATAGCCCGGGATGTTCACATGGGCCGGACAGAGGTTCACACAGGGCACCTTCTGTCCGATCTCCTCGGGACAGATCTTGCCGTTCACATGGCTTTCGTACTCTTCCCGGAAGGTCTCCAGGCCCTCCAGGACTTCTATTGCCGTCTGATAGCCGATGGCGCAGTCGGCGGAATCCCGGATCATCTCCGCCAGTGCTTTCATCTGCTTTAGCGTCTCCGGCGTCCCGTCTCCGTCCAGGATCCGCTTCATCATCCGCTCCAGCTGGGGCAGTCCGTCCCGGCAGGGGACGCATTTGCCGCAGGTCTGGTTTTTCGACGCCGTCAGCATGGAGAGCTGTACTGTCAGAGGGCAGGTCCCGGGCGGGTACACCCGGACCTTGGTCTGAAATTTGGAAAGAAGCCTCCCGATCTTTACGTCCATACTGTGCTGATCAGGAAGCAGATGCTGATATTCAGGCAAAGGCTGACACCTCCTTTCTGTATCAAGGCTTGCCTGCCAGTTTAATTCTTTACATTGATCCCCAGGACATCCGCCGGGAGATAGCACCCCTCCCGCGCCACGCCGGCAGATGCCGCCATGACGGAGGTCTTCCTGTCGTATGTCAGCGGCAGTCCCGCCGCGTCCGTCACCCTGCAGCCGGCTTCTTCCGCGATCAGCGCTCCGGCTGCGAAATCCCAGACCTCCAGCTTCAGCTCATAAAAGATGCCGATGCTGCCCTGGGCCATGAGGCACAGATCCCAGGCTGCCGTTCCCGCGTGCCGGATATCCATGGCGAGGTTCATATATCTTCTTGCCAGCGCAAAGGTCAGGTCCTGCAGCTCGGGATAATAGGGCGCCGTACCGAAGTCCACCAGGCTGTGGGCAAGATCCCTTTCCAGAGAATGGATCCGCTCCCCGTTCCGGAACGCGCCTTTTCCCCGCTGCGCCGTGAACATGAGGTCGTCATAGGGATCATAGACCACGCCGATATACGGCTCCCCGTCCTTCAAGAGGGCGATGCTGGTGACGCTGGGGCGGAACCCGGAGAGAAAATTCGCAGTTCCGTCGATGGGATCGATCACAAACAGATATCCCTTCCGGTACTCTTCCCGGAAGTTCCCGGCGCCATCCTCTTCTCCCAGGAAATTCGCCTCGGGAAGCACTTCCCGCAGTGCGTCAAAAAGGAAGGCCTGGATCTTCTTGTCGTACTCCGTCACGAAATTCCCGTGCCCTTCCTTTTCGGAAGTCTTCCGCTCGATATCTGAGGCGGAGAGCATGATGGCTCCCGCGCGGCGGGCTGCTGCTTCGATGCCCGCTGTCAGTTTTTCTGCATCCATATATTCTGTCCTGTCTCCTGTTACAGTCTGCGCCTCCAGGACTCCATTCTGTAACGCTGTTTCTCCCGGGCAAACCGGATCTGCTCCAGAAGCCGCGGGATATCTTCATTAAAGGTCCCGCCCAGCGCCACATAATTCGAGGCGTGGTTGGTGCGGAACACCGTGCCCGGGGAATCCACGTTCTCCAGGAACAGTTCTGTCTCGTCCATGATCTCGTCGGGGGTGATCAGTTCCATCTCCCCTCTGGCGATCTCCTGGGCCATGGGGGATTCCGGCGTCAGGTGCAGCGTCAGGATGGAGGCGTACTCCGGATTCATGGCGCTGATCAGGTGGGCGGATTTGATGGCGTGGGACCGGATGCCCGCGCGGCCGCCGAGGCCCGAGATCAGCGTCACGGAAGTCTTGATCCCGCACCGCTTCAGTTTCTGTCCCGCTTCGATGATATCCGCCGCGGTCTCGCCCTTCTGGATATGCTTCAGGATCTCATCGTCCCCGGACTCCGCGCCGAGATAGATCATCTCCAGTCCCGCGGCCGCCAGGGCCTTCAGCTCCTCCTCCGACTTCCGCAGCACGTCGTGGGCAGTTCCGTAGGAAGTGATCCGCTCCACGCCGGGGAAGTTCCTGTGCACATAGTCCAGGAGCTCCAGCAGGAGCTTCGTCGGCACAATGAGGGCGTCCCCGTCGGCAAAGAACACCCGCCGGACCCAGGGGCCGTACATCTTGCGGCACTCGTCCAGGTCCTGAAGGATCTCCTCTCTCTTCCGGATGCGGAACTGCTTCTCCGTGTACATGTGGCAGAAGGTGCACTTGTTGTGGGAGCAGCCGATCGTCACCTGGATGATCAGACTGCGCGCTTCGCTCGGCGGCCTGTAGACGTCGCCTTCGTACTGCATACCATTTCCTCCTGTATCTGTCGCCGCGTTTATCTTCCCGGTGCGTACTGCGGGACCATGATGGCAGTCTGCTTCATCATCCCCTTCGTGATCTCCAGGCTGCTGCCGTACAGCTGGATGTCCGCGCAGAGATCCGCGAAATCATTCAGCTCCGCGATGACCGGATAGCCGAAATTGATGCCTCTGTAGTGCATGGGAATGGTCACGGCCGCGCCGATGCGGTCCGCCATCTTCTTTGCCAGCGCCGGCTCCACAGTGTAGAAGCCGCCCACCGGGATCATGAGGGCATCCGCGCCCTGCAGGGCGGCGTACTGCTCGTCTGTCAGTTCGCAGCCGATGTCGCCCATGTGGATCACCTTCACGCCGTCCTTATCCGTGATGATCGTGATCTTGTTGGCGCCGCGCTTCGCGCCCTGCACTTCATCGTGCCAGGTGTCGATGGTCTCCACCGTGAAGGGATTTTCCGCGTCCTCTTTTTTGTCGATGATGTCAGCCGCGCAGTGATCCCCGTGTCCGTGGGAGCACAGGACCAGATTCGCCTCTTCCTTCAGGTCCAGGTAGCCGGGGACCGTATTGTTGGAGTAGGGATCCAGGATCAGCGTAAAACCATTCTCTTCGATCTTAAAGCAGGAATGTCCGAGCCAGGTGAGTTTCATTTTCTTTCCTCCTGTGTCAGTAACCTATGAAGGGTCATAAGTACACAAACATTCCGCACCGCTGCCTCTTCTGCAGTTCGTGCGGAACTTCTGCAATATTGATATAACTGCTTACAGCTACAGTATAGCAGAAAAAGAGCCCGGCCGCGACGCTTTTTCAGCGCCGCAGCCGGACTCCGTATCATGTGCCTCTGAAGACAACCCACCCGTTTTTTTATTCAGTTGTCACAGCGGCATAATGCCAAGCAGGACCGCGAAGAGCATGCACAGGATAGAGAAGCCCCATACATAGAAGAAGCTTGCCTTGATGTGGTCCTTGATATCGATATCCGCAAGTCCGATTCCCAGCAGGGTCGCCGGCACCATCGGGCTGATGAAGGTCGCGCAGTTTCGGCAGACGACCATGGCAACCGCGATCGGCATTGCCTCTACGCCGAAGCTTGCGCCGATAGCGATCATGACCGGGAGCATGCCGTAGAAATAGGAGTCCGTATCGAAGGCCAGCGCCAGCGGCACGGAAAGGATACCGATGACCAGCGGCAGGTTCTGTCCAAGAGCTGCGGGCAGGACCATCTTGATCAGGTTCGCCATACATGTGACGACACTGATGATCTGCATCTCGGTGGAGACGCCGTTCTTGATCTTCGCGATGGCAGCAGCGCCGCCCGCGTCGATACCGTAGACCAGGACGCCCATCAGGACAGCCGCACCCATCAGGGTGGAGCACATCATGAGCGCCGGGCCGGCGTGCAGGTTGATGAGCTTCTTATGCATCTTGGCAGTCGCGCCGTAGTTCACGAACAGGGCGATGGCCACACCGATCATGAAAGGCACATAGCTCGGGAACACGTCCCAGATCAGCATCGCGATGACTGCGATGGTCAGGCCGATGTTGAAGATGAACAGGTTCGGACGGGCCAGTTCGTTGTTGGCGGAAGCGTCTGCCTTCTTCTCTTCCTCAGCCACCTCGCCCTCGATCTGGGCCAGCTTGCCGTTCAGTCCGGCGCCGCGCGCTTTTTCCTGCATACCGGCAAGGACCGCGTGTGCCAGGGACAGGACGATACCGAACGCCTGGATGGGGAGCAGGGTCTTCCACAGCTCACCTGCCTCGATGCCGAGAACAGTAGCAGCTCTCATGGTCGGGCCTGCCCAGGGCATCAGGTTCAGGACACCCATGGAAAGGACCGCGATGCGGAGCAGCGTGGTGGGACGCATGTGCATCTTCTTGTAGACCGGAAGCATTGCAGGAACCACGATACAGAAGGTGGAAGCGCCGCCGCCGTCCAGATGGCCGATGAGGGCGATAACAGCGGTCATGACGGTGACGCCGATGACATTGTCGCCCACCAGCTTCATCAGCTGGCCGATGATGACATCAAACATGCCCGCGTCAGTCATGATGCCGAAGTACAGAACTGAGAAAACGAACAGCGCCGCGGTCGGGCCGGTGCTGCCGAAGCCGCCCTTGATCAGCTTTGCGATCTGATCAAAGTCGTAGTAGCCGCCGATGACCAGGATCACCGCCAGGATCATCGGGAATACGATGAAGGCGATGGCCGGGGTCGTCCGGGACTGGAACAGTGTGACGACGATCGCCACGATGGTCAAAAAGCCGAGAATACCTACTAAGGTAGTACTCATAAAGCCCCCTCCTTGTTTCTATTTGCTTTATGAAATGTTGCTGCAGATCCTTTCGGGTGGGCTGGTTCTGCCTGGTACAGTGCCCTTCCGGGCCTCTTTATTCAGCGCCCTTCCGGGCGTTTGCTGCTCCGGTCTGTTACTCCGCGAACTCGAATTCCTTGATCTGGCGCACCACGTCGACGATGGTTCCGTCTCTGCCTTCAATAATGCCGACGATCCTGTCGCCGAACTGCACCTTCTCAGGCTCTCCGACGATGGAGTACGCGATGTCGCGGAGCTCTTCGATGGTCTTCAGCGGAAGGCCTGCGTCCTTCGTCGCCTCGATCAGGTCCTGTCTCCTCGGGTTGATGGCGATGCCGTAGTCGGTGACGACCACGTCCACGTCTTCGCCGGGGGTGGTCACCGTGGTGACTTCCGTGCAGATGGACGGGATCCTGCCCTGCATGATGGGCGCGATCACGATGGTGCACTTCGCGCCGGCTGCCGTATCCGGATGTCCGCCCTGGGCGCCGGTGATGACGCCGTCAGAACCCACGACCACGTTGCAGTTGAAGTTCACGTCCACCTCAAGGGAAGCGAGGATGACGAAGTCAAGCTTGTTGACATAGGCGCCCTTGTTGAAGGGGTTCGCGTACTCGCCCGCGGTGATGTAGAAGTGGTTCGGGTTGCGGTCGATGGAGCTGATGGCGTACTCGTCGAAGTCCTGGGTATCCACCAGCTTGTTGATCAGTCCCTCTTCCAGAAGCTCGCACATCGGCTTTGCGATGCCGCCGACACCGAAGCTCATGTGGATGCCGCGCTCACGCATGATCTTCGCGAGGGAGATGGTGGAGGCGATGGAAGCGCCGCCGACACCTGTCTGATAGGAGAAGCCCTCCTTGAAGTAGGGCGTGCTGACCACGAAGTCCGTGCAGTACTGCGCCATCAGGAGCTTTCTCTGGTCGGTGGTGGGCTTTGCAGCGCCGGTCGCGATCTTGGAGGGATCTCCGATCTCATCCACGACCACGACGTAGTCAACGTAAGTCTGGGTGATCTGCGCCGGGAGGTTCGGGAAGGGAACCAGGCAGTCCGTCACCGCCACGACTCTGTCGGCGAACTGTGCATCCACCGCGGAATAGGAAAGAACACCGCAGTTTGCCTTGCCGCCGTTGGCTGCCAGGTTGCCGTATTCATCCGCCGTGGGGGCGCCGATGAAGGCGATGTCCACGTGGGTCTCGCCGCTCTCGATGGCGCGGACTCTTCCGCCGTGGGATCTCATGTATGCCAGGCCCTTCAGCTTGCCTGCGGAGATCGCCTCACCGATCTTGCCGCGGACGCCGGAGGACTGGATGTTGACAATGGTGCCGTCCTCGATCAGAGGAAGGATCGGGTCGTTCTGGCTTCCCAGAGAGGACGCGCAGAGGGTGATGTCCTTGATGCCCATCTTATGCACTTCCAGCATGACCATGTTCAGGACCTTGTCACCGTTCCTGAAGTGATGATGGAAGCCCAGGGTCATTCCGTCCTTGATGCCGCACTTCTCCAGGGCTTCCCGGATGCTTCCGATCAGCTTGGAGCCATTGGAATTGATGACGACTCTGGTCTTCGGGCCGTCCTTCTTGAATTCGGTTCCGTCAAAATGATGCGTTCCCTGATAGACTTCCTTGCCGGTGATCTTTAAGATCTCTTCCGGGATATCTCTTCCTACCGCATTAATCATAATTACAGATCCCCCTTATACACGCCGGATGCCTTCGCGAGCTCGATGGTTCTCTTTGCGCCGTCGTAGAAGGCGATATCGATCATCTTTCCGTCAACTGTAAACACGCCGATGCCCAGGGCTTTCTTGGAATCGATCTCCCGGACCACCTTCTCCGCGAAGATGATATCCTTCTGGGTCGGGGTGAAGATCTCGTGAACAATGCTGATCTGGCGCGGGTTGATGATGGATTTTCCGTCGAAGCCCATCATGTGGATGATCTCCACTTCCCTGCGGAAGGCTTCCATGTCGTTCAGGTTGGTGAACACGGTGTCGAAGCACTGCACGCCCGCCGCTCTCGCCGCGATGATCATAAGCTGGCGCGCGCCCATCAGCTCCACGCCGGTGCCGGTGATCTTGGTCTGCAGGTCCTTGGTGTAGTCACCGCCGGAAAGAGCGATGCCCATCATCCGCTCGGAGGATTCGCAGACCTCGAGCGCGTTCAGGACGCCCCTTGCGGACTCCAGAGCGGCCATAATGAGGGTGCTGCCCTCGGGGCGCTCAAATTCCTTCTCCGCCTTGATGACTTCCGCCTCGACAGCCTTTACCATTTCAGCGGTCTCGGTCTTTGGGATACGGATGCAGTCGCAGCCGCCGGCCACAGAAACGCGGACGTCCTCTTTCCAGAGGTCCGTGTCAAGACCGTTGATACGTACGACGCGCTCTGCGCCTCTGTAGTCGATCTCCTTCAGCGCGTGGAAAAGGGAAAATCTTGCAGCGTCCTTCTGATTCTCCGCGACAGCGTCCTCCAGGTCGAGCATGATGGAGTCAGCCTTGTAGATGTAGGGATCCTTGATCAGGGACGGTTTCTGCGCATTCAGGAACATCATGGATCTTCTGAGTCTTTTCTTGTTCGGATTACTCATCTGATGGCACCTCCCCACGGAAGATTCTCATACTGGTCCACAGCACGGTACACCGCGCCTTCGATCCTGGCCTTCAGCGTGCAGTCCAGCGCGCCCTTGTCCACGATCTTCAGCTTCACGTTGCTGACACCAAGGCGCTCCAGCGTTTCGTACGCGACCTTCTTGATGTGGTTCCCGTACTGGTGGATGACCGCGCTCTGAAGTTCAAAGTCGATCTTTCCCTCGCCCGGCTCCACAGTGACCTGCGCGTCGCTGGATTCCAGTGTGCCGGCCATTCCGGCTTTCGTGATTTCCATACAGCTCCCTCCTTCACATTGTGCAGTTTCGACAAAACAAAGCGGCAAGCAGCCGCATTTATTCCACCACATCTTAACATTCTCTAAACCCGTAAACAAGATTTTTATAATTTATGCTGATTATAGGTTTTTGGTTATGTCCTCAAAATAAGTGGTATAATTAAGAAAACGCTTTCATTTCTCACTTCAATGAAAACCGCTTACAGATAAAGGGAGTTTCCAATGAATGACAGACAGCTGGAATACATGCTGACCATCCTGAAGGAAGGAAGCATCAGTAAAGCCGCGGAGGTTTTGTGCATCTCCCAGCCATCTCTCAGCCAGATGGTCCGGAAGATCGAGAAAGAGACCGGGGCGGAGCTCTTTTCAAGGCACTCAAACCCCATCTCCCTCACTCCCGCGGGGGAATGCTATATCCGGGCCGCAAAAAACATTCTTGAGATTCGGAAAAACATGGAGACAGAGATCCAGGAGCTCCACACCGGCGTCCGGGGCACGCTGCGCCTTGGGGTCCCGGTGCAGCGCGGCATGGAGATCGTGCCTTTCTTTCTCCCAAAGTTCCATGAAAAATACCCGCTGGTGAAGGTGGAGCTTGTGGAGTCAGGTTCCGACGACCTGGAAAACCTGCTCCTGCAGGGAGAGCTGAATCTCGCCTGCCTCACGACGTCCGCAAAGAGCAACAGCCTGGACTATCTCCTGGTGGCTGTCGAGCAGATCGTCCTCCTGGCTTCCCGGTCGACTGCTCTCGCAAAAAGGATCCCCTCCGGCCAGGAGATCGATATCTCCGACGCGAAGGACGAGACCTTTATCTGCATCCGCCGCGGTCACAGTGTCCGGGTCACTCAGGACAGTCTGTTTGACACGCACCACATCCGCCCGAAGATCCTGTTCGAGACCTCCAGCATCGAGGTGGCGAAGCGCTCCGTTCCTGCCTGCGGCGCAGTGATGCTGATCCCCAGAAACTACATCGACATCAACCCCGAGCTCTATGACCGCTGCAGCATCTATCCCGTGCGGGAGATCAATCAGGAGCGGCATTTTTACATCTGCCGCCCGAAGGGGTACCCCCTTTCCCTCTATGAAGAAGATTTTATCCGGATCTTCCGGCCGGACCTGGGATAAGATGTTATCCTGTCCCGGTGCAAGGCGGATGATACGTGATATAATGTAAGATAATGAACCAGCTGCAGTACGATCCTGCATAAGACCATCAACTGTTCCCACTATGAAAGGAGATCTCCATGAATCTGCTCAGCCTGCTTTTAAAAGGAATGACCACCGCCTCGTCCATCAGCGCCCTCTCCAAGAAGACAGGTATCTCGGCGAAGACGATCAAAAAGTTTCTTCCGCTGGTGCTTCCCATTCTCCTGAAGGCCATGACGTCCAACGCTTCCTCTTCCTCCGGCGCCCAGTCCCTCCTCGGCGCCCTGACCCAGCACACCAACAAAAAGCCGCTCGAAGACCAGATCAGCAACGCAGACGAAAAAGACGGAGCTGCGATCATCGGCCACATTCTCGGCGGAAACGCGGCTGCAGTTACAAACGAGCTCTCTTCCGAGACCGGCATCAGCAGCAATGAGGTGAACCTTCTCATGTCCCTCATCGCCCCCGCAATGCTGAGCAGCCTCTCCGCTGCGAACACCACGGCACAGCAGGCCCAGGCAGCGCAGAGCGGCAAGAAACCCGGCAAGAAGCCCGGTGCCGCAAAGCCCGGTGCGGACGCGGAGGTCCTGACCCTCGGCGGACAGCAGTCCGGCGGCGGCTTCATGGATTTCCTGCAGATGTTCGGCGCAGCCCAGGAGCCGGAGGTTCAGGAGAGCACCTCTTCCTCCGCTTCTCTCCTGCAGACCCTGCTCGGCGGCAAGGACGACGTACAGCAGAACTCCAACGGCAGCGCGCTTCTGAACCTGCTCCTGAAGTCCGCGAAGTAAATATAGCAAAAGCCGCAGCGCGGAGTGTCAGTCACTCCCGTACTGCGGCTTTTTTTATTATTCTTTTGCGGCTTCATCCCTGTTGCAGTCTCAGCCCCTTTTTGTACACTTTCCAGTACACAAGATAGGTCACGATGACCGTGCACAGATCCCCCGCGAACTGTGTCCAGACGATCCCTTCCATTCCGAACAGAGTATCCAGAATGATGAGGAGGGGGATGATGAAGACCAGCTGCCGAACGCAGGCGAGGATCAGAGCGTACCGCCCCTTGCCGATGGCCTGGAAGAAATGCACCATGCTGAAGCAAAGAAACATGAGCGGCGTCGCGAAGCATCGGGCGGAAAGAATGCTGGTGCCGATGCGCACCGTTTCCGGATCCTCAATAAACGCGCGGATGATCTGCGGCGCGAACACGCGGTACATTGCAACGCTGATCAGCGCCACGATGAGCCCCGCTGCGCGGCCGAAGGCGAAGATCCCGTCCAGCCGCTCAAAATTTTTCGCGGCATAGTTATACCCGATCAGCGGCACCATTCCGATGCAGATCCCGATGCCGATATTCAGAGGCAGACGCTCCACCTTCAGGACGATGCCGACTGCCGCGAGGGCGATGTCTCCGTGCCTCGCGGCGCGCATGTTCAGCACCATATTGGAAAGGTCAAAGAGCCAGAGGGACACTGCCGCCGGGATGCCGACGGAAAAGACGGAAGCGATGGAATCCTTCCGCGGTCTTCCGAGATCCTGCCGGAAGGTGATGACTGCGTCCTTTCCCATCGCCAGGATCTTCCTGATAAAATAAGCTGCAGCCACGGTGTTGCTGAGCATGGTGGCGATCGCCGCGCCCTTGACCTGCTGTCCGTCAGGCAGGATCAGAAACATGAAGAGCGGATCCAGCACCAGGTTCAGGAGCCCGCCCATGGTAAGGCCGAATCCGGCTTCCTTCGCGTTTCCGATGCTGCGGATCAGATTTGCCATAGTCATGGAGAGCACCGTGGGGATCCCGCCGATCACCAGCACCCAGAGCATATAGTCCCGGGCAAACCCGATGGTGTTGTCGCTGGCGCCGAGAAAGCGGAGAATCTGGTTCCGGAACAGAAAGCAGAGCACGGAGTACGCTGCCGTCGCCATGGCAGCCCAGGCAAGACTCGCGGAAGATACCTTCCTCGCCTCTTCTTCCTCCTTCGCTCCAAGCAGACGGGAAAGCAGACTTCCCCCGCCCGCTCCAAACAGGTTCGCGATGCCGGCGGTAAAAAGGTACAGCGTCAGCACCAGGGAGGAGGCGGCGACCTTATAGGGATCGTTTGTCAGACCCAGGAAAAAGGTGTCAGCCATATTGTAGATCAGCGTGATCAGCTGGCTGATGATCATCGGGATGGACATCACCGCCATAGCGCGGGGGATAGGCGCCCGCTCAAAAAGCTCTGTACGGTCCTGGTTTTTTCCAGTTCCTGCAGCTTTTATCTTTTCTCCTGCAGTTTTCACTGTCCGCGCCTCCTCTCCCATACTACAAAAAACCCCGGAAGCTGCCTTCCGGGGTGTTCAGAGCGATAGACGGGACTCGAACCCGCGGTCTCGACCTTGGCAAGGTCGCGCGTTACCAACTACGCCACTATCGCACTTCAGGTTCATACCCTGAAAACCACACACAGAACCTTTTCTAAACTCTTTTTACCTCTACATCTCTCTTCCGACCTTTGGTTAAACCCTCGACCGATTAGTAGCAGTCAGCTGA
>CACZFV010000019.1 GCA_902780465.1 uncultured Lachnospiraceae bacterium
CCCGCAGCACCCGCAGGCGCAGCAGGCGGCGTTACTGTTGAGTCCCCGATGCCCGGCAAGATCCTGAGCATTGAAAAGAACGTCGGCGATGCTGTCGAGGCAGGCGCTACCATCATCATCCTTGAGGCTATGAAGATGGAGAACGAGATCGTTGCTCCGCAGGCCGGCACCATTGCAAGCATGAACGTCACCGTCGGACAGGCCGTTGAGGCAGGAGAGGTTCTGGCGACCATGAACTGATCGCTCAGCCGATCGTCTGATCAACAGTAACCTTTGTCTGAACGGAGGAGTTTAATAAGATGGCAAATACGTTATCAAACCTTGTTCATCAGTCCGCATTCTTCTCCATCACCCCGGGCAATATCATCATGATCATCGTGGCGCTGATCTTTCTTTACCTCGCGATCGCGAAGGGATTCGAGCCGCTGCTCCTGGTGCCGATTGCCTTTGGTATGCTGCTGGTGAACATCTATCCGGATATTATGATGAATCCGGCAAAATCCGAGACCGGAAACGGAGGCCTGCTTTATTATTTCTACATCCTTGATGAAGCAAGTATCCTTCCGTCCCTGATCTTCATGGGCGTCGGCGCCATGACGGATTTCGGACCGCTGATCGCGAATCCCATGAGCTTCCTCCTGGGCGCGGCGGCTCAGTTCGGTGTGTACGCGGCGTATTTCATGGCGATCCTGATGGGATTCAACGGAAAAGCAGCCGCGGCGATCTCCATCATCGGCGGCGCTGACGGACCGACCTCCATCTTCCTCGCGGGTAAGCTGGGACAGACCGAGTACATGGGCGCCATCGCGGTGGCGGCGTACTCTTACATGTCCCTCGTGCCGATCATCCAGCCGCCGATCATGAAGCTGCTGACGACGGAAGAAGAGCGGAAGATCAAGATGGCGCAGCTTCGTCCGGTGTCCAAGCTGGAGAAGATCCTGTTCCCCATCGTTGTCACCATCGTTGTCTGCCTGATCCTCCCGACCACCGCACCGCTGGTCGGAATGCTGATGCTGGGCAACCTGTTCCGTGAGAGCGGCGTGGTCCATCAGCTGACCGAGACTGCAAGCAACGCGCTGATGTACATCGTCGTCATTCTGCTGGGAACCTCTGTCGGTGCTACCACCAGTGCAGAGAGATTCCTGAAGGCAGATACCCTGAAGATCGTCGTTCTCGGCCTGATCGCCTTCGCTTTTGGTACAGCCGCAGGCCTGGTACTGGCAAAGATCATGAACCTGTTCCTGAAGCAGAAGATCAATCCGCTCATCGGATCTGCGGGCGTCTCCGCGGTACCGATGTCCGCGCGTGTCTCCCAGAAGGTGGGCGCCGAGGCGGATCGTTCGAACTTCCTGCTGATGCACGCCATGGGACCGAACGTGGCAGGCGTCATAGGAACCGCGGTCGCAGCCGGTGCTTTCATGGCTATTTACGGCGTGAAATAAGAGGAGAATTCTAAATGGATAAAGTACAGAAAAAACCGGTCCAGATCGTGGAGACAGTGCTGCGTGACGCGCACCAGTCCCTGTTTGCGACCAGAATGACGACAGACGAAATGCTGCCGATCATCGACAAGATGGACAAGATCGGGTACCGTTCCGTGGAATGCTGGGGCGGCGCGACCTTCGATTCCTGCCTGCGTTTCCTTCACGAGGATCCGTGGGAGAGGCTTCGTCTCCTGAAGAAGGGCTTCAAGAATACCAAGCTCCAGATGCTGTTCCGCGGTCAGAACATCCTCGGCTACAACCACTACGCCGACGATGTCGTGGAATACTTCGTCCAGAAGTCCGTCGCAAACGGCATTGACATCATCCGCATCTTTGACTGCCTGAACGATCTCCGCAACCTGGAGACCGCAGTGAACGCATGCAAGAAGGAGGGCGCGGAGGCACAGATCGCTCTTTCCTACACTCTCGGCGATGCCTACACCCTGGAGTACTGGGCGGATATCGCGAAGCGCATCGAGAACATGGGCGCCGATTCCATCTGCATCAAGGATATGGCAGGTCTGCTGACTCCTTACGATGCCTATGACCTGGTGAAGACCCTGAAGGCTTCCACCAAGCTGCCCATCGATATTCACACTCACTACACCTCCGGCGTCGCGTCCATGACGCAGCTGAAGGCAGTGGAAGCAGGCGCGGATATCCTTGACTGCGCGATCTCCCCGCTGGCACTGGGAACCTCCCAGCCCGCCACCGAAGTCATTGTGCAGACCCTGAAGGGGACGCCCTATGACACCGGTCTGGACGTCGCCCAGCTGACCGAGATCGCAAAGTATTTCACTCCTATCCGTGAGAAGTACATTGAGAACGGTCTCTTAAGCCCGAAGATGCTGGGCGTGAACATCAACACGCTGCGCTACCAGGTTCCGGGCGGCATGCTGTCCAACCTGCTGAAGCAGCTGACAGAAGCTCACAAGGCGGATCTTCTGGACGATGTTCTGGAAGAGGTCGCAAGAGTGCGTGACGATTTCGGCCAGCCGCCGTTAGTCACCCCGTCTTCCCAGATCGTCGGCACCCAGGCAGTTATGAACGTGCTGACAAAGCAGCGCTATAAGATGGTCCCGAAGGAGTCCCACAAGCTGGTGAAGGGTGAGTTCGGCCAGTGTGTGCGTCCCATCAATCCGGAGATCCAGAAGATGATCCTGAAGGACGAGGAGCCCATCACCTGCCGGCCGGCAGATCTGATCGAGCCGCAGCTTCCCAAGTACGAGCAGGAGGTTGCCCCGTGGAAGATGCAGGACGAGGACGTGCTTTCCTACGCACTGTTCCCGACCGTCGCTCTGGACTTCTTCAAGTGGCGCCAGGCCCAGAAGACCGGAATGGATATCTCCAAGGCCGATACCGGCTCCAAGGCATATCCCTGCTGAAAACTGAATTGATACGTCTGAAAAGACCGCCGGGTCGTAAGAACCGGCGGTCTTTTCTTATGAAGATTCTATTTCGATTTCCTGTATTATGTTGACCGTTTGTCGCCAAATTATTATAATGACCTGAGACTGTAATAGTACATAAGATGCTTATAATCGCCGTTTTATGTTCTGACGGCGCACCCTGCGCGTGAAGCGCCATATACAACCTTATGCAAAAACACAAGACAAAAAGACTGGCGGCATACGTTCTTTCGCTTGTCCTGGCCCTGTCTGCAGCGCCGGGGGGATTCCTGAGGCCGGCCGCGGCCTATGCGTATACACCGCAGAATGCCACGGTGAAAGCCAGCGAACTGAATGTCCGGGGAGGTCCGGGAACGTCGTACGGGAAGATCGCTTCCCTGCAGCACGGCAGCTCTGTGACCGTGATGGATGAAGTCACCGGGGCAGACGGAAAACTCTGGGCCGCCGTGAGTTTTGGCGGCGGAAGCGGATATGTCCAGAAGTCCTTTCTGGAGATCAACGCCGCCTATTCTTATGACGGAGATTTTGAAAACCGGCTGTCAGCGGAAGGATTTCCCGAATCTTACAAGGAGAGGCTGAGAAGTGTTCATGCCCAGTATCCCTCCTGGGTGTTCAAAGCCTATCATACCGGGATCAGCTGGGACGAGGTTATTGCCAACGAATCCATCACAGGGCGGAACCTGGTGGACAAGGACAGCAAATCTTCCTGGAAATCCACGGTGAAGGGCGCCTTCGACTGGGGCCGGAACTACTGGCCCGGTTTTGATTCCAGTGCCTGGGTCGCGGCCAGCGATGCGGTGATCCGCTATTATATGGATCCCAGAAATTTCCTGGATACTTCCTATATATTCCAGTTCCTGCAGCAGAGCTACGACGCAGGAAGTCAGACCGCTGCCGGCGTAGAGATCATGGCAAAGGGAAGCTTTATGGAAGGAACTGCTTCTGCGGGCAGCTATGTACCAGATGCAGGCAGTCCCTCACCGGATACGGGAAGCGCACCGGCGGCTGAAGGATCAGCTCCGGATCAGGGAAGCCCGGCACCGGATGCAGCCGTTTCCGCACCGGAGACGTCCAGTCCGGCTTCGTGGACTCAGAATGGAGCTGAGTTCGCGGCGCCGTCCCAGGAGATCGTGAATTCCGCACCGGCAGGCTCCGGCGCCCAGACGATCGGCGTCATTACCGGCGCCCCGCAGGCAAAGATCATGGGAGGACCCGGCGAAGAGGGCGGCCCCGGGGGTCCCGGAGGACCGGGTGCTTCAGGCAGTTCTTACACTCCCTCAGGAAACAGCAGCGGGACGAATTACATCGATATCATTATGAATGCAGCCAGTGAGTCGGGAGTGAATCCCTATGTGCTCACGGCCATGATCATCCAGGAGCAGGGACGTCAGGGACGCAGCGGTCTGATCAGCGGCTCCAACAGCTCGTACCCCGGTGTCTACAACTTCTTTAATGTCCAGGCTTTTGCTGACGGATCCATGGATGCCACGACGAGAGGACTCTGGTGGGCCTCCCAGTCCGGATCCTACGGAAGGCCCTGGGACAGCATCCAGAAAGCGATCACCGGCGGAGCAAGATTCTACGGAGAGAACTATATCCAGGAAGGACAGGATACGTTCTATCTGAAGAAGTATAATGTGACGGACAAGAACCGCTATCAGCATCAGTACATGACCAATGTGGATGGCGGAGCTGCAGAGGGCAGGATCCTCAGCGATGCCTACAGCACGGAACTGCGCCAGCACGCGCTGGTGTTCCGCATCCCGGTATACACGGGGATGCCGGAGCAGCCTGCTGCGGCGCCCACCGGGGACGGGAACCCGAACAACAAACTTTCCGGGCTGTCAGTCAGCGGCTTTACCATGGAGCCGGCTTTCAGCATGGATACAGAGGCCTACAGCCTCACTGTGGATCCCTCCGTCGGAAGCGTGAACGTGCAGGCTTCCCCGATCGCTTCCACCACATCGGTGGAGGGGACCGGAACAGTCAGCATTCTCTCGGACCAGACCGAGATCCCGGTGCTGGTGAGAGCAGAGAACGGCGACGTCAGGACCTATACGATCCGGGTGGTCCGGCAGGCGGGCGGTCAGACCGGCGGTCAGACCGGCGGAGGCATCCCGCCCGGCGGCGGTCCGGGAAGTTCCGGTTCTTTTGACAGCCAGGACAGCCAGGGCGGTCCGGGAGCCAGTCCCGGGACGCCGAGTCCGGGCGGAAGCAGCACTTCCGGAGAGTCTTCCGGCAGTGTGCAGCTGGTATCGCCCTCCGGCTGATCCGGGTAGGCCTTACTGCTGAACTATTACAAATCTTAGGGGGAATCAAGAATATGAATAAAATGATCGGCGCCGCGAAGGTACTGGCGGCTGCTGCGGCGGTAAGCATGCTGTCCGCATTCCCGGCTCTGGCCATGACTGCCAGGATCGCTTTCACGGACCCGTCCGCGGAAGTAGGAAAAGAACTGACGGTCTCCATGCACGTGGAATCCACCAGCGGGGAAGCGCTGGGAACAGCAAACATCATGCTGGAATATGATGCGTCCGCTCTGGAATTCGTCAGCGGAGACATGACGCAGGGCGGCGCGGGTTCGCTCCGGGTCTCCGGACAGCTGACCACGGACGCGAAGGAATGGTACTACGGACTCCGGTTCCGTCCGCTGAAGGGCGGGGAGACAGATATCAAGATCACGACCGCGGAGCTGTACGACAGGGACGGAAAGATCGCGACGATGGGACACACCGGCAGCTCCCATATCACCGTCAGCGGAGAAGCCGGGGAAACAGCGGCGCCTGAGACAGGAGAGACCGCGGCCGCAGGAGAGACGGCGGAACCGCAGGCGCCCTCGGATCTCGGCGTGGAGATCGACGGCGTCAAGTATGAGGTGACTGAGAGCTTTGACGCCTCCCTGCTGCCGAGAGGTTATGAGGCAGAGAGTCTTTCCTTCCGCGGCGGCAGCGTGATGGCCGGAAAGGGACCGAACGAACAGCTGCACCTTGTGTACCTGCTGGCAGAGGGCGGTACTGGAGACCTGTTCCTGTACGACAGTGCAAGAGATGTATGGGCACCTTATGTAGAAGTCGGCATGAATGCGAAGACTGTTACAGCAGTGCCGATGGATGAATCCGCAGTCCCGGATGAATGGTGGACGGATGGATCGGCCGGGAAGACCAGGGACAGAATTTCTGTGTCTTCTACGGAATGAACGCTGAGGGGGCAAAGGACTTCTACCGCTTCGACCTGAAGGAAAAGACCATCCAGCGCTACTTCAACGAGAAGAGCGTTGCAGCCCAGCCGGAAACTCCTGTAGAGAACACGACTGAACTGGAAGAGCTGAAGAAGAAGTATCATGACAGAGGCATCCTCGCGCTGGTTCTCGGCGCACTTGCCGCAGTACTCGCCCTGGTGGCAGTTCTCCTGGCAGTGAAAAAGGGAGGAAGAGCGGAGGAAGAGCGCCCGGTGATCCGGGAGCAGAGACCGCAGCGTCAGACCGCGGCGGAGACCGTTGAGAAAGAAGTCCCTGTGTCCGGGTCTGCCATTGTTCCTGAAGACATGGATGCGCAGGAGGAAGACCCCGGAGAAGAGGACATTGTCGAAGAGCTCTCCTTCGATGATGATGTCCCGGCCCGGGAAACACCTGCCGCTGTCGTCGTGGAAGAAGCAGAAGAAGCGGACAGCAAGGCTGAAGAAGATGAGGATGATGAAGATGACGGCTTTGAAGATCTGGAGATCTGATGCCGCATGAAGCTGTAAAGATGGACAGGGGGATGCCGCTCTGAAGCGGGCCCCCTGTTTCATTTGTACTACCTTTGCGGGCGGTTTGGTTTGACGGCAGTCCGGTCATGTTATATAATCAATATAACACATGTAACTTGATGGAAGCACAGAGGTGAGCGTATGGAGATTTTCATAGATTTTAACAGTGATGAAGCGTTTTATGTGCAGCTGATGAATCAGATCATCCTGGGAATCGCCATGGAGAGGATCCATGAAGGAGACAGCCTTCCTTCTGTGCGCCAGATGGCAGACGCTGTAGGCATCAATATGCATACGGTCAACAAGGCGTACTCGATCCTCAGGCAGGAGGGCTTTATCAAGCTGGACCGCAGAAAAGGCGCGGTGATCAGCGTGGACGTGAACAAGCTCCGGGTCCTGGAGCAGATGCGCCGGGAGCTTTCTGTGGTACTGGCCAGGGGCATCTGCAACGGGGTCAGCAGACAGGACGCACACCAGCTGGTGGACGAACTTTACAATGCACTGACAAACTGCGGATATCGATCGGAGGACGAATAAGATGCTCTGCGAAAGATGCAAGATCAGAGAAGCGACGATACAGTATATTGAAGTGGTGAACGGAGTGCGGCAGGAGCACAGTCTCTGCGGCCAGTGCGCAAAAGAGACAGGCTTCGGCCAGGTCTCCGCGCTGTTTGACGGAGAGTTTCCCTTTGCGAAGATCCTTTCCACCCTGCTTGGGGAGGAAGAGGTCGAAGAGGACCAGAATTACGCCCAGATCGTCTGTCCGGTGTGCGGCACCAGCTATCAGGAGTTCGTGGAGAATTCCCGTTTCGGATGTCCCGACTGCTACGAAATGTTCGATCTCCTGATGCGGGACAGCATCAAGCATTTGCAGGGAAGTGAGACCCACAAGGGAAAAAGGCCGAAATACGGACTGAAAATGGTGCCGGAGGGCCTGACTGCGGAACTCCCCGGAGGACTGGAAGCACAGCCCGGGCCAGCGTCAAAAGAAGGCAGTGCTGCTCCCGCACGGAGCCGGGAAGAAGAACTGCGGGACCTGAAGGTCAGGCTTCGTCAGGCGATCTTCGAGGAAGCTTACGAGCGCGCCGCGGAATACCGCGACCAGATCCGGAAACTGGAAAAGGAGGACGGCGCGGATGCTTAAATGGTACGAACAGGTCCGGATGGAATCCGGCAGCAATTATATCTCTAGCAGGATCCGGCTGGCCCGGAACTGGAAGGAATACAAATTCCCGGACAAGCTGACGACAGCGGAGGCCGGGGAGATGATCCAGCGTCTCCGGAATGAACTGGAGGGGCTGGACAAAGCTGCGGGCGAAGCGTTCTACGGGACGATGGTGGCGCAGATCCCTGAAGTCAGCAGGATGGCCATGCGGGAGCGCAGGGTCTTCAACTCAGGGATCGTGGACAGGAAGACCCCTGTGGGACTGATGCTCTCCGAGAGCGAGGACATCTCCCTCGTCCTGAACGGGGACGATCACATCCGTCTGCAGCTTCTGGCGCCGAACAACCGTCTGTACCAGCTCTGGGACAGGGCGAACCGTCTGGACGACTGCATCAACGAACATGTGAATTACGCTTTCAGCGACCGCTACGGCTATCTCACCTCCTTCCCGACCAATGTAGGGACAGGAATGCGGGCAAACGTGGTTGTGCACCTGCCGGCGCTCTCCACCGGAAAGCAGTTCCCGAAGCTTCTGGAGTCCCTGACGCGGTTCGGCGTCACGATCCGGGGCGTCTACGGAACGGAGAAGGAGAATCCGGGTTCCCTCTATGACATCGCGAACGCGAAGACGCTGGGGCTCTCGGAGAAGGAGATCCTGGACCTGGTCACGAAAGTGGCTTCCAGGCTGAACAACGAGGAGAACCAGGTCCGGAGAAAATCCCTGGAGAACCACCGTCTGGAGCGGGTGGACGAAGCTTTCAAAGCCTACGGGCTCCTGAAATACGCAAGAAAGCTGTCTCTGAAGGACGCGCTGAACTACATTTCCCAGGTCATGGCCGGGATCACGGACGGCATCGTCAAAACGGAGGAGCCCTGCAGTCTGTACCGGCTTTATCTGGGCGTCCAGCCCTCCAATCTGATCTCTTCCGCGGAAGGACCGGTGGACAGGGAAAAGATCGACGCTGTACGGGCGGATTATATTCGAAAGGAACTGCCGGAATTAAAGGAGGTTTTGTCTTAAATGGCGGATTATTTTACCAAACAGGCACGGGACGCGATCCGGCTTGCCTACGAGGCGGCGCGGGACGTCCATAACAACTATATCGGGACTGAGCATCTTCTCCTGGGTCTGATGCGCCAGGGAAGCGGCGTTGCCGCGAGAGTCCTGGAAGAAAACGAGGTGACTGAGAAACGGGTCCTGGAGCTGATGGACCGTCTGATCTCGCCGCAGAAGAACGTGGCGGTCCAGGACGAGCCGCAGTACACGCCTATGGCCAGAAGGGCTCTTGACAACAGCCATTCAGAGGCGGAGCGCTTCAAGGCGCCCCAGATTGGCACGGAGCACATACTGATCGCGATCCTGAGGGAGAAGGCCTGTGTGGCCAGCAAGATCCTCTACACCATGGGCGTCAACATCCAGAAGATCTACGTGGATATCCTGGGTTCCATGGGAGAGGACGGCGGTGCCCCCGGCCAGGAGCCCGCGGGCAGGGTGAAGAGCCATCCGGGAAGCGCGCCCCAGGACAGCCGCACGCCGACTCTCGACCAGTATTCCAGGGATCTGACGGAGCTCGCAAGGGCGGGAAAACTGGATCCGGTCATCGGCCGGACCATGGAGATGCAGCGGGTGATGCAGATCCTTTCCAGAAGAACCAAGAACAACCCCTGTCTGATCGGTGAGCCCGGCGTCGGCAAGACTGCCGTGGTGGAAGGTCTCGCCCAGCTGATCGTGGCCGGCGACGTGCCGGAGACGATCCAGGGGAAGCGCGTGGTCACGCTGGACCTGTCCGGCATGATCGCGGGATCCAAGTACCGTGGTGAATTTGAAGAGCGTATCAAGCGGGTGCTGCAGGAGGTCATGCAGTCCGGCGACGTGCTCCTGTTCATCGATGAGATCCACACGATCATCGGGGCAGGAGGCGCGGAAGGAGCCATGGACGCCAGCAACATCCTGAAGCCTTCCCTGGCCAGAGGTGAGCTGCAGCTGATCGGCGCCACCACCATCGAAGAATACAGAAAATATATCGAAAAGGACGCTGCCCTGGAGCGCAGGTTCCAGCCCATCACCGTGGAGGAGCCTTCAGAGGAGGAGTCTGTCAGCATTCTGTTCGGGCTGCGTCCTCGCTATGAACAGCACCACAAGGTGACTATCACCGACAGTGCGGTGGAGGCGGCGGTCCATCTTTCCGCGCGCTATATCAGCGACCGCTTCCTGCCGGACAAAGCCATCGACCTCATCGACGAAGCGGCGTCCCGCACCAGACTCCAGGGCTATATGGAGCCGCCGGAGATCAAGGAGCTGACGGAAGACATCAGCAAACTGGAAAAGCAGAAGGAAGCCGCCGTCAAGGCGGAGGAGTTCGAGCGCGCCGGCGACCTGAAGAAGCGCCAGGAGAAAAAACAGGCGAAGATCGCGAAGATCCGCGAGAAGTGGGAAAAGGACAAGGCCACCCGGAAGCTGGTGGTGGACGAAGGCGAGATCGCGGACGTGGTGGCGGCCTGGACCAAGATCCCGGTACAGAAGCTGACGGAAGAAGAGAATGAGCGGCTGAAGAAGCTGGAGAGCGTGCTCCACGAGCGGGTCGTGGGTCAGGAAGAAGCTGTCCGGGCCGTGGCGAAGGCCATCCGGCGCGGCCGCGTGGGCCTGAAGGATCCGCACCGTCCCATCGGCTCCTTCCTGTTCCTCGGACCTACCGGCGTCGGAAAGACGGAGCTTTGCAAAGCGCTTGCGGAAGCGATGTTCGGAACGGAGCAGTCCCTGATCCGCGTGGATATGAGTGAATATATGGAGAAGCACAGCGTCTCCAAGATGGTCGGATCCCCGCCCGGATACGTGGGCTACGACGAAGGCGGGCAGCTCTCCGAAAAGGTCCGCAGGAATCCGTACTCGGTGATCCTGTTCGACGAGATCGAGAAAGCGCACCCCGACGTGTTCAATATTCTGCTGCAGGTGCTGGACGACGGTCATATCACGGACGCCCAGGGCCGGAGGATCGACTTTAAGAATACCATCATCATCATGACCAGCAACGCAGGCGCGTCGCGCATCGTCGCCCCGAAGGTGCTGGGATTTGCTGCGAAGGACAATGCCGAGACGGATTACAGGATCATGAAGGACAACGTGATGGATGAGGTGCGGCGCATCTTCAAGCCGGAGTTCCTGAACCGTATCGACGAGACTATCGTGTTCCACCAGCTGGACCGGAATCACATGCACGAGATCGTGGAGATCCTCCTGAAGGGGATCCGGAAGCGCACCGAGACCCAGATGGACCTCCGACTGGTGATGACCGAGGAGGCAAAGGAGTTCCTGATCGACAAGGGATACGATCCGAAGTACGGCGCAAGACCTCTTAAGCGTGCCATCCAGACCGAGATGGAGGACCGTCTTGCCGAAGCGCTCCTGAACGGGGATGTCCGGGAGGGAGACGAGGTGGATGTTGTCGTGGCGGCGGAAGAGCGGCCTGAGGACAGGCACCTTTTGTTCCGGAAGACGGAGGAAAAGCCGGTGCGGACCAGAAGCCGGAAAAAGAAAGAAAAGGATGCGGTGAGTCAGAAATAATGAAAAAAGCGACCGGTTTTTTCTGCAGTGAGTGCGGATATGAGTCCGCGAAGTGGATGGGGCAGTGTCCGGCCTGCAAGGCCTGGAACACCATGGTGGAGGAGCCGGCCGGAAAGATCAGGTCCGCCCGCGGAGCCGCGTCTTCCGGAGGCGCGCTCCGGAGCGCCCCGCAGCCGGTCAGTCTTGACGAGATCCCCATGGGGGGAGAGGAACGGTTCAGCACAGGTTTTTCCGAGCTGGACCGGGTTCTCGGCGGCGGCACTGTCGCGGGCTCCATGGTGCTGGTCGGAGGCGATCCGGGGATCGGAAAATCGACGATTCTTCTTCAGGTATGCCGGAATTTCGCGGCGTCCGGGAAAAGGGTGCTCTATGTTTCCGGAGAGGAGTCGCTGAAGCAGATCAAAATGCGGGCGTCCCGCGTCGGTTCTCTTTCAGAGAAGCTTAAGTTTCTCTGTGAGACGAACCTTGAAACGATCCGGGAGGTCATCAGCCGGGAGAAGCCGGAGATCGCGGTGATCGATTCGATCCAGACCATGTACTGCGAGGAGATCGCCTCCGCACCTGGTTCCGTCGGGCAGGTGCGGGAATCCACCAACATCCTGATGCAGATCGCCAAAGGGAGCGGGATCGCGGTGTTCATCATCGGCCACGTCACCAAGGAAGGCCAGGTGGCCGGTCCCAGGGTCCTGGAGCATATGGTGGATACTGTTCTGTATTTCGAAGGGGAGAGGACCGTGTCCTACCGGGTCCTCCGGGCGGTGAAGAACCGTTTCGGCTCCACAAATGAGATCGGTGTTTTCGAGATGACAGGAGAGGGACTGAAGGAAGTGCCGAACCCTTCGGAGTACATGCTGGAGGGCAGGCCTGTCGGCGCCAGCGGCGCGGTGGTCGCCTGTTCCATGGAAGGGACAAGACCCATTCTCCTGGAAGTCCAGGCGCTGGTGACAGAGACAGCCTTCGGGATGCCGCGGCGTACTGCCGCCGGCATCGACTACAACAGGGTGAATCTTCTGATGGCCGTGCTTGAGAAGCGATGCCGTCTTCCCATGTCCCACTATGACGCTTATGTGAATGTGGCGGGCGGCATGCGGATGAACGAGCCGGCAATGGACCTCGCCGTGGTGACGGCCCTGATCTCTTCCTTCCGGGATATCCCGGTGGAGGAGCACACCCTCCTGTTTGGGGAGGTAGGCCTGTCCGGGGAAGTCCGCTCCGTCTCCATGGCGGAGTACCGGGTCAGGGAAGCGGCGAAGCTCGGCTTCACGACCTGCATCCTCCCCCAGTCCTGTCTTTCCAGGCTGAAAGTGCCGGAGGGGATCCGGTGCATCGGCGTGTCCACGGTGAACGAAGTGATACAGGAACTTTTCAGGTAAAGAAAAAGCGGGAGATGTCTCCCGCTGGGATAAAAAAGGGTGGTGCACAGGCTGCGATGAAGACTATCAGCAGCAGGGCGCCACCCTTATAAGTTTCAGCTCATGCTTCCAGGGAAGCACTGGCCGACACAATTACAGAAAAGAAAATCATTGAACAGATCAGATATGCGGTCATGACCCCGGCCTCCTTTACTCCTTTGTTTGAATGTATCATACAACATGAATCTGACGAACATGGTCTCTTTTTTATGAAGCTTTCTTACGGAGATGTAAGTATTTTATATCGAGGTTCTGAAAAGACACTGAAATAATGATATAATCTTAACTATTCAGCCCCCCGGACCAGGGATTCGCTGCATCCCTGCCTGCCGGTGGTCAGAGGCGCTTCGCTGCGAAAGGAGAAACGTCATGGATTATGATTTCAACAAGTGGATGAGTGATTACAGGGTCATCTCGACTGTAGGACTGAACGAAGAGGGAGGACTGGACCGGCTTGCCTTCACGGACTATGATTTCGCGGCGAGGACGGAGCTTTTGAACCGGGCTTACGGACTGCGCCTGCAATGCTACCTGGACGCTGCGGAAAACCTCTGGTTTTCCAAACCCGGGACCGATCCGGATCTTCCGCCGCTTCTGATCGGCTCCCACCTGGACACGGTGCCGAACGGAGGAAAGTACGACGGCGTCCTGGGGGTAATGGCGGGATTCCAGGTCATGCGCTATCTTGTTGACAACAAGATCTCCCACAGGCGCACCGTGGAAATGGTGGCTTTCAGCTGTGAGGAATCCAGCCGCTTCAACCTGTCCACCATCGGGAGCAAGCTCGCCTGCGGGTTCACGACGCCGGAGAAGCTGAAAAACTACAAGGATTCCCAGGGACACACGCCGGTGGAATTCCTGGCCCGGCTCAGATACTCCCCGGAGTCCCTGGAGGAGCGGCGGGAGCATCTGAAGAATATTTACGGATTCATTGAGCTACACATTGAGCAGGGACCCGTGCTGGAATCCGCCGGAACGGACATCGGGATCGTGGAATCCATCGCGGCGCCCATCCGTCTGAAGCTGGACATCATCGGACACACCGACCATTCCGGCGCCTGCCCGATGGATCTCCGCCACGACGCCCTGACTGCCGCCGCGGCGCTGATCACGGAGATCGAGCGTCTCGGGAGAGAGGAGTCCGTCAACAAGTCCGTGGCAACTGTGGGAAAGATCAACGTGCCGCACCAGGCACTGAACGTGGTACCGGGCCGGTGCGAGATCTTCGTGGATATCCGCGGGATCCGGAGAGACAGCATGGAGCGCATCCGGGACGGAATGCGGAACTTTGTCTGCGGCCTTGAGAAAGAGCGCGGCGTGAAAGTTGAGGAGACCCTGCTGTCTGACGAATCCCCGGTGCCGCTGGACCACTCCCTGGGGGAGATCATTGAAAGAAACTGCAGAAAGACGGGACTGTCCTGCCGATGGATGCCCAGCGGGGCGGGGCACGACGCCATGAATGTTGCGAAGCTCGCACCCACAGCCATGATCTTTATTCCCTGTGTGGGCGGCGTGAGCCACAGCCTGCTGGAAAATGTGCTTGAAAAGGACCTGAGGAACAGCATCCGGATCCTCTACGAAGTTGTGATGGACATCTGCGGATGATATCTGCGAAAGGAGCATGTGATGGGCATGAACTATATGGAGCGGTTTCACCTGATTCAGCATCCCCTGCTTGAGCATAAGCTGTTTCAGTTAAGAAACAGATATACCGGGACTAAGGATTTCAGAAAGTGTGTGGAGGAAATGACCTCTCTGCTCTGCTATGAGGCTACCAGAGATATCCCCATGGGAGAGCGTCCGGTGGAGACGCCTTTCGGGGAGATCAAAGCGCGGGAGATCGAGGGAAAGACACTGGCGGCAGTGGTGATCCTGCGGGCCGGGCTGGGAATGCTGGACGGCGTCCTGTCTCTGGTGCCTTCCGCCAAGGTGGGACACATCGGCATCTACAAGGATGAGAAGACAGGAGAGCTGGTCCGCTACTACTGCAAGATGCCCCAGGATATCGTCCACCGCCAGGTGCTTCTTCTGGAACCGATACTTGCCACAGGGGAGACTACGGACATGGCGGTGCAGATGCTGGAGAATTACCGCTGTTATCAGGTGAAGCTCCTCTGCCTTGTGGCGGTGCAGCAGGGCGTGGATTTTCTGCTGAAGCGTCATCCGGGACTTGAGATCTACTGTGCCGCCATGGACAGCAGGATCAACGAGGAAGGGTATATTATCCCCGGCATCGGAGATGCCGGAGACAGAATGTTCGGGACCATGTAAATCTTGACCTGTGAAAAGAGTTAGTGTACAATAACTGAGATGATGAACAAAACTCTGAAACAATTGACAGCGTTTCTGGCCGCGGGAATTATGCTCTGCGGCTGCGGAGGACTGCCTGGAACAGCGGCGAAGGAAAGTGCCGGGGCGGAACCGGCCCAGCGGACTTTATTCGCGATGGATACGGTCATGTCTCTTACCGCCTACGGTCCCGGCGGGGAAGAGGCGGTGCAGAAGGCCGCAGAGGAGATAGAACGTCTTGATAAACTCCTGTCAACCGGTGATGAGAACAGCGAGATCAGCGATCTGAACAGAAAAGGCAGCGGAAAGCTTCAGGGAGATGTGAAGGAGCTGGTGGAGCGTTCTCTTCAGATGGCGGAAGAGACAGACGGAACCTTTGACATCGCCATTTATCCGGTGATGGAAGCCTGGGGGTTCACAGAAGAAGAGCAGCATGTGCCGGATAAAGAGGTCCTTAAGGAACTTCTGCCGCTCTGCAGCACGGCAGACATAGAATATGACGCCTCGACCGGGAACATTCGTTTTCGTAAGGAAGGAATGAAGATAGATCTTGGTGGCGTGGCAAAAGGCTATACCTCCACCCGTCTCATGGATATTTACCGCAGCTGCGGTGTGACCAGTGGTCTGGTAAACTTAGGCGGAAATGTCCAGACTCTCGGAAGAAAACCGGACGGGAGCCTCTGGAGGATCGCCATTGAAGACCCTGACAACGGAGAAGACCGGCTGGGAGTGCTGAGTATCGCTGACAAGGCCGCCATCACCTCCGGCGGCTACGAACGCTTTTTTGAGGCGGACGGGCAGATATTCCATCATATCATCGATCCGGCTACCGGCTGGCCCGCAAAGAACGGGCTGAAATCCGTGACTATTATAAGCGCGGACGGAACACTGGCGGACATGCTGTCCACCTCCCTCTACATTATGGGAACGGAAAAGGCACAGCAGTTCTGCCTGGAGCACGCCGGATCCGACGGCTTTGATGCGGTGCTTTATACGGATGATGATATGCTTCTTATCACCCCCGGAATCGAAGAAAGCTTTGAAGCAAGGCGTGAAGTAAAGATCATGGAAGGCAAAGATTAAAAAGCGGCTGTCATACCTCCTGCCCGGGTGGTCCCGGGCGGGAGCAGCCGCATATTTTATGAATTGAAGTTAGCAATAACTAACTTATTTAGTGATATTGACTTTCTGATGCCGGTCTGGATTCATATATTGATTTTAAACACTGGGAATATTATCAGCATGCGCAGTGTTATCCGGTTAAATGTCGGAAAACTGCGGGCTGGTTTTATATAAATGTCACTTTTAAACGTAAAATGGAAAGAGGGGCTTATGAAAAAAAACAGTTTTATATTAAAAAAGCTTTTGCCGTCTCTGCTTTCTGCTGCCATGGTCTCAGGGTCCGGTGCGCCTTCATTTAGTCTGAACACGTTTGCGGCCACTTCGGAACCGGCACTATCATCCTCGGTAAATACGCCCAGTGATGCAGCAAAAGCAACAGATTCCGATGCAGAGTACGACGAAGACGGATTCCTCAGGGACGGAAAAGTAAAGAATGACAAAGCTTCGAAATCGGACGCGGATAAAGCTGTCTATGCTCTCATGAATATTCCGTATGCGGATTTCTACGCGAACGAGATGGGAGCTGTGGACAGCATCACTTCCGCAACACTGAAGGGGAAGGCGCGGAACGTGAACGTGAACGGCGCGTCTTACCATCAGAGTAAGGAGGCAGTAATGTCAGAAGGAATTGCCGGAGTAACTTTCCCGATAATGTTTGAAGACTTTGAAGCGTTTAAGGCGCTGAATTCCGGGGAGCACGAGGTGACAGAGGATGCTTCGTTGAGTTATGAGATGACAGCGCGCGGCCAGACCTCGACAGTGACGCTGACAGGAGCGGGCGTACTTCAGGAGAGTCCGGATTACTCGTACTATATTCTGGATGAGGAGCCTGCAAACTACAAAGTCCTCACGGTGACAGGCGGAAAGGCAGAGTTCGGAGAAGTACAGGGTGAAGTCAGGAAGGGAAATAAAGTGACCGGAGACGTGACCCTGAAGACCACGGCAACGGGCCATGTACATGCGGACGTGGAGATCTCCCTCAGCGGTGTGGAGGCAGACCCGAAGGAAGTGAGCGCGGTGATCGTGACGGCCGATGGAATAAATTATGCGCTGCACCACGTGGTGAACATCTGGAGAGGCACTGAGATCGGAGCGAATAAGACAGACATCGACCTTGAAGGGAAGACCATCACGAACGTGCGCTATTACCTGAAGGACGGCACGGTGACGGACTATCCGGCGAGCATTTTGGTGAAAGATGTTCCTGAGGAAGAGCAGTCTTCCGGCAGAAGCTCTTCCGGCGGCTCTGATTCCGATTCTGGCAGCTCCTCTTCTTACACAGGCAGCAGCAACAGCGGAAGCGGCTGGAAAAAGGACAATAGGGGCTGGTGGTTCAGAAGATCTGACGGCAGCTGGCCGTCAAACGAGTGGCTTCGCAAAGGAAGCAGCTGGTACGCGTTCGATGAGCGCGGTTACATGCGCACCGGATGGTATTTTGACGCAAAGGACAGACACTGGTACTTCTTCGATCTGGTCACAGGAGCGATGAAGACAGGATGGATCACTGCCGGCGGAAAGCGCTACTTCCTGAACACAGCGGCGGCGCAGCCCACCTACGAGCAGAACAGCGAAGGAAAGTGGATCTGGAAAGGAACAGACATCCTGCCACTAGGCGCAATGTACGCCGGAAGCTTAACGCCGGACGGCACTGCAGTGGATGAAAACGGCGCTGCGGCAAACTGATGCATAAAAGCTGAATAAACGATCGGACACGACTTAAACATCGTTTCCTTAAGATCCGGGGCGGCGTGCGCGAAAGCGGCGCCGCTCTTTGATTTTCTGTGATCGGATTGACATTTACATGCGGGGAGGACTACAATGAGATATATAGTTAGATAATACTAACCATCTTCCGGGAGGTCTTTATGCGGAAGTCCGAAGTGATCCTAAGTGTTCGAAGCATCGTCAAGGACTATGAAATGGGGGAAGTGACGGTGCATGCCCTCCGGGACGTTTCTTTTGATATTTACGATAAAGAGCTGATCGTGATCCTGGGGCCGTCGGGGTCAGGAAAAAGCACGATGATGAACATCATGGGAGGTATTGAGTCCCCGACCTCAGGGCAGGTGTTTTATCAGGGAAAGGCACTGGAACAGGAGGATCCGGATGCACTGACCCGCTACAGGCGGGAACATGTCGGATTCGTGTTCCAGTTTTATAATCTGCTGCCGGGGCTCACCGCGCTGGAGAATATCTCGCTTGCGGGGGAACTGGGAAAAGCTCCGCTGGACGCTGTTCGTCTTCTGGAGGAGGTAGGACTATCCGACAGAGCTGACCATTTCCCGAACCGTCTTTCGGGAGGACAGCAGCAGCGCATCGCCATCGCAAGGGCCCTTTGCAAGAACCCGGACCTTCTGCTCTGTGACGAACCGACAGGTGCGCTGGATTCTGAGAGTGGTATCCAGGTGCTGAAGCTCATCCACTATTTTTGCAGGAATTACGGTAAGCCCGTGGTGCTGATCACCCACAATCAGAGCATCGCCCGCATCGCGGACAGGATCTTTTACTTCCGGGACGGAAGACTTGAGAAGGCGGAAGAGAACAGTCATCCGGGGACGCCGGAGGAACTCAGCTGGTAAAAATTAGCCGGGGCGGGCTCCTCGCTCCCTTCGGTCGGGGGCAGATAAGGAAAGGGGGCGGGCTGTGAGACAGTTTCGAAAAAACATACTTCGGCTCGCCTGGAAAAACAAGGGTGCCATGGCGGGCAGCGCGCTGATCATAGCCATCGGCATCTTTACGATGGCCGCCATGTTTGACACCATGTTCAATCTGACAGGACAGATCCAGGCCTATTATGAGAGAGCAGAGCTCGGAGACATATTCTGTACAGTGGAAGGCATCACCGATGCGGAACTGAAGAGAACCGAAGAGATCCCGGGGATCCGGAAGGCGGCGGGGCGTATGTCGGCGGACACGCGCATTCTTGCGGATGGCCTTGACAGCGTAGTGACAGTCCACTTAATGTCCGCTACTTCTTCCGAAGAAGAGGCTTCGGAATCTCTGTCCGGCGCCCTGAACCGCCCGGAGTGCTCCTCACCGCTCACGGAAGACGACCGTATTTTCATCGGAGAGCAGATGCAGGCAGTTTACGGCTGGCAGCCCGGCGATGAGATCCGTGTCCTGTACGGGGGCAGAAGCATCCGCTTTTATTACGGGGGGACGGTCAGCGCTCCGGATTATATTTATTCCGTGCCGCCTTCCGGTTCCATGGTCCCTGACGGAAGGACCTACGACGTTGCGGTTGTGACGGAAGCCGCCATGCGGACAGTGACGGGAAGCGGAAAGAGAAGGGAGCTTTCCTTCCGACTGTCGCCAGGATACAGCTTTGAGGATGTGAGGCCGCTGCTCAGTCAGCGGCTGGAGAGGTTTTCCGTCGGGTCTCTTCTGAAGCGGGAGGACCAGGAAAGCTATAGTATGGTGGAGGATGAAGTGCAGGAGCTTGTGACCACCGGCACCGTTCTTCCTGTGATATTTCTTTCCATTTCCGTGTTCATGCTGTACACGGTGCTGCGGAAAATGATCGACCGGGACCGGAGTCTGATCGGAACGATGAAAGCCCTCGGCATGACGAATCAGGAGCTGACCGGCGCTTATCTGACCCAGGGACTTCTGATCGGGACCGCAGGTGCGCTTATCGGAGGACTGGCTGCAGGTCCCTTCGGCAGATACATGTTTGCAATGTACGTGGAGTTCTTTAATCTCCCGGATACGGTCTACCACGACTTTCTGCTGACCAGAGCTGCGGGAGCGGCTGTTGCCGTTCTGACTGCGGTGTCCGCTGTACTGCCCGGGATACGGAGCATACTCCGCATCACGCCGGCTATGGCAATGCGGCCTCGTTCTCCGGAGCAGTACCGGGAAATACGCCTTCCGGGACCGCTTGGCTCCTGCAGAGACCTAAAGGTCCGGATGGCTTTCCGTTCTCTTTTGCGAAACCCCTTCCGCGGCTTTCTCATCGCTCTCTCCGTAGCTTTTCCTTTTTCCATGTCCTCCGTGCTGCTTTCCTACGGTCCGGTCATCAATGACATGATGGAGACGGAATTCGGTCTGGTAGAGGACTATGACTTTATGGTCACTCTGAACGGGTCCGGAACACCTTCGAGGTGCAGGGACAGTGCCCTGACCCTGCCGGGCGTCCGGGAGAGCGACGCGGTATATGTATACCCCTGCGAGTTTATTCTGGACAGCCGGCATGAGTACGGAATGCTGCATGGGCGGAGCGCTTATGGAAGCTTCTGGAAGATCCGGGACAACAGCGGAAGAGTCTTCACGCCGCCGCGTAACGGTATTCTCCTGGACAAAAGGATCGCGGCGAAACTGCACGCGAAAGCCGGAGATGAGATCGAGATCCTTCCGGGATCCGGTTCAGGCGGGCGGAAGAAGGTCCGTGTGGAAGCGGTCATTGAGCAGATGTTCGGGACGGGAGCCTGCATGGCCCTTGAAGCATTTCCGGAGCAGCTGGACATGGTACCTTCGGCAAACCGCCTGCTTCTGAGGACAGAGCGCGGGAAAAGGGACGAACTTAAGGAGAGGCTTCTGGAAGCAGGCAGAGTCACCTTCATCAGCGAGGTGCAGGAGATCGTGAAAGCCTACCGGGAGATGTTCGGCTCCATGACGGCAATGATCGATATGTTCTCACTTTTATCGGTGGCAGCCGGAGGGATCCTAATCAGCAATATTCTGCTGATCAGCCTCCGGGAACGGGTGACAGAGCTCACGACCCTCAGGGTGATGGGCATGTCCGACCGGGAGATCGGAGGGATGCTTCTTCTGGAACAGACAGTGCTTTTTGCTATCGGGATCCTGATGGGACTGCCGGGAAACGCTTTGATCAGAAGACTGCTGGAATCTATGATGCAGTCCGACAGTTACGTGATCCGTCTGCCGCTGAACGCCGGGACCTGCGGATCAGCTTTCCTGATCTGCATGGGAATGGTGTTCATCGCCTGGCGGCGGGAAATGGCGGTCATAAAGAGCGTGCCGCTGACGGACGCCCTGAAGGAGAGAGGAGAATAGGAAAATGGACCTTCGATCTGTGCCTGGGAAGATACGCGCGCATAAAAAGGCAGCCGCAGGGATCCTGTTACTGCTGGCAGCCGGAGGGTTTCTTTATACAAAGTCTGTATCCGGTCTCCCTGCCGTCTCTGTGGAAAAAGCGGAGCGGGAGACACTGGAAGATGTCTTTACGGAAGAAGGGCGGATCACCGCCGGAGATACAGTGCGCTATATCGCCGAAGTTTCCGGACCGGTGGAAAAGGTATATGCGGAGAAAAACCGCAGGGTAAAGAAGGGAGAGGTCCTGTTCACCATTTCGGACAGCGCGTATGCAAGCGCGATGGAAGCGGCGGAGAGCGAGGCGGCAGGGTACCGGGCCCAGCTTGAGCAGACCTCCGTGGGACAGGTCATGACCGCCGCTCCAACGGAGTATATAGAGACACTGGAAAAACGGAAAGCAGCGGCAGATGCGGCACTGAAGGCAGCGAAGTCTTCTTACGAAGCCGGACGTGCGCTTCTCGATTCCGGCGCCATCTCGCAGAATGCTTTTGCAGAGACAGAGGCTCTGTACCGGAAAGCGGCTGCGGAAGCGGAGGAAGCAGGTCTTCGTTTCCGGGAGAGCAGGGAAATGCTGAAGAAGCTTCAGGAAAGCGGCGTGGGGGACGAGGATCTGAACCGGCTTTTTTATGAGAGCGAGACGGCACGCATCAAAGCGGCCTTAAGCGTAGCGGAAGCGGAAGCGTCCTTCCAGAAGGAACAGAGGGAAAAGTGCACGGTCATGGCGCTGGAGGACGGGATCGTCACGGATCTGCCGGTGAAGGAGCTTTCTTCTATAACAGCGGGACAGCAGGCTGCTGTCATCAGCGAAGAAAGGGGCCTTTTTGCCGAGGCAGATGTCCTGACTTCCGCGGCACTGTATATCAAAGAGGGAGATCCGATCCGGGCAGAGATCAGTCTGAAGGGGAAAAACCTGCTCCTTCCGGGGAAGGTGACGGAGGTCTATGACTACGCGGATCAGGGGACCAGCGCATTGGGGCTGCCGGAATACCGGGTCCACGTCAGGGCGGAACTGGAGGAAGGACCGGAGGCGTCCCATGGTATCGAGGGCTACGGCGCGGATCTGAAGTTTACTCTGTACAGGGGAGAGAACGTCCTTACGGTGCCGGCGGGTGCTGTTTTTGAGACTGACGGAAAGGAGTATGTCTATCTTGCTTCCGGCGGCAGAGCTGTAAAAACGGAAGTGGAAACAGAGTATAAAACAGCCGCCCGCGCGGTGATCGCAGGCGGCCTTCAGGAAGGTTCCGAAGTGATCAGGGAGGCGGACGCCGAGGGCGTCTTTGACGGAGCCAGGATCCGGGTGCGCAGGTGAACCGGCAAAGCACAGGGAGCTCTTCGCACCGCGCATGTGCTGCTGTCAGGAGGCGGTGTCTCCGTCGGCCAGACGGTAACCCACGCCGATCTCCGTGAAAATGTACCTGGGCTGGGTCGGATCTGCCTCGATCTTTCTGCGGATATTTGCCATGTTGACCCGGAGGATCCGGTTGTCGTTCTTCATGTTCGGCCCCCAGATCTCGCGGATGATGGCGTCGTAGGTGATGACGCGGCCTGCGTACTTCCCGAGAAACGCAAGGATCCGGAACTCATTGAGGGTCAGGTTCGCGTCGATCCCGTCCACATAGACCCGGTGCTTGTTGTAATCGATGGTCAGGGCACCCGTGCGGAATATCCCGCTCTGGGCACCCGCGTCTCCGGAAGGCACAGCGCGGTGGTGGCGCAGAGCAGTGCGGATGCGCGCAAGGAGCTCGGAGCTTCCGAAGGGCTTGGTGATGTAGTCATCCGCCCCCATGTCCAGAGCTTCCACCTTGTCCCGCTCGTGTGTGCGGGCGGAGACCACCAGAACGGGCATGGAGGACCAGGACCGGAGATTTTTCAGGACCGTAATTCCATCGAAATCCGGCAGCCCGAGATCCAGGATCACCATGTCGGGGCACCAGGAGGCGAGGAGCGTCTCCGCCTCGGCGCCGGTCTTCGCGGTCATCGTCTGGTAGCTGTTGGCCTTCAGGATGGCTGTCAGGAGATTGATAATGCTCTGGTCATCCTCAACGATCAGGATTCTGTCTTTAATTTCCATCTTTTCTTTCCTCCAGTGGCAGCGAGAAACGGAAGAAGGCGCCGCCTTCCGGCCGGTTCCCGGCTGTCATGATTCCGTCGTGGGCGTCGAGGATCGCTTTGCAGACGGAAAGGCCGATCCTCATGCTGCGGCTGCTGTCCGATTTTTTCTTGTTCAGTTTCAGACTACCGTCAAACAGATGGGGAAGGATATCCTCCGGGATGCCGCAGCCGTTGTCCGCAATGGTGAATACGGCAGATCCCGCCGACTGCTCCACGGTAATCATGATCTCTTTAGTGGTACCGCCGTGAAGTACGGCATTTTCAAGAATATTCACGAAGACCTGTTCGATCAGGATCGGATCCATAGGCACCAGCATGGGTTCCTCCGGGATCCGGACGGATACCCGGATGTCGGGATGACGTTTCCTGAAGTTCATGACAGCGTTTTCGACGATCTCTTCCGGGAGTTCCGGTGTCCTGTTCAGCTGCGCCGAGCCGCTGAAGCGGGTGATGGAGAGAATGTTTTCCACGATCTGGTTCAGCCATTCTGCTTCGCTGCGGATGTCGCGGATCAGTGCTTTTTTTTCTCCATCATTCAGCTGATCGTAGTTGTCAAGGACAGCAGCTGCGGATCCGGCGATGGAGGTCAGCGGCGTGCGGATATCGTGGGAGATGGAACGGAGAAGATTACTGCGCATTTTCTCGCGCTCCATATCCAGCTTCATCTGTTCCTGCGCTTTGATCCTTGTGGTCAGGGTGCTGACGATGATGGCAACGGTCAGCATTACGATAGAGGTCAGAGGGTAGCCTGTGAGGGAAAAGTCCAGTTTAAAGTAAGGATATGTAAAGGCGTAGTTCACGCCGAATACAGCAGCTACCGAACAGACAATGCCGTAAAGATATCCGTGGGTAAACCTTGATACACAGAGCACCGCGAGAACGAAGATCAGCGGCACATGCGTATCCGTCTCTGAGATCTGCCGGAACAGGAGACAGACGGAAGAAGCGGCGGAAAGGATCGCTGCAGTGACCAGCAGATCGGCTGCCCAGGTCCGTTTATTAAAAAAGTTTACAAAGATAGTTTTCATAAGATTTATATTATCCGTTTTTCGCGTTTTTCGAAACACATGCGGGAAGAAATTTGCGGGTTTTTAATGCGGCTTCAGGACTTTATTTCCGGAAAGTTCCGGGAAAGCGCTTGACGGAAAGCCTTTGGAATGGTATTTCAAATGAATAGAAGAATCCATGAACAGGGGGAGGCATATGAACTTTGTATTTATCTCGCCGAATTTTCCGCATACTTACTGGAATTTCTGCGACCGTCTGAAAAAGAACGGCGTCAATGTCCTGGGTATCGGAGACGCGCCGTATGATGAACTGGAAGAGCCGCTGAAAGCCTGCCTGACGGAGTACTACAAGGTCAGCAGTCTGATGGATTACGACCAGGTGTACCGCGCTGTCGGCTTTTTCTGCTTTAAGTACGGAAAGATCGACTGGGTGGAATCCAACAACGAATTCTGGCTGGAGCAGGACGCAAGGCTTCGCACGGATTTCAATATCACCACCGGAGTCAGGGCGGACCAGATCGACTTCATCAAGAAAAAATCCCTGATGAAGAAGATCTACCAGGAGAATGGGATCCCTACGGCGCGTCAGTCCCGGGTCACCACGAAAGAAGACGCGGAAGCTTTTCTGGAAGAAGTGGGGTATCCGGTCATCGTGAAGCCGGACACCGGCGTGGGAGCCAACGACACCTGGAAGCTCTCGAAAAAAGAGGACCTGGACCGCTTTTTCAATGAGCTGCCTGAGGTTCCGTACGTCATGGAAGAGTTCATCGAAGGAGATATCTGCTCCTACGACGCCATCATCGATGCTTCCGGAGATCCGCTGTTCGAGAACATGACCCACTTCCCGCCGTCCATTATGGATATCGTGCTGAAGAATCTGGATCTGTCCTATTACACCTGCGCGGAGGTTCCCGCGAAGCTTCAGACGCTGGGCAGGAAGACCGTGAAGGCCTTCAATGTGCGCAGCCGCTTTGTCCACCTTGAGTTCTTCTGTCTGGCCAAAGGAAGAAAGGGACTTGGCAGGAAGGGCGATTTCGTGGCCCTGGAGGTGAACATGCGCCCCGCCGGAGGCTATACGCCGGATATGATCAATTTTGGCCACTCCACGGATGTCTACCAGATCTGGGCTGATATGGTGGCTTTCAACGAGCGCCGTTTCCCGAAGGCGGAGCAGGAGCAGTTCTGCGCCTACGCCAGCCGGCGCAGCGCTTATGAGTACGTGCACTCCCACGAGGAGATCCAGGAGAAATACGGCAGCTGCATCAAAATGCAGGAAGCCATGCCGGAGATGAACTGGCCCCAGATGGGCGAGTACATGTACACGGCACAGCTTCCCACGGAAGAGGCAGTCTTCGAGTATATCCACTTTGTGACAGACAGAAAGTAAGGACAGGAACTGTCATGCGGTATCCTGCTCCGCTCATTTTCCGGGCGGCAGCAGGATGCCGCATATTTTTCTGAAGACCTTGTCGTTCTGCGTGACGATCAGGCAGAGGTTTTCCCGGCAGCGGGACACATTCTGGTAGAGGACGCGGTCCGGCAGCCAGGCGTTGTCCTTCCGGGGCGCCGCCGTGAGGAGTCCGGCGCTGTCATAGAAAAAGCTGCTGTCCAGGGTGACGACGACGTTGTCAAATTCCTGGCCGATGAGATCCCGCATGTTTTCCATTCCGCAAAAGACATAGCCTTTCCTGGTGATGTAGGAGAGAAGCAGTTCCTCTTCCTCCTGGGAGGCGGCCCGGAGCAGGGTGATATTCTCGTAGCGGTACTTTGCTGTCCTGGACTTCAGGTTGAAGAGATTGCTTACAAAGGCCGCGGACTCCGGGTTGTTGCGGAGTCTGGATGAGAGGGAACAGATACTCTTCCCGCAGAGAAGTTCGATCTGGGAGGAGATGTCCCGTTCTTTTTCCGGAACGGAGAGGACCTGGGAAGGATCGTACACAAAAATGCAGCTGAGACCCCGGCTCAGGACAAAAGAGACGATCCGGTCGAAACCTACCTGGTAGAGACGCTGGGACTCGTCAACAAGGATCACGTCGCAGCTGCTTTCTTCCAGAAATTCTTCCGTCACGTCCCGGATCGGGACGATCGTCACGGAGGGAAGCGCCGCGTTCAGGACGAGATGGCCCGGGGACAGCGCAGCGCCATGGATCAGGAGGATCCTGTGTTTTTCCCCAAGATTCTTTGCCAGGTCAAAGAGGAGCAGTGTTTTTCCGGTACCCGGTTCCCCGGTGATGCCGAGAAACAGCGCTTCTTCTTTTTTTGCGGCGATGGCGACCTGGAGCTCCTTCCGGTAGAACATCTGCTGGTTCGTCAGGAAATACTGACTGCTCAGGAAACGTTCCGGCGAGGAGATGGGGGAGATAATGAAGTCGGAGGCGTGGAAATGGCGGGACAGATCCTCCGGTTCGAAAGAAGTGAAGGTCCTCATGGCACGGATCAGGTCCTCCACGCCGCACTCCGTGAGCCGCCCCCCCCGGTCCAGAGTATAGAATCTCCTGTCCGAGGAGACATAGGTGAAGGAGAAGATCTCTGAAGAAATGGTATTCAGATAGTACCTGTTCTGCAGAAGCTGCTTCCCGATCCGGTCGGGCTCGATCTCCTGGCTCTTCAACTCGATGTTCAGAACAGCGCTGCGGTCGGAGCGGACCTTCAGCAGATCGAATTCTTTTCCGATATGATCTATGATAAAGGAAAAGAAGAAGCCGTCATACAGGGAAAGATCCGTCAGGCCGTTCCTTTTCAGGGCTTTCAGAAGAGAGCGCAGCGCAGTCTGGTCCGCCCTGCGGATCCGTGTGACACCATTCCTTCCGGACAGAATGTTCTCATAGTCCGAAAAGAGCCGTTCGTTGGAAATGCCGGACAGATAGTAAAGATTGACGGCGCGCATGAGATTCCTCCTGGGATATTCCGGCGGTCTGATGAACAAGACGGGCTGATTGTAGTATAATAAAAGTAATGTTTCGGCAGCCTATCTGTATTCTAACATAAGTGTGTCGGCACGGAACAGTTCTGTTCCGCCGGAAAGGAAAGTATGGAAGTAAAATTTGACGTAACACCGGAAACTGCGGAATTGATCGAAGAACTGCGGGAAGAAGGAGAGTTCGATATTGACGGCATGGTGTCAAAACTGATCCCCTACGGTCTGTTCAAAGATACAGAAGTAGATGCGGCGGACCTGTATTTCGAGGATGTCTGGTTTGACTTTGGTCTGGAGGAGATCGAGGACGAAGTCGGAAGAAGCCTCTCGGATTCCGAAGTGCGGGAAGTGATCATTGCGAAATTCGCCATGTACCTGAATTCGGAATTTGAGATCGATGTGGCGTACTGCTCCGAAATGGACCCGGGCGCTGTCGTTCATATTGAGTGCGACGTGGAGCCGATGACCTGCAGGAAACTGATCGCAGGAGGATGCCGGGAGATCGAGGAGATCCCGCTTCTGGAGGTCTACGACGCCTATGCCGATGAAGAAGGGGAGGTCTTCCCGGATCTTCCTGAAGGGGCGGACAGCGAAGATTACCGTGAGATCACCGTGGCGGATATCTTCTTCTGCCCCGGCGCGGAACCGGAGGATCTCCGGGAGCTCCTGAAAATGGTGGATATCCCGGAATACCATTCTTATGATTACATTGTACCCCAGGAAGACCTGGGTGAAGACGCTGACGAAGAAGAACCGGAGGACGAAGATTGAACGAAGATCGTTTCCGCATCAGAAAAGCGGAGGAAAAGGACCTGCCCGGGATCATGGAGATCTATGCCGGCGCCCGTGAGTTCATGGCGGAACACGGCAATCCGCGGCAGTGGGGAAACACGAACTGGCCTCCGGAAGCCCTGATCCGGAAGGATATTTCGGAAGGAAAGAGTTTTGTCTGCGAGGTCCCGGGAACGGAAGGATCTGCCGGTGCTACAGCCCGGATCGCTGCCGTCTTCTTTTACGATCACGGCAGGAATATCGAACCCTGCTACAGGGTGATCGAGGGGAAGGGCTGGAGCGGCGGAGACACCTACGGCGTGGTGCACCGCATCGCTTCCGCCGGCAGTGAGCGCGGCGCCGGCACCTTCTGCATCCTGTGGGCCTTCCGGCAGTGCGGATACCTGCGGATGGATACCCACGGGGACAATTACGTCATGCAGAATCTTCTGACAAAGCTTGGCTTTGTTCCCTGCGGCATCGTCCACGTGGAGGAGGACGATGACCCCAGGATCGCCTATGAAAAAACAGGAGAGGAAAGCCCATGAACTGTCTGGAAAGAGAGAGGTTCTACACTCTGGAGCACTATGAATATGGAGAAGCCTTCACCGGAAGCTTCCGCTCGAAGTGCTACCGACTGGCGATAGAACCGCTGGAAAATGTCCATTTCGTTCCGCCGGACAAGCGGGGAGAGCGGTCTCTGAGGGCATGGGTCTGGGACGGCCCCTTTGCTTTCGCTGAGACGGAGGACGAAAAGAAAGAATGCAAAGATTTTCCGTATTCCGAGGAGGGCCTGGACGCAGCAGTCGAGTGGCTGGACTCCAGGTGTGAAGGAGCGGAACCGCTGAAACTGCTGTGAACCGCAGTGAACTGCAGTGAACCGCAGCCAACCATTCCTCTGGCTTCTCTGGTTGGGCGTTTTCTGGCGGCTTTACAAATTCTGTTCCCCTGAAAATGCATTTTCCAGTGAGATTGGAAGGCTCTGAAGAGGCTTTCCGGGCGTTTTTAATCATTTTTGAAAAATTTGTTCCCTTTTCAAAGATTTTTGTACTATTGCTTTTGATAAAAAAGGGGACAAAAATCCGCATAATAGCCTGAAAACGCCCATATGACGGCTTCAGCGGCGGAAATCTGGAATTTAAGGCCCTCCAGAAGGGAACAAATTCTGAAAAACACATAAAAAACGCCCGATGCTGTTTCCAGGCGGCTGCAGTCATCTGTTTTCAAAAAAGAACCGTCCTTTTGCAGGACAGATGATCTATGAAAATAAAAGAACGCCTTCCCGGCGGGAACGACAGGTCCTTCGGGAAGGCGTTCTTTTATTTTTAGTTACAGATGATCAGAACAGTCCGGAGATGACCCCGTCCTCGCTGATATCGATCTTCTCCGCGGCAGGCACCTTCGGGAGTCCGGGCATCGTCATGATGTCGCCGGTGAGCGCGACGATAAAGCCTGCGCCGGCGGCGATCTTCAGGTTGCGGACAGTGACTTCGAAGTCCTTCGGCGCGCCGAGCTTCTTCTGGTCGTCTGTGAAGGAATACTGAGTCTTTGCCATGCAGATGGGGCAGTCGCCGTAGCCGAGCTCGGTGAGCCGCTGGGCCTGCTTCTTCGCGTTCGGCGTCAGTACAGCGCCGGTGCCGTGGTAGATGCGGCGGACGATGGTATCGAGCTTCTCCTCGATGGAAAGGCTGCTGTCGTAGGAGAAGGTGAAGTGAGACTCCGTGTTCTCCTCGCAGAGACGGACCACTTCCTTCGCAAGTTCGATGCCGCCTTCGCCGCCCTTGCCCCAGACTTCGGAGAGGGCCACGTTGCAGCCGAGCTCCGCGACTTTCCTGCGGACAAGATCCAGCTCCGCCTCCGTGTCGGTGGGGAAGCGGTTCACAGCCACGACGGTGGGAAGACCGTAGACCTGGGACATGTTCTCCACATGCTGCAGCAGGTTCGGAAGGCCCTTCTCCAGCGCCTCCAGGTTCTCATTGTTCAGGTCTGCCTTGGCGACGCCGCCGTGATGCTTCAGGGCGCGGACCGTAGCCACCACCACGCAGGCGTCGGGCTTCAGACCCGCCATGCGGCACTTGATGTCGCAGAACTTCTCTGCGCCGAGGTCAGCGCCGAAGCCTGCTTCCGTGACGCAGTAGTCGCCCAGCTTCAGGGCCATGC
>CACZFV010000020.1 GCA_902780465.1 uncultured Lachnospiraceae bacterium
AGCGCTGCGCGCCTTCGGAAAGAGCGATGCCTGCCCGGCGGTCCCGGTGTTCTTCTCCAGCCGCGAGCTTCTGGAGGACGGCTATGACATCGAGGACGGCGTCATCTGCCGGAAGACCAAAGGAAAAGCGAAGCAGCTTCTCGGCACGGACGAGCTGAACATTCTGGGCAGACACAATCACGAGAACGTGATGGCGGCGATCGCCATTGCGGACTGCATGAAGGTCCCGGAGGAAGTCACGCTGAAGACCTGCCGCGAATTCCAGGCGGTGGAGCACCGCATCGAGTACGTCTGCGAGAAGTACGGCGTCAAGTACTACAACGATTCCAAGGGCACGAACCCGGACGCTGCGATCCAGGCGATCCGCGCCATGCCCGGACCGACGATCCTGATCGGCGGCGGATATGACAAGAAGTCTTCCTATGACGAGTGGATCGAAGCATTCGACGGAAAAGTCCGCTACCTGGTTCTGATCGGACAGACGCGGGACGCCATCGCGGAGTGCGCGAAGCGGCACGGATTCACCAACATCATGTTCGCGGAGGATCTGCAGGAGGCAGTCAAGGTCTGCGCTTCCTACGCGAATGCGGGCGATTACGTCCTTCTTTCCCCTGCCTGCGCAAGCTGGGGGATGTTCCCGAACTATGAAGTCCGGGGAGAAAAGTTCAAGGAATATGTAAGAGCGCTGTAAAGGCGCTGCAGTAAAAAGCATCGTGCGCCGTCCGCCGGGCGGCGCGGAGACTGGAAAGGAGGGGCCGCAGGATGGCGAAGAAGGCAGGGCAGAAGCGCTATTATGACTACAGTCTTGTTTTTGCTGTTATTTTCCTGACGGCTTTCGGCCTTCTCATGATCTACTCCTCCAGCTCCTACATGGCCCAGATCGATCCGAAGACGGCGGACGCGGCGTATTACCTGAAGCGTCAGGGGATGATCGCCATTCTCGGTTTTGTCTTCATGATCATCGTGTCGAAGATCGACTACCACTGGACGTTGAAGTGGGCCGGGATCATGTACGCCATGTCCTATGTGCTGATGATCCTGGTGTCGCTGATCGGAAGAGAGGTGAACGGAAAAAAGCGCTGGCTCGGTGTGGGACCTTTGTCTTTCCAGCCGACGGAGTTCGCAAAGCTGGCCCTGATCCTGTTCCTGACGGTGTTCATCGTCAATATGGGGAAGAAGATCAATACGATCCAGGGTGTTCTGATCGCTTTTCTTGTGGATATCCCTATCGCAGGGCTGGTGGCAAAGAACAACCTGAGTTCCGGCATCATCGTGGGCAGCCTGGTGTTTGTCATGACGTTTGTGGTCTCCAGGCTGTACTGGTTCCATCTGCTTCTCGGCGGACTGGCTGCAGGTGCTGTGGCAGGCGCAGTGCCGCTGGCGCATGTCCTTCTGAATATGAAGATCCTGCAGCCGTATCAGCTGAGCCGGATCCTTGTCTGGCAGAATCCTGCCGACTATCCCCAGGACGGCGGCTTCCAGGTGCTGCAGGGACTGTATGCTATCGGCTCCGGCGGCATCATGGGAAAAGGCCTCGGAGAGAGCATCCAGAAGATGGGCTTCGTGCCTGAGGCGCAGAATGACATGATCTTCGCCATCATCTGCGAGGAACTGGGCCTGTTCGGAGCAGTCTCCCTGATCCTGGTATTCATGTTCATGATCTACCGCTTCGTTGTGATCGCCAATTCCGCGCCGGACCTGTACGGCACATGTCTGGTGACGGGGGTGATGGCCCAGATCGCCGTCCAGGTGATCCTGAACATCGCCGTCGTGACGAATACGATCCCGAACACAGGCATCACGCTCCCCTTTGTCAGTTACGGAGGCACCTCAGTCCTGTTCCTGATGGTGGAGATCGGACTGGTGCTCAGCGTCGCCAACAGGATAAAAATGGATGTCTGAGGAGGACCGGCATGATGAAACACAAGATCATTCTGGTCCTTGTTTCCGTGTTTCTGGCGTTTGCGATCCTGTGCGTCAGCCTTTCGGTGACCTCAGTCAGGGTCACGGGCAACAGGACCTACACAGCGGAAGAGATCGAGCAGCTGGTATTCCCGACCAGGATGTCCAGGAACAGCGTCGCGTGCATGATCCGCGGCCTGATGGGAAAGAAGAGGAGTATTCCTTTCGTCCAGGACTACAAGATCTCATTCTTAAGTCCGGGCGAAGTGGAGGTGATCGTCTACGAGAAAAGTATTGTGGGATATGTTTCCTACATGAGCTCCAGAATGTATTTTGACAAGGACGGGATCATCGTGGAGAGTGCGAACCAGCGCCTGCCCGGCATTCCGGAGATCACGGGACTCCATTTCGGCCAGATCGTCCTTTACAGGGAGCTTCCGGTGGAGAACCGCCGTATTTTCTCCATGATCCTGAACCTGACACAGACTCTTTCCACCTTTGGGATCCCTGCGGACATGATCCGCTACGACAAAGACCTGAACGCCACGCTGAACATCGGAAACGTCAGTGTGCTGCTGGGCGGGTCGAACGATATGAACGGAAAGCTGTCGGAGCTTTCCAACATCCTGCCGAGGATCAAAGACCTGGACGGGACACTGGATCTGAGCGATTACGACCCCACTGTTCCCAACAGGATGTATTCATTCAGAAGGCGCTGAAAAAGTTAGTTGCACTTTTTTCAGTTAGTCGTTATTATAGTTTCAATAGATAATCAGATAGTATGCCCTGACCAGGGCTTCAAAGTGACATAGGAGGGTGAAACCTTGCTGGAAATCAGAATGAATGAAGAAGAGAATGCAGCCAAGATTATTGTGATCGGTGTCGGCGGTGCAGGAAACAACGCCGTGAACCGTATGATCGATGAAGATATTGTCGGTGTTGATTTTATTGCCATCAATACGGACAAGCAGGCACTCAGCTTTTCCAAAGCGCAGAGCCAGATGCAGATCGGCGAAAAGCTGACCAAGGGACTCGGCGCAGGGGCGAAGCCGGAGATCGGCGAGAAGGCCGCGGAAGAGAGTGCTGAGGAGATCAAGCAGGCCTTTGAGGGCGCGGACATGGTGTTCGTGACCTGCGGCATGGGCGGCGGCACCGGAACCGGCGCTGCACCGGTCATCGCCCGCATCGCGAAGGAGATGGGCGTCCTTACCGTCGGCGTCGTGACGAAGCCCTTCAAGTTTGAGGGCAGACAGCGTATGAGCAATGCCATCGCCGGCATTGAGAACCTGAAGGCTGCAGTGGATACACTGATCGTCATCCCGAATGACAAGCTGCTGGAGATCGTGGACCGCCGTACCTCCATGCCGGAAGCCTTCGGCAAAGCGGACGAGGTCCTGGAGCAGGCAGTGCAGGGCATTACCGACCTGATCAACGTCCCCGGCCTGATCAACCTGGACTTCGCGGACGTGCAGACCGTCATGACCGACAAGGGCATCGCCCACATCGGTATCGGCCGCGCACACGGCGAGGACAAGGCTATCGAGGCAGTTAAGGTCGCATGCGCTTCCCCGCTGCTTGAGACCACCATCAACGGCGCGACCAACATCATCATCAACGTCTCCGGCGACGTCTCCCTCATCGAGGCGAACGACGCGGCAAGCTATGTCCAGGAAATGGCAGGCGAAGACGCGAACATCATCTTCGGTGCGATGTACGACGAGGCCGCTCAGGACGAGTGCACCATCACTGTCATCGCAACCGGACTGGAGGATGTGAACATGGCTCCGTCTCAGCTCGGCAGCACCATGGGCCGTTTCGCCAGAACACCTCAGAAGCAGGCGAAGCCCGCGATGCAGCAGAGACCTGCGGCCCCCGCACCCGCTCCGGCACCCCAGCCGGTCCAGCAGGCGCCCGCGGAGGAGCCGGCTCCGGCTCCCGCTCCGGCACCCCAGCCTCAGGAAGCAGCTCCCCAGCAGGAGTACCAGAGCTTCGTGCCGAGAAACAACCGGAGCGTGCAGATCACCATTCCGGATTTCCTCAAGAACCGCAAGTAAAAATAACTCAGCCGCTCCGGTCCGACCGGGGCGGCTGTTCTGCGTTCCGGGGAACGCACGGCTTTAAGAATTTTTGCGGTACAGGATCAGCAGTCCTTTCAGCAGCAGGCTGTCGTCCACGGTGATCTTGTGGCGGCAGTGAGGGACGACAAAGGGTGCCAGTCCTCCGGTGGCGACCAGGGAGCAGGTCTCGCCGAGCTCCTCTTCAAAGCGGTCAATGATCCCGTCCATCATGGCGGCGGAACCATAGACGATACCGCTCCGCATGCTGTCGATCGTGTTTTTCGCGATGGCAGGGCCGGGAGATTCCAGGTCGATGTGGGGCAGCTGGGCTGTCCTGCTGGAGAGGGTGTCCAGGGACACCCGGAGACCCGGGTGGATGACGCCGCCGATATAGTCGCCGTGTTTATCCACTACGGTGATGGTGGTGGCGGTGCCCATGTCGATGACGATGATAGGCAGGGGATACTCCGCCTTTGCAGCCACGGAGTCCACAATGAGGTCCGCGCCCACCTTTTTCGGGTCGTCCATCCGGATGTTCATTCCTGTCTTCATGCCGGCACCCACGAGCTTCAGATGTTTTCCGGTGATCTTCCGGACAGCGGCGGTGAGGACCGGATTCAGGGGCGGGACGACGCTGGACAGGATCGCGCCCTCCACGCTCATGGGATCCAGATGATGGATCTCGAAGATGTTTTTGATGCTGACCGCGTACTCCAGGTCGGTCTTCCTGCTGTCAGTAGTGATCCGTTCCATGAAGTATGTGTTCTTTTCGTCAATGCCGCCGATCACGATGTTGGAATTACCCATGTCGATTGCGAGTATCATAGAATTTCTTCCTTTCCGGATGGAATTATGTTAAACTCTATTGACATCATAACTTAAAAACGGTATGAATTCAACGCGGGAGGAGAACGCTGTGTTAAAAGGAAAAACGATCCTGCTGGGGATCAGCGGAAGCATTTCGGCTTACAAAATGGCGCATCTTGCCAGCCTTCTTCAGCAGGCGGGGGCGTCAGTCTACGTGATCATGACGAAGAACGCCTGCCGGTTCATCGACCCGGTGGTATTCGATACACTCACCCGGCACCGCACGGTGCTGGATGATTTTGACCGCGCGAACGAATCTCCCGTATCCCACATCGACCTTCCCAAAATGGCGGATGCCTTCCTTGTGGCGCCGGCCAGCGCGGATATCATTGCGAAGGCTGCCCTGGGCATTGCGGACGACATGCTTTCCTCCGCGATCATCGCGGCGTATTCCTGCCCGCTGCTCATAGCGCCGGCCATGAATGTGCACATGTTTGAAAATCCGGTGGTCCAGGAGAACCTGAAGAAGCTCCAGGACAGAGGCTGGACCGTGGTCGCGCCCGGCATCGGGTTCCAGGCTTGCGGGGATATGGGAAGCGGCCGGCTGCCGGAGGGCGAAGAGCTGTTTGAGTGGCTGGAGATGGCCTGCGGAGCGGAGAAGGATCTCAAGGGCAAAAAAGTCCTTGTGACCAGCGGCGCCACCCGGGAGGCCATTGACCCGGTGCGCTTCATCACGAACCACTCCACCGGAAAGATGGGGACTGCCATCGCACGTGCGGCGGCAATGCGGGGTGCTGAAGTGACTCTGGTCGCGGGTGATATGAGGGTCCCTGCACCGCAGTTCGTGAACACCGTGAAAGTCGTCTCCGCCGAGGAGATGTTCAACGCAGTCACAGCGGTGTCTGATCAGCAGGATATCATCATCATGGCCGCTGCGGTGGCGGATTTCCGTCCTGCGGAAGTGGCGTCAGAGAAGATCAAAAAGAAGAACACCGGAACGGAGACCACCATTACCCTCACAAGGACTCACGATATCCTGGCGTGGTGCGGTGAACACAAGCCCGAGGGCCAGTTCCTGTGCGGCTTTGCCATGGAGACCACGGATCTCCTGCAGAACGCCGGCGAAAAGCTCCGGAAAAAGAAAGCGGACATGATCGTGGCGAACTCCCTCCGGGCTGCCGGGGCGGGCTTCGGCACAGACACCAATGTGGTGACCTTCCTTCGCCCCGACGGGACGGAGGAGCTTCCGATCCTGTCCAAGAATGAGGTGGCAGACCGCATCCTGGACATAATCATAAAAGAACGGGGAACAGATTGACGTGACGAATTTTGAAGAGATCAGAAAAAGACGTACTTTTGCCATCATCAGCCATCCTGACGCCGGCAAGACGACGCTGACGGAGAAGCTTCTTCTGTACGGCGGCGCCATCAACCTGGCAGGATCGGTCAAGGGCAGAAAAACAGGCAGACACGCAGTCAGTGACTGGATGGACATCGAGAAGGAGAGAGGCATCTCTGTCACTTCTTCCGTGCTACAGTTCAATTACAAAGGAAACTGCGTCAACATCCTGGACACACCCGGCCACCAGGATTTCTCGGAGGATACCTACCGCACCCTGATGGCGGCGGATTCCGCGGTCATGGTGATCGATGCCGGTAAGGGCGTGGAGGCCCAGACGCGGAAGCTGTTCAAGGTCTGCACCCTGCGGCACATCCCGATCTTTACCTTCATCAACAAGATGGACCGGGAGGCGCGGGATCCCTTCGCGCTGACAGACGAGATCGAGGAGCTGCTGGGCATCCGGACCTGTCCGGTGAACTGGCCCATCGGCTGCGGAAAGAATTTCAAGGGTGTCTACGACCGCAATAAAAAGCAGGTCACTGCTTTCCATGCGGCTCACGCCGGCATGGAGGAAGTGGAGTCCGAGACCTGGGACCTGGAGGATCCTTCCCTGGGGGAGAAGATCGGAGAGGACTACAAGGAGCAGCTCCTGGAGGAGATCGAGCTTCTGGACGGCGCCAGCGACGAGCTGGATATGGAGCGGGTGAGCCGCGGCGATCTGACGCCGGTGTTTTTCGGCTCCGCCCTGACGAATTTCGGTGTGGAGACCTTCCTGACCCATTTCCTTCAGATGACGACCTCCCCGCTGGCAAGAAACGCGAAGCAGCTCACGGTGACCACCAACGGTTTCGCGGATACGGACACGCAGTACACGGTGGATCCCATGAAGGACGATTTCTTTTCAGCTTTCGTCTTCAAGATCCAGGCCAACATGAACAAAGCCCACCGCGACAGGATCGCTTTCATGCGGATCTGCTCCGGGGAATATGAGGCCGGCATGGAGGTGACCCATGTCCAGGGAGGAAAGAAGATCCGCCTGAACCAGTCCACCCAGATGATGGCTGATGAAAGAAAGATCGTGGAGACGGCGTACGCGGGCGATATCATCGGTGTCTTCGACCCGGGCATCTTCTCTATCGGCGACACGCTCTGCACTTCCAGGGAGCCTGTGCAGTTCGAGGGGATCCCCACCTTCGCACCGGAGCATTTCGCGCGGCTGAAGCAGATCGACACCATGAAGCGGAAGCAGTTCACCAAGGGCGTCTACCAGATCGCCCAGGAAGGCGCGATCCAGATCTTCCAGGAAGTCAACGCCGGCATGGAGGAGATCATCGTGGGCGCCGTCGGCGTCCTGCAGTTTGAAGTGCTGACCTACCGCCTGAAGTCGGAGTACAATGTGGAAGTCCGCCTGGACCAGCTGCCCTACGAGTACATCCGCTGGGTCGAGAACCCGCAGGAGATCAACGTGGACCGCATCCAGGGCACCAGCGACATGAAGCGGATCCAGAACCTGAAGGGCGATCCGTTGCTGCTCTTTGTCCATGAGTGGAGCGTCAAGATGGTGGAGGACCGGAATCCGGGACTGAAATTAAGTGAGTTTGGGCGCAGCTAAAGCCATGCGCCCGTGAGCACAGGCAGAACGGTCATGCTTGCATGGACCGTTATGAATGTGCCCACGGGGATACGGCGCAGCCGTACAGCGAGCGGCGTGAGCCGCGAGCTGGGCGCATGGCGTAAAAAGCCGGGTGTATGGCGTAAAAAGCCATGCGCCCGGATAAAAAGATAAAAAGGAGAACATCACAGAAGATGAAATACAGGGAGCAGATCGAAGCCTGGATCGAGGCACACCGCGCGGAAATGCTGGAGGATATCAAGACCCTCTGCCGGATCGACAGTTCCAAAGGAAAGGCTGTCCCGGCAGCGCCGGATGCCCCGGAGAGCGGCATGCCCTTTGGCGAGGGGCCCTATAAGGCGCTGAAGGCCGCGGAGAAGATGATCGCGGGATACGGTCTGAAGACGACGAACTACGACAACTATGTGCTGACGGCGGATCTGAACGACGGAGCGCACGAGCTGGATATCCTTGCGCACCTGGACGTGGTGCCCGGTCAGGAAGGCTGGACCGTGACAGAGGCTTTCGAGCCGAAGGTGGTGGAGGAAGAGGGCAGGATGTACGGACGCGGCACCTCCGATGACAAAGGGCCGGCTGTCGCGGCGATCTATGCCATGCGCGCCGTGAAGGAGCTGGGCATCCCGGTGACGAAGAACGCGCGGCTGATCCTCGGCACGGACGAGGAGAGCGGCAGCGGCTGCATCGCCCACTATTACAAGGTCGAAAAAGAAGCCCCCATGACCTTCTCCCCGGACGGAGAGTATCCGGTGGCGAATATCGAGAAGGGCCGTCTTCCCGGCAAGTTCTCCATGAGCTGGGCAAAACAGCGCGCCGGCGCGCGGATCCTGAAGGTCTCCGGCGGCAAGGTCGCGAACGCGGTCCCGCCGAGGGCAGTGGCTGTTCTGGCAGGCATCTCCCAGATGGTGGTCGATGTCCTGGCGGCGGAGATCTCAAAAGTAACGGGTGTGCGGTTTGAGACTGTGCGCGGCGGAGGGAACATGGTCTCCGATAAAGACGCCGGGACAGATACACTGCTTACGGTCACGGCCATCGGCAGGAACGCCCACGCGTCCACGCCGAAGGAAGGAATCAACGCCCTGACGGCGCTTCTTTCACTGCTCGCCGAGCTTCCAGTGGAAGAGACCAACGCGGGCTACACAGGCCATGAAGCCGGTGCCGCCCATGCAGTGCGGTCTCTCTGCTGGCTGATGCCTCACGGCGAGACGGACGGAGCTTCTCTGGGGATCAAGACCGATGACGAAGAGTGCGGTCCCCTGACGCTGGCGTTCACCCAGCTGGAGCTGGACCAGACGGGGATGAAGGGGCTGTTTGACTGCAGATATCCCTCCGCTCTGGCTCCTTCCGATCTTGTGAAGATCTGCCGGCAGAAGATGGAGAAGGAAGGCATGCGCTTTGATTCTGAGGGCATGACAGTACCGCACAAGGTCCCGGCCGATACGGTCCTGGTGAAGGAACTGAGCCGGATCTACGAGGAGTATACCGGACTTCCCGGCGGATGCATCGCCATGGGCGGAAGCACCTATGTCCATGACCTGGAGAACGGCGTCGCCTTCGGTGCGTGCCTCCCCGGAACGGATACCCGCATGCACGCTCCGGACGAGTTTGTCGTGATCGAAGAGCTGGTGGTCTCCGCGAAAATGTTCGCCCAGGCCATCGCTGACCTCTGCGAATAAATACAGAAACAGAAACACCGCCCTCCGGAAATGGAGGGCGGTGCTGCTTATGAGGGACGTTCGCCAAAATCATGCGCCTGCTCACGCCAGCGTGGCAGTCTCAATATTTTGGCTCACTGTTAATTCACGTCTCGGGCTCGATGAGGCCGTAACTCTTGTCGTTTCTGCGGTATACCACATTGACAGCTTCTGTCTGGGAGTTCAGGAAGACGAAGAAGTTGTGGCCGAGAAGCTCCATCTGGAGGCAGGCTTCTTCGGGATCCATGGGCTTGATCTCGAACTTCTTGTTCTTCACGATGCGGATCTCTTCGTCGCCTTCTGCTTTTTCTTCAATAAACAGATCCGAGAAGGGGACAGCCGACTGCTTTCTGTCAACGAGTTTGGATTTATACTTCTTGATCTGGCGCTCAATGGATTCCTCCACCAGGTCGATCGATGCATAGAAATCGTCGGTGGCGTCCTCGGCGCGGATAAATCCGCTCTTCGTCGGAATTGTCACCTCGACCTTTTCTTTCCCTTTACTCTTGCTCAGCACAACACGGGCTTCAGCATCATCCGCGAAATACTTTTCGAGCTTGGAGAGCTTCTTGGTGACTTGATTCTTGAGTCCGTTTGTAAGATCCATGTTTTTGCCGGTGATAGTTATACGCATAATCTCAACTCCTTTCCTTATGCTGTATCACTATTATAACATAGTTCACAAAAAAGTTGGGTGAACTGCGGCAAAAACAGAAAAAATTAACAGGATTTTGCGGACGGTTGACAAAAACAGGCGCCGCTTATAAAATTGAAAACGTTTTTCAGATTTGATTGCTTTATGATAAAAAAGGAGTTCTATATAATGGCGCAGATCAAGGTCGAGAACCTGACGCTCGGGTATGACGGACACGCGATCGTCGAAGGCCTGAACTTCAGCGTGAACACGGGGGATTATCTCTGCATTGTCGGCGAAAATGGTTCCGGCAAGACAACACTGATGAAAACACTGCTCCGCCTCAGGCAGCCCATGGGCGGCCGGATCGTCATGGGAGACGGTGTAAAGGAAAATGAGATCGGATACCTGCCGCAGCAGAGCGAGATGCAGAAGGATTTCCCGGCCTCCGTGACAGAGATCGTCCTGTCCGGGTGCCAGGGACGCTGCGGACTGCGACCCTTCTATAATCAGGAAGAGAAAAATAAAGCGGCGGACGCCATGGAGAAGATGGGTATCACGGCGCTTGCGAAGCGCTGCTACAGGGAGCTTTCCGGAGGGCAGCAGCAGAGAGTGCTGCTGGCGCGGGCACTCTGCGCGGCCCAGAAGATCCTTTTGCTGGATGAGCCGGTCTCCGGACTGGATCCGCTTGTGACAGCGGATATGTACGATCTGATCCGCAGACTGAACAGATCCGGCATTACTATCATCATGATCTCCCATGATATTTCGGCGGCTCTGAAAGACGCCAGTCATATCCTGCACATCGGGGGATCGGTGTTCTTCGGGACGAAAGAAGCATACCTGGAAAAGATCAGGAAGGAGAGAGAGGCGGAATGATCGCGAAATTCGGAATGTATCTGCAGTATCCCTTCGTGCGGTACGCCCTGATCGTCTCGGTACTGGTGGCGCTCTGCTCCGCGCTTCTGGGAGTGACCCTGGTCCTCCGGCGCTTTTCCTTCATCGGAGACGGCCTCTCCCATGTGGCTTTCGGCGCCATGTCAGTGGCGACGGTCATGAACCTGACCAATGAAATGCTGCTGATCCTGCCGGTGACAGTGATCAGCGCGATCCTCCTTCTCAGGAGAGGAAAGAACGCGAAGATCAAAGGGGACGCAGCCATTGCCATGATCTCCGTGGCAGCCCTTGCCTTCGGATATCTTCTGGTCAATGTGTTCTCCGCCTCTTCGAATATTTCCGGCGATGTATGCAGCACGCTGTTCGGTTCCACCTCCATCCTGACGCTGACAGTCAGGGAGGTCTGGCTCAGCGTGATCCTCTCCATCGCCGTGGTGGTGATCTTCGTTCTCTGCTACAACAAGATCTTCGCAGTGACCTTTGACGAAGATTTTTCCAGGGCTGCAGGTGTCCGGGCGGACCAGTACAATCTGCTGATCGCGGTCATCACGGCGGTGATCATTGTCCTCGCCATGAATCTGGTAGGCTCGCTCCTGATCTCTGCCCTGGTCATTTTCCCCGCCCTTTCGGCGATGCGGATCTTTCGCAGCTTTCTGCACGTCACCATCTGCTCTGCGGTCCTTTCGGTCGTGTGTTCCTTCATGGGGATCGTCATCGCCATCCTGGCAGGAACTCCCGTCGGGTCCACCATCGTGGCGGTCCAGGTGCTTGGATTTGCTGCCTGCTGCGCCGTCGGAGCTCTCACACGGGGGGCTGACTGACACCGCAGGAGATCCGCGGACGACCTGCAGGAAGTTCTGCAGGCTATCCGGCGGAAGCTTGCACTTGAAGTTATGGCTTCAGGATGTTAGACTAATATAGTTATGGTATTCTAAGCGAATTCTACACAGGAGCTGACTAATAGATGAAAGTACTTGAAAAGATTTTCGGAACTCACAGCGAGCGGGAAGTAAAGCTTTTGTGGCCCGTAGTGAAGAAGATCGAAGCACTCCGGCCGCAGATGGTTGAGATGAGCGATGAGCAGCTGAAAGCACAGACACAGAAATTCAAGGAGCGTCTCGCCGCCGGTGAGACGCTGGATGACATTCTGCCGGAAGCATTCGCAACGGTCCGTGAAGCGGCAAGACGTGTTCTGGGCATGGAGCACTATCCGGTGCAGCTGATCGGCGGCATCGTGCTTCACCAGGGACGTATCGCGGAGATGCGTACAGGTGAAGGAAAGACCCTGGTATCCACATGCCCTGCGTATCTGAACGCACTGTCAGGCAAGGGTGTCGAGATCGTCACCGTCAACGACTACCTGGCAAAGCGTGACGCGGAGTGGATGGGGGCCGTCCACGAATTCCTCGGACTGAAGGTCGGCGTGGTCCTGAACCAGATGACCTCCCAGGAGCGGCAGGAACAGTATCGCTGCGACATCACGTACGTGACAAACAACGAGCTGGGATTCGACTATCTGCGTGACAACATGGCGATCTACAAGGAGCAGCAGGTGCTCCGCGAGCTGGACTACTGCATCATCGACGAGGTGGACTCTGTCCTCATCGACGAAGCGCGCACCCCGCTGATCATTTCCGGACAGTCCGGAAAGTCCACCAAGCTGTATGAGGTCTGCACCATCCTAGCGAACCAGCTGGAGAGGGGCGAGGCCAGCGGCGAATTCACGAAGATGAATGCCATCATGGGCGAGGAGATCACCGAGACCGGCGACTACATTGTCGACGAAAAGGACAAGACGGTGAACCTCACCGAGGAGGGTGTGGCGAAGGTCGAGAAGTTCTTCCAGCTGCAGAACTACTCCGATCCCCAGAACCTGGAGATCCAGCACTGCGTCATCCTGGCGCTCCGCGCAAAGGAACTGATGCATAAGGACAAGGACTACGTGGTCTCCAACGACGAAGTCCTGATCGTCGACGAATTCACCGGCCGCATCATGCCCGGAAGACGTTTCTCTGACGGACTGCACCAGGCCATTGAGGCGAAGGAACACGTCAACGTCAAGAGAGAGTCCAAGACCCTGGCCACCATCACCTTCCAGAACTTCTTCAACAAGTTCAAAAAGAAGGGCGGCATGACCGGTACCGCGCTGACAGAGGAGAAGGAGTTCCGCGGAACCTACGGAATGGACGTCATCGCCATCCCGACCAACAAGCCGGTGATCCGTGTGGACCACAACGACGCTGTCTTCAAGACCAAGAGAGAGAAATTCCACGCAGTGGTCGAGGAGATCAAGGAGACCCACGCCAAGGGGCAGCCGGTCCTGGTCGGCACCATCACCATCGAGACCTCCGAGATGCTCTCGAAGATGCTGAAGCGGGAGGGCATCCCCCACACGGTCCTGAACGCGAAGTATCACGAGAAGGAAGCGGAGATCGTTGCGGGCGCAGGAATCCACGGCGCGGTCACCATCGCCACCAACATGGCAGGCCGTGGTACCGATATCAAGCTGGATGAGGAATCCAAGGCCCTCGGCGGACTGAAGATCATCGGCACGGAGCGCCACGAGGCGAGACGTATCGACAACCAGCTGCGCGGACGTTCCGGCCGTCAGGGAGACCCGGGTGAATCCCGTTTCTACATCTCCCTGGAAGACGACCTGATGCGTCTCTTCGGTTCGGAGCGGCTGATGAACATGTTCACGGCCCTCGGCGTCCCGGAGGGTGAGCAGATCGAGCACCGCATGCTGACCAATGCCATTGAGCAGGCCCAGATCAAGATCGAGACCAACAACTACGGCATCCGTGAGAACCTCCTGAAGTACGACGAGGTGAACAACGACCAGCGTGAGGTGATCTACGCCGAGAGAAACAAGGTCCTGAACGGCGAGAACATGCGCGCCACGGTGATGCGCATGCTGAACGACGTGGTGGAGCGCGCGGTGAACCGCAACGTGGCTGAGGACCAGCCCGCGGAGAAATGGGATTACGAGTCCCTGAACCAGTCCCTGCTCCGCGACGTGCCCATGCACCCCGTGTTCTACACGGAAGACATGGCCGGCATGAAGAAGAACGAACTGATCCACCGTCTGAAGGAAGAGGCGACGAAGCTGTATGAAGCGAGAGAAGCGGAGTTCCCGGGCGGAGACCAGATCCGTGAAGTGGAGCGCGTCATCCTTCTGAAGGTCATCGACGCCAAGTGGATGAACCATATCGACGACATGGAGCAGCTGCGCCAGGGTATCGGACTCCAGGCCTACGGCCAGAGAGATCCGCTGGTCGAGTACAAGATGGAAGCCTATGACATGTTCGAGGCCATGACCGAGAGCATCACGGAGGAGACCATCCGCGTGCTCATGCACCTGAAGGTCGAGCAGAAGGTCGAGAGAGAGCCGGCGGCCAAGGTCACCGGAACGAACCGTGACGACAGCGTGGAAAAGAAGCCTGTGGTCAAGAAGACGCAGAAGATCTATCCGAACGATCCCTGCCCCTGCGGCAGCGGCAAGAAATTCAAGCAGTGCCACGGGCGCAAGCTGTTCTCCAAGGCTGACCAGAGCGGAAAACAGAACCCGACGGATATGCTGTAAACACAGAGCAGAAGACAGAGGTGAAGAAACGTGGTCGAGTTAGATAACATGAAAAATACCCTCTCCACCTACGAGAAACCGCTCGAGGAGATCCGGAACTCCCTGGACCTTGACAACAAGGAGAAGCGGATCGCCGAGCTGGACCGCATGATGGAAGAGCCGGGATTCTGGGACAATCCGGAGGAATCCACAAAGATCGTCCGGGAGAACCGGAGCCTGAAGAATACCATGGAGCGGTTCCAGAAGCTGGAGAGCAGCTTCTCGGACATCGGCGACATGATCGAGCTGGGGAACGAAGAAGAGGACGAAGGAATGATCCCGGAGATCCGGGAGATGCTGGATGAGTTTATTCATGAGCTGGAGGAGCTGAAGTCCGAGACGCTGCTCACCGGAGAATATGACGCCAACAACGCCATCCTCCGCCTGAACGCGGGCGCCGGCGGCACGGAGTCCAGTGACTGGTGCTCCATGCTGTACCGCATGTACACCCGCTGGGCAGAGCGCCAGGGCTATTCCGTCGAGGTTCTTGACTACCTGGACGGCGATGTGGCGGGCATCAAGTCCGTGACCATCCAGATCAACGGTGAGAATGCCTACGGCAGGCTCCGCAGCGAACACGGCGTGCACCGTCTGGTCCGCATCTCGCCCTTCAACGCGGCGGGCAAGCGGCAGACCTCCTTTGTTTCCTGCGACGTGATGCCGGAGCTTTCCAACGACATCCATGTGGAGATCAATCCGGACGATATCCGGGTGGATACCTACCGCTCCAGCGGCGCCGGCGGACAGCACATCAACAAGACCAGTTCCGCCATCCGCATCACCCACCTGCCCACGGGCATCGTGGTCACCTGCCAGAACGAGCGCAGCCAGTTCCAGAACAAGGACAAGGCGATGCAGATGCTGGAGGCGAAGCTTTATATGCTGGAGCAGCAGAAGCAGGCCGATGCGGCGGATGAGATCCGCGGCACGGTGAAGGAGATCGGCTGGGGAAGCCAGATCCGCTCCTACGTTCTGCAGCCTTACACGATGGTGAAGGACCTGCGTTCCGGCTACACCACCGGAAATGTAACAGCGGTCCTGGACGGAGATCTGAACGATTTTATCACGGCGTATCTTACATGGCAGAGTCTCGGCTGCCCGCAGATGAAGGGCGTCGACGCGGACTGACCTGTCCGCAGCGGGGGTATCAGATATGATTAAAGTGGCGATAATGGGATGCGGAACCATCGGCTCCGGCGTCTATGAGGTGATCGAGGAAAACCAGGCGATCCTTAAGAAGGAGCTGGGGGATGAGATCAGAGTGTCCAGGATCCTGGACCTGAGAGAGTTTCCCGGAACTCCCTACGAGAAGCTGGTGACAGGGGATTTCTCTGCCATTGAGAAGGACCCGGAGATCAGCATCGTCGTGGAGACTATGGGCGGAACAAAGCCTGCGTATCAGTTCGTGAAGGCCTGCCTCCTGGCGGGCAAGCATGTCGTCACCAGCAATAAGGCGCTGGTGGCGGCCCACGGGACCGAGCTGCTTCAGATCGCGCGGGACAAGAATATCAATTTCCTCTTCGAGGCAGCAGTGGGCGGCGGCATCCCTGTGATCCGCACCCTGGGAACAGGCTATGCGGGACAGGAGATCATGGAGATCACCGGCATCCTGAACGGGACCACGAACTATATTCTGACGGAGATGGACCGCAGAGGCACCAGCTTCGGCGATGCCCTGGCGGAAGCCCAGAGGCTCGGATACGCGGAGCGGAATCCGGAAGCTGACGTTGAGGGCTTTGACACCTGCCGGAAGATCGCTATCCTTACCTCCCTTGTCACGGACAGTGAAGTGAATTTCGAGCAGATCCATACCGAAGGGATCACAAAGATCGACACGACGGATTTTGCCTACGCGAAGAAGCTGAACGCCAACATCAAGCTGGTGGGGAGCGCGGTGCGCGAGAACGGCCGGGTGGCTGTTTCCGTGTGCCCGAAGCTGATCCCGGAAGACAACCCGCTCTACGGCGTCAGCGGCGTGTTTAACGGCATCCTGATCCGCGGGAACATGCTGGGCGTCACCATGCTGTACGGCAGCGGCGCAGGCAAGCTTCCGACCGCCAGCGCGGTGCTGGCGGACATCATCGAAGCCGCGAAGAACATGGACAGAAACGTCCCCTTCGGATGGCACGAAGGGCAGACGGTGCCGGAGCCCATGGAGGACTCCCTTCACCGCTACCTGATCCGTTTCAAAGGCAGCGACTCCGCGAAGGCAAAAGCAGTCTTTGCCGATGCGGAAGCAGTGTCTCCCGACGGAGAAGCCGCCGGAGAAGAGTTCGCTCTTTTCACCGGCGTCATGCGGGAAAAGGACATGCAGGCTGCCGCGGCGCAGTTTGACAACATCATCAAGGTGATCAGGGCATGACCAGAGAGACGTGGTCCGACCAGGAGACCGAGGCATTTGCCGCGGAGCTCGCTGAAAAGGCAGAGCCGGGAACGGTGATCTGTCTGGACGGCGATCTGGGGACCGGAAAAACAGTATTTGCCCGGGGATTTGCCCGGGGCCTCGGCATCACGGAACCGGTGGTGAGTCCCACCTTTACCATTCTGCACGGCTACGAGGGAGGCAGGCTCCCCATGTGGCACTTTGACGTGTACCGCATTGAGGATCCCGAGGAGATGTACGAGATCGGGTACGAGGACTGCTTCTTCGGAGACGGCGTAAGCCTGGTAGAGTGGGCGTCGCAGATCGGGGAGCTGATCCCGGAGGACGCGGTCCATGTCACGATCCGGAAGGATCCCGCGAAGGGATTTGATTACCGGGAGATCACGGTGGAATGAATATTACTGGATGGGCGGCAGAATGTCCGCCCATTCCTTTTATGATTTCAGCGTTTGAAGCCCCTCAAAGCCGGGGCGGGCTCCCCCGCTCCCTTCGGTCGGGGGCAGAGAGAGAGGACAGAGAGATGATCATACTTGGAATCGAAAGCGCCGCGCTGACCGCTTCGGTGGCTGTGGTGACAGACGATCTGCTGACTGCGGAATATACAGTCAATCATAAGATCACACATTCCCAGACACTGCTGCCTATGCTGGATGAGATCGTCCGGATGACGCAGACAGACAAACACGCGGTGGATGCCATCGCGGTCTCGGCGGGTCCGGGCTCTTTCACGGGTCTGAGGATCGGCGCCGCCACCGCTAAGGGGCTGGGCCTGGCGCTGAACAGGCCCCTGATCCCGGTGCCGACGCTGGACGCTGCGGCTTTCAATCTGTACGGCACGGAAGCCCTGATCTGTCCCGTAATGGACGCCCGGAGGAACCAGGTCTACAATGGCCTGTACCACTGCGCGGATCATCTGGAGACGGTGGAGCCTTCCCGGGCCATCGGGGTCCCGGAGCTTCTGGAGGAGCTGAACCGGCGCGGAGAAAGAGTCATTTTCCTCGGCGACGGCGTCCCCGTACTCCGGGAGGCGGCGGAGCGGGAACTGACTGTTCCGTTTTCCTTCGCACCCGCGAATTCCGGACGCCTCCGGGCTGCGAGCGTGGCAGCTCTTGGAGCGGTCCTGTTCCGGGAGGGAAAGACTGTCCCGGCGGAGGCGTTCGCTCCGGACTATCTGAGAAAGAGCCAGGCGGAGCGCGAGTTCGACGAAGCGAAGAAGGCCGGCAGGCTGAAGGAACTGGCGGCCGGCATCGCGCCCGACAGGGTGGAGTGAAGCTTCGCGGTGAGAGCAGGAGATTGGAACTGTAAACAGGAGCGGCAGGCAGGAGCGCAAGCGGAATGAAGGAAGAATTACAGATCCGCAGAATGGAAGAGAAGGATCTGCCCGCAGTGAGGGACCTGGAGCTGAAATGCTTCAGCGACCCGTGGACGGAGACCATGCTGCGGGACATGCTGGAGAGCAGCCTGGATTCCTGCTTTGTCCTCCTTTTCGGGGAGGAAGAGCAGACAGCGGGGTATGCCAACGTGCGCGTCCTGGGGGACGAGGCGGAGCTGATGCGGATCTGTGTGGCTCCGGAGTTCCGGGGACGCGGCTGGTCCGGTCCGCTGCTGGAAGAAGGAATGCGGGAGATGACCCGCCGCGGTGCGGGTTCCGCGACGCTGGAAGTGCGCGCGGGAAATGTCCCCGCCATCCGGCTTTACGAGCGCCACGGCTTTCAGAAAGAGGGGCTCCGGAAGAAGTATTACCGGGATCCCGTCGAGGACGCGGCCATCTACTGGAACCGGGACCTGGCCGCGGAAGACCGCTTTTACTAAAAAATGAACGGGACTGTCCGACTGACGGTTCCCGGAAAGGATAGATCGGATGCTGGATATTTGTCTTCTCGGGACCGGCGGCATGATGCCGCTCCCTTACCGCTGGCTCACGTCCATGATGGCGCGCTGCGACGGTTCCGGGCTGCTGATCGACTGCGGGGAAGGGACGCAGATCGCCCTCAGGAAAAAAGGGTGGAGCCCCAAGCCCATCGATGTGATCTGCTTCACGCATTATCACGCGGATCATATCAGCGGCCTTCCGGGACTCCTGCTTACCATGGGAAACGCGGAGCGGACGGAACCGCTCCTCCTGGTGGGACCGAAGGGCCTGGAGCGCGTGGCCGGAGCCCTGCGCGTCATAGCGCCGGAGCTGCCTTTTCCCGTGCACTACCTGGAACTCACGGAGCCCAGGGAGCAGCATAAGCTGGGGCCCTTTGTTCTGGACGCTTTCCGGGTGAACCACAACGTAGTGTGCTACGGATACCGGCTCACGATCCCCAGGGGCGGAAAATTTGACCCGGAGCGGGCGAAGGCCCAGAACATCCCGCTGAAGCTGTGGAATCCGCTGCAGAAGGGCCAGACTATCACGGAGAATGGCATCACCTACACTCCGGACATGGTCCTGGGGGAGAAGCGCCGCGGGATCAGCGTGGTCTACGCCACGGACACCCGGCCGGTGCCGGTGATCGCGGAGTACGCGGAAGGAGCGGATCTCTTCATCTGCGAAGGGATGTACGGCGAACCCGACAAGCTCGGCAAAGCCCGTGAAAACAAGCACATGACGATGTACGAGGCTGCGGAACTCGGAAAGAAAGCCCAGCCCCGGGAGATGTGGCTCACCCATTACAGCCCGTCCCTGAACCACCCGGACGAGTACATTGAGGAAGCGCGGAAGATCTTCCCGAAGGTGAAGGCGGCCCGGGACGGCTGGACCGCGGAGCTGCAGTTCGACGCGGAAGAGTAAAAGAACGCTTCATTCCGGGATCATATGGAGGTTAACTACGCACACATATGACCCCGAAAGGGGAAGCGATGTTTACAGGAGAGAATAACATGACAGAAAACAGCAGTGACGTGCGCATCCTGGCGATCGAGAGTTCCTGCGACGAGACTGCGGCGGCAGTCGTGAAGAACGGACGGGAAGTCCTGTCGAACATTATCTACTCGCAGATCGCCACCCACACCATGTACGGCGGTGTGGTGCCGGAGATCGCGTCCAGAAAGCATATCGAAAAGATCAAGCAGGTGGTGGAATCGGCCCTTAAGGAGGCAGACATGACCCTGGAGCAGGTGGACGCGGTGGGCGTCACCTACGGACCGGGGCTGGTGGGACCGCTGCTGATCGGAGTATCGGCCGCGAAGGCCCTCGCCTGGGCGGCGGACAAGCCGCTGGTCGGGGTGAACCACATTGAGGGCCATGTCGCCGCGAACTTTATCGCGAGCCCGGAGCTGGAGCCGCCCTTCGTATGCCTGATCGTCTCGGGCGGACACACACACCTTGTGGTGGTGGAGGACTACGGCGTCTTCCGGATCCTGGGACGGAGCAGGGACGATGCTGCCGGCGAGGCCTTTGACAAGGTGGCCCGCAGCGTGGGACTGGGTTATCCGGGCGGCCCGAAGATCGACGCCAAGGCGAAGGAAGGGAATCCGGACGCGATCCAGTTCCCACAGGCAAAGGTGCGGGAATCCGCCTATGACTTCAGCTTCAGCGGCCTGAAGAGCGCGGTGCTGAATTACCAGAACCACGCGAAGATGACCGGAGAGGAGATCAACGTGGCGGATCTGGTCGCCTCCTTCCAGAAGGCGGTGGTGGACGTTCTGGTGGAGCACACTGTGGCAGCGGCACATGAGTATGGCTTCCGGCAGGTCGCCATGGCAGGCGGCGTTGCGTCCAACTCCGCGCTGCGGAACGCCATGAAGACGAGATGCGAGCGGGAGGGGATCCGGCTGTTTTATCCGCCGCCCGTCCTCTGCACCGACAACGCGGCGATGATCGGATCGGCGGCTTACTATGAGTACATTGCGGGAAACCGCAGCGGATGGGATCTGAACGCAGTCCCGGGCCTGAAGCTCGGAGAGCGCTGAGCAGTACAGGCAGAGAAAGATAAAAGGACTGTCGCTGAAGGGCTGCGGGATTGGGAATTTAGTCTTACATGGACTTTCATGTCTGCGGATGAGTGAAGTGGTCATGGAATCTGAGTTTTTTATTTTGTGGACGAGAGGGGGCTGAGGATGGAAGGAAGAAGAATGGCGGCGGTGATCCTCGCCGGCGGCAGGGGGACCCGCATGGGAACGGAGACCCCGAAGCAGTTTCTTGAGATCGCCGGGAAGCCGATGATCTGGCATACCCTCAAAGCCTTTGAGGAGAGCAATGCCGACGAGCTGGTGCTGGTGGCGCCGGAGGGCGGCGCAGAGTACTGCCGGAAGGAGATCGTGGAGAAATACGGCTTCCGGAAAGTGCGGCACATCGTGGAAGGCGGTGCGGAGAGGTATGACTCTGTGTACGCAGGCCTGCTCGCCCTGCGGGATTCCGGCTGTTCTCTGGTCGCGGTGCAGGACGGAGCGCGCTGTATGGTGACGCCGGACATCATCCGCCGGTCCTATGAAGCCGCGGAACAGTACGGGGCCTGCGTGATCGCCGTGCCGTCAAAGGATACGATCAAACTTGCGGACGATGAGGGCTTTGCGGCAGAGACACTGCCGCGGCAGCGGCTCTGGACCATCCAGACCCCCCAGACCTTCCGCTACGATCTTTGCTTCAAGGCTTACAGCATCATGATGTCCAGCCCAGAAACAAAAGAAGGGGTAACGGACGATGCCATGGCGGTGGAGCGTTTTACTGATACGAAGGTGAAG
>CACZFV010000021.1 GCA_902780465.1 uncultured Lachnospiraceae bacterium
GATATGGAGGTCTCCGACGCTGAACAGGTGGGAATTGTCCCTGGTGTCCATATTGCCGAGCTCCGTGTAGCGGCGCAGCTGGCTCTTCACTCTCGCGACCAGCTCCAGAGGATTGAAGGGCTTTGTCAGATAATCATCTGCGCCGATGTTCAGTCCCAGGATCTTGTCGTTGTCTTCTGATTTTGCTGACAGAATGATGATCGGGATCGAGCTCGTCTCCCGGATCTTCAGAGTCGTCCGGATCCCGTCCAGTCCCGGCATCATGACATCCACGATCAGCAGATCCACCGGGGTCTTCTCCATGATCTCAAGCGCTTCGGTCCCGTCATAGGCTTTGAGGATCTCATATCCCTCTCCCGAAAGATAAATACTGATCGCTTCCACGATCTCTCTGTCGTCATCACAGACAAGAATTTTCTGCATAGTGGTTCTCCTTTGAAACAGCCGGCAGCCGGATATGCAAGGCTGCCGTAATTATTGTATACTGTAATTATCATACCACAATTACTATGACAGGTAAAATTAATGACTGATGAACAATTTATGAAGGCCGCGATCCGGGAAGCCCGGAAAGCAGGGGCCATCGGCGAGACGCCGATCGGCTGTGTCATCGTGCGGGAGGGGAAGATCTACGCCCGCGGATACAACCGCCGGATGACAGACAAAAGCACGCTGTCGCACGCGGAACTGAACGCGATCCGGAAAGCGTGCCGGAAATTCGGGGACTGGCGGCTGGAGGACTGCACGCTGTATGTCACGCTGGAGCCCTGTCCCATGTGTGCCGGCGCCATCGTGCAGGCGCGGATCCCGAAAGTCGTTTTCGGATGCCGGAACCCCAAGGCCGGAAGTGCCGGGTCCTGCGTGGACCTTCTGCACGTGCAGAGCTTCAATCACCAGGTGGAGACGGTGGAGGGTGTCCTCGGGGAGGAGTGCGCCTCCCTTATGAAGGATTTCTTCCGGGAACTGCGTGCAAAACAGAAAATAAAGAAAGCAGCGGCCTCAGGATGAGGCCGCTGTCCACATGGATACTCCGTCTGTCATCGTCTCCTCCACCAGGCCGCGTCCCTTCATATAGTTCAGGCAGGCGTAGGTCTTGTAGAGGATCAGGATATGGGAGACTCTCTGCATGTCCGTCAGCTGTTTTTTGTATCTTCCGTAGGCCCGGGAGCTGACGCCCCAGACGCAGAGCGGTTTCTCCGACTTCCGCAGGATGTCGTACATGATGCTGCACTTGTCCAGATAGGTGTCGATCACATGATCCACTTCCCGTTCAGGATCCCGGAAGGGCTCCCCGTGTCCCGGGATGAAAAGGCAGCCGGTAAACAGATGCTTCACCTTCCGCATGGACTCAATGTAATCCTCCAGGGCGTTCGGGTAGTCTCCGGTGTCTGAGACGAGGGGCGACAGGCCGTAGACGACCTGGTCTCCGCTGAACACGATTTTCTTTTCTCTGTCCCAGAGCGCCATCTGTCCTACAGTGTGGCCCGGAAGCGCTACTGCCTCCAGGTCATAGCCTCCGTAATGCACGGTCTCGCCGGGCGAAAGCGGGGACCAGGAGAACTTCCAGCAGTCCTCATAGCCCGCGGTAAACCGGTCCGCAGCTTTCCAGAACTCCTCAAAGACCTCCGGCGCGGAGAGGCAGATCCCCAGCCTGTGGAACAGGGCTTCCCGCAGATCCGGATGCAGCATTTCATGGTTGACCATATCCTCCGCTCCCTGCATATCCGCGGGATTGACAAAGACACGGCTCCCCATCTCGTTCAGGAAGGAGCACTGCCCGACGTGGTCCCTGTGGGAATGGGTCAGAATGCAGTCCAGCTTATCCCACGGGATCCCCAACTCTTCCACATCCCGGATCAGTGTCTCTTTGCAGGCCGGAGAAACTGTGGGAGGCAGCCCTGAGTCCACCAAGAGGCTCCGCTCCTCTCCCGGAATGAAACAGAGATTCAGCTCCTGCACTCCCATCTTCTTTGTAAATACACTGTCAACAAAGACCCCTTCAGCAGCTTCCTTCAGCATTGTACTTCCTTCAGCCTTTACTTTCTTCCGCTTTTTTCATCACCAGGCGCACTGCTCCGTAGATGCCGGCGTCGTTCCCCAGCGCCGCCAGGACCACGTTCCCGTGATTCCTGGAGAGAGTCGTATAATCATTGTAATATTTCCGCACTTTTTCGAGCAGGTAGCTGCCTGCCCGGGAGACGCCGCCGCCGATGATGAACACGTCCGGGTCCACGGTCATTTCCACATGGGAGATTGCAAGTCCCAGATAGCGGCTTACAGTTTCCATCACTTCGTCCGCCAGCAGGTCTCCGTCCCGGCCAAGATCGCATACATCCCTGGCTGTGAGAAGATCTCCGAGTTCGCGCATCTTTGATTCCGCGCTGCTCTTTTTCAGGATCCTCTTTGCTTCCCGGACGATGCCCGTTGCGCTGGCCACCTGCTCAAGGCAGCCTCTTCCGCCGCAGTTGCAGTACTCGGTCTCTTCGTCCCGCACGTGCATGTGGCCCAGTTCTCCACCCAGTCCGTGCTTCCCCGTGATGATCTTCCCGTTGACGATCACGCCGCCGCCGACGCCGGTCCCCAGCGTAAACAGCACCGCGTCGGCAGCTCCGCCTCCGCCGCCTTTCCAGGCTTCGCCGAGGGCAGCCACATTGGCGTCATTGCCCGCTTCCACCCGCACGCCGTCCAGCAGCTCCGAGAGCTCCCGGCCGGGATAGCGGTCCTTCCAGTGAAGGTTCACGCAGACCTCCACATAGCCGGTGGGCTGCACCGGTCCCGGCACGCCGAGGCCGACGCCGACCAGATCCTCTGTCGAAAATCCCTCTTCCTCCAGCGTTTTCCTGATAGACGCGGCAACGTCCGGAAGGACATTGGCGCAGTTATTCTCCCGGTCTGTGGGGATCTCCCATTTTTTTATCAGGTTCCCTGTCCTGGTGAACATCCCGAGCTTTACTGAGGTTCCGCCTACATCAACTCCGATTCCGATCTTTGCCATTCTGACTCCTTTCTGAGCGGGTGCCTTTACCCGCTGTGATAGATCATCTCAGGCGCACGCCCTTGAGATTCTCCGGACCTGCCATCAGGAATTCTCCCGGCACCGTGCCCTGCCGCATCTCCAGCACCGGGAAGTCCAGCGGTCCGTGAAATTTTTCGACTCCCGCTGTATTCAGGATCATCCCGGAGGAAGAAGAGAAAACAAACACATAATCACCGTCCACAGAAGCGTTCACATAGGTGTCGTCAAAGGTCTTCTCCAGGACCTTCGTCCCGTCAGGCTTATAGAGTTCCAGACGGAACCGCTCCGCGGTGGCGGTATTGTTCAGGATCACTCCTACATAGCTGTCATTATAGAAGAGGGAACGGATCTCATCCGTTTCGTCCACCTGTTTCACCAGCTCCGGAGAGGTCAGGTTCCTGGAAGAAAAGAAACACAGACCCTTTGTGGACGCCGCGAAAGAATACACGCCGTCCAGATAGCGGACATCCGCGATCAGGCTCTCCCCGAAGGGCTCGTCGAAGCCTCCCACAAGACGGTTCGGGATGTTTTTTCCGATCTCCGAAAAATCGTAGAATACCACGCGGCCGCGCATGACTCCGCCGCTCAGGTACTCAAAGCCCACCATGAGACGCGTCCCGTCAGGCGAGAGCGCGAGGCTCGTGGGATATCCGTCACCGGAAAGAATGGAGCGGATCGACACATCCAGGGAGCTTCCGTCTTTGTTCAGGAAATAGATATAGCTGGAGGATGCATCCTCCTCGATGACCGCCGTGATGCCGGTCCGGGAGACCGCCGCCTTCAGGAGCGGGAGCTGTGTGGTCGTCTGCCCCACGCGTCCTCCGGTCCCGTAGATCCGCACCTCGTTGCCCTGACTGTCAGCAATGACGGCATACTCCCCGTTCACGGATATCACGGGGCTTTTCATCTCATAGGTATCGACCCAGTTCTCGGCACCCCGCCCTGTGATGCAGGTCACGCCGTCCTTCGAATATTTGAGGAAACCATCCCCGAAGGGCTCATATCCCGTCAGGCTCCCCTGGCTCAGGTCCTTCTGCCAGGAGACCGCGTACATATCATAGCTTGCAAAGCGCCTCATGAGGAAGATCACGGCCGCGAGCACGACGACTGCCGCTGCCGCTGCGAGGAAGCTTTTCCTCCTTCCAAGGCTGTGTTCACTGTTCTCAGTCATTTCTCTTTATTGTCCCTGCCTGTCCTGTATTCTGTCATGGCGTCCGCAAGACTGGACGCTGAACCTCTTGTCAGGATATCGGACAGAGCCTCGATCTTTTCTTCTGACATGAATTCCCTGCCCAGGCGGACTTCATACTGCTCCTGCAGGGTCTTTTCCTTCTGCCGCTTCTCCTCCCCGACTTCCTGGAGGAGGCGGAGCGCTTCATCGTGGGCGCTCATCAGGCGTCCGATCTTCTCACTGGAATTCTGTGTCAGCTCGTCCGTGATGATGTTCTTTGTTACTGTGTCAAAATTCGTCAGCGCTTCCTGCTTCCTGGCTTCAGCTTCCTGGACTGCCTGCGAGGCTCTGGCGATCTCATCGTCATAGGCCCCCAGATTGTAGCGTTCCTCATCCTTGTCCCGCCGGATCTGCCGGGTGAGCTTTCTCACCTGCTTTTGATTCGCGGCCAGGTCGTCCCAGGTCTCCTTCCCCATCCGCAGCATGTCCGTATACTTGCTTTTGGAGGAATTCCCGATCCAGGTGTACAGTCCCCCAAAGATGAGGACAGACAGCACATAAATGACGGCCAGCAGCACCGGGGATCTCAGGTTCTCCGGCAGCGCAAGGAAATAGATGCCGCAGGGAACCGCGATAAAGCACAGTCCTACGAACAGAAGAAGCACCAGCAGATCCGCCGGCTTGTGCGGATAATGAAGCGCATAATAAAGCCGTGTCGTATAGTACGCCGGGATCTTCTGCTTGCGGAACGCGTTCAGCATCTCTGCCTTCTTCGCGCTGCTGTCCTCCAGGTAAGGTCTTGTCTCTTCCCGGATCCGCTCTTCGATCCCTTCGTTCTTCGCTTTTTCCTTCTGCGCCTTCGCCTTTTTCAGTTTATCTTTCTCTTCCGCGATCTCTGCGTCATGGGTGCCGGTGAGCTCCTTAAGCCGCTTCCGAAGGGTGCTGTCGATCTCGTCCTTTAAAGCTTTTTCTCCTGCCTTCAGTTCCCGGAGGGTCTTTGCCTCTTCCTCTTTGAGTCTTTCTTCCTCTTTCGCCAGCCTTTCCGCTTCCGAGAGAGCCTGTCCGGCTTCCTGCAGAAAAGCAGTTTCTTCCCTGATCTGCTCCGTCATCTGAATCACCTCCGCCTGTACAGATACTGTGATCTTTCCGCTGCGCTGCGCGCTTTTGACACCGGCTGTAAATTCCGCTATGATAGATCATGCGGCGCCAGGACCGCGGAAAGGAGATCTATGTTCCGACTTTGGGGAAAATGCGTAAAACAAAACCGTCTGCTCCGGGATATCACCGTCTGCGACAACGACTATTCCAAAAACCGCACCCGCATGGTGCTGGACGCGGTCTCCGAGATCTGCCGCGCCTTTGACCTCGCCGAACCGATCTGGCTGGAGAGCAATATCGACGAGTTCCGCAGGCTGGATCACACACGTTTCCGGCAGGACAGCTTCATCGAGCCGCTGGATTTCGATTATCTGGAGATCCGCGTGCTGGAAGAATAAGTCTTATAATTCCTTATGATAACACGGATCGCTCCGCTGCTTCGCAGCTCCCGCGATCCTACGGACATTCGGAATCCGCAGGTTTTGCTTTGCAAAACCGCTCCTTCCTCATGTCCGGGCGGGTCATGAACCCTTTATCCCGCCAGCAAGTAAACTTGCGGCGGGATGCGGGTTATGACCCTGTTATCATCAGTATATCAAAAACCCAGCTTTCCCACCATAGCAAGCGTCAGCTTCAGGAAGTGGCCGATGGCTTCATCCTGGAAGCGGTCGTACTGCTCTGCTGCGGTGCCGTCCGCCTTGTCAGAAATGGCGCGGATGATGATCCAGGGAAGTCCGTTCAGGTATGCCGTCTGGGCAATCGCCGCGCCTTCCATCTCGCAGCACCAGGCGTCAAATTTCTCCCGGATCTCCGCTTTTTTCTGCGCCGAGGACACAAAGCAGTCGCCGCTGGCGACGCGGCCGCGGAACACGCCGATCTCCGGGTTCTCCTCGCGGCAGCACTGTTCCGCGAGGTCCACAAGCTCCGGCGCCGCACGGAAAAAACTCTCCTTCATCCGCGGGATCACTCCCGGCGCGTATCCGAATCCGACACAGTCCATGTCATGCTGCACGGCATCCGTGGACAGGACGATATCTCCCACATTCACTTCTTCGTGCAGACCTCCCGCGATCCCGGTGTTCATGATCATGGATACACCAAACCTGTCCGCAAGGATCTGCGCGCAGGCTGCTGCATTGACTTTTCCGATGCCGGAGCACACTACAGTGCATTCCTTTCCGCAGAGCGTCCCTGTGTAAAACACCATGCCTGCGCGTTCCTCAGTCCGAACATCCTTCATGTGCGCTTTCAGTCCGGCGACCTCTTCTTCCATTGCTCCAATGATTCCGATCATTGCTTTTTCCTCCGCGTAAGACTATCATGATGTTATCATCATACTAGCTTACGGGAGGAACGTCCATGAAAAAAATCATTCTCACCGGCGGCGGAACAGCAGGACATGTGACCCCGAACATGGCACTGATCCCCAGGCTTCAGGAAGCCGGTTTCGATATTCTGTACGTCGGTTCCTATGAAGGGATCGAAAAGAAACTGATCATGAAAGAGGGGATCCCCTACCGCGGTATTTCCTCAGGAAAGCTGCGCCGTTATTTTGATCTCAGGAATTTCACCGATCCGTTCCGGGTGCTGAAGGGCTTCGGAGAAGCCGCTTCCATCATTAAGGAATTCCAGCCCGACATCGTTTTTTCCAAAGGCGGCTACGTTTCTGTCCCCGTGGTCCGCGCTGCCGGGATGAAGCACATCCCCGTGGTGATCCACGAGTCCGACATGACGCCCGGACTGGCGAACAAGCTCTCCTACGGCGCCGCCACGAAGATCTGCTGCAATTTCCCCGAGACCTTTGATCTTCTTCCGAAGGACAAGGCTGTCCTGACCGGCTCCCCCATCCGTGCCGAGCTTCTTTCCGGCGACAAGGAAAAAGCCAGGGAGCTGACAGGGTTCCCGGAGGATAAACCTGTTCTTCTCGTCATCGGCGGAAGTCTCGGTTCCCGCGCTGTGAACGAGGCGGTGCGCCGCGACCTCCCCGCGCTTCTTCAGGAGTTTTCCGTACTCCACCTCTGCGGAAAAGGAAACCTGGACGAGAGCCTCGCCGGGACGAAGGACTATCTCCAGTTTGAGTATGTCTCCGAGGAACTGAAGGACTACTTCGCCCTCGCGGATATCATGGTGAGCCGCGCTGGCGCGAATTCCATCTGCGAGATCCTCGCGCTCCGGAAGCCCAATGTCCTGATCCCCCTCTCCGCCAAAGCCAGCCGCGGAGACCAGATCCTGAACGCGCGGTCCTTTGAGAATCAGGGCTACTCCCTGGTCCTCGAGGAGGAAGACATGAACGACCAGAGCCTGATGGACGCGGTCCACAAGGTCTGGTCGGACAGAGAGACTTATATCAGCGCGATGCAGCAGAGCCATGCCGGCAACGGCGTGGACAATGTGATGCGCCTTATTCTGAGTCTTACGGCAGATACTTCGGAAGAGGCTCAGGAAGAAGTTCCGGAAGAAGTTCCTGAGGAGGCGCCGGAGACAGCGTCAGAAGCGGCTCCCGAAGAGGCCTCAGAAGAACCTTCCGCAGAATCCCCAGAAGAATCCTGATAAGAATCCTCCGGAGAATTGGAATGAATCTTTCGATAACCGTCATCCGAAGCAGAAGGCGCACTCTCGCCCTGGAAATACGCCCGGACTGTACTGTGACTGTCCGGGCTCCTCTTGCCTGCACGGATGCGGAGATCCGGCGCTTCGTCGCCCTGAAAGAGACCTGGATCCTGAGCCATCTGGAAAAGATGCGGTCCGAGACCGCTGCGGCGGGTTCCTCTTCCGCTGTTCCGGAGCGTCTTTCCTCCAAAGAACTGAAAGCCCTCGCGGACGCCGCCATGAAGGATCTTCCGGAACGCTGCGCGAAGTTTGCCCCCCTCGTGGGGGTCAGTTACGGCCGGATCACCATCCGGAACCAGAAGACCCGCTGGGGCAGCTGCAGCGCCGCCGGAAACCTGAATTTCAACTGCCTCCTGATGATGGCTCCTCCGGAGATCCGGGACTACGTCGTGGTGCATGAGCTGTGCCACAGAAAAGAGCTGAACCACTCCGCCCGTTTCTGGGCGGAAGTGGAACGCATTCTTCCTGACCACAAAGAAAGACGGAAGTGGCTGAAAGAACACGGAAACGCCCTGATGGCCCGTATCTCCTGATCACTCCGTCTTTCCCGGCGCCCTGTTATGACAGGGCGTTTTTCAGTTTCTCCGCGATCTCCGCCTGCTCCTCCGGCACCGTCGTACCGGGTTCCCAGGCTGCGATCTTCGGACCGTTTTCATAGCGCGGGATCACATGCACATGGAAATGAAACACGGTCTGTCCTGCTTCTGTTCCATTGTTCTGTACGACATTGAAGCCGGCGGCGCCGAGCTCCTTTTTCATTGCGGAACCGATCCTTCCGGCAAGGAACAGCGCTTTCCCGCACCAGTCCTCAGGCAGCTCCGTCAGATCCCTGAAGTGCTCCTTCGGAAGGATCAGGGTGTGTCCCTTCGACGCCGGTCCCAGATCCAGAATGGCGCGGAACTCCTCGTCCTCATATACCGTGGAAGAGGGGATCTCTCCGTTCGCGATCTTACAGAAAATGCAGTTCTCGTCTCTCATCTCCATACCTCCTGGCTAATAATATCGTTTTTTTCTCAGTGGGAGAAGACTCCCGCTTCTCAACGTTTCAGGTTGTTCAGTATCAGGACCTCAAAGCCCTCCGCCTTGCCCTTCAGCCGGATCGGCGGATCCAGGACCGTGACTTCCGCCCGGTCTCCCAGGAGATCCGCCACCGCCCGGGAAATGTAGACGGTCCCGCCGGGAGCGTTTGCTTCCAGACGCGCGGCAGTATTCACCGTATCGCCGATGGCTGTGTAGTCCATTCGTTTCGGTGCTCCGATGTTTCCGACGACCGCGGGGCCCCAGTTTACGCCGACGCCGAAGCTCACGGTGCGTCCGTACTGCTTCAGCAGTTCCTCGCCCAGAGCCTTGGAGCCTTCCACCATGTCAAAGGCCGCGCAGCACGCAAGATATGCCGGGTCCTCCTGGGCCACCGGAGCGTTCCAGAACGCCATGGTGCAGTCGCCCACAAACTTGTCCAGCGTCCCGTGGTTCCGCATGATGCAGTCTGTCGTCAGGGTCAGGTATTTGTTGATGATCTCCACGACCTGCGGCGGCTCCATCGCCTCGCTCATAGTCGTAAAGCCGCGGATATCCACAAACAGGACCGCGATGTCATGCATGCTGCCGCCCAGTTCCAGGGCGGTGCTGCCCTGTTCCAGCAGCTGCTTCATGACTGCCGGGTCCACATAGTGGCCGAAGGTGTTGCTGATCTTCTGCTTTTCCCTCCAGGCACGGACATAGTTCAGGGCCACGGAAACGACGAACAGCGCTGTCACCGCCATCGGGACCCACAGCACGTGGAGCACGATACCTCCCACGGCGTACAGAAGTTTCGCCGCGGCGAGCCACAGAGTAGTGACTCCCAGCCACCCGGCCAGGGAATGCAGGATCCTGCGGTCATAGAAAAAGAGGAGCGCCGCCCCGGACACCGCAAATAAAAGCATCAGCTGAAGCTTCTCCGGCAGTTCCTCCGGGAAAAAGTTCCTTTTATAGGCGTCGATCAGGTTCGCGTGAACCTCCACGCCATACATGGGCTCCGCGTGCTCTATGGAAGTCCGGTAATCATCCTGCATCGCCACCGCCTCCGGTCCGATGAGCACGATCTTCCCGCTGAAGAATTCCGGCGGCAGCGTCCCGTTCAGAACATCCACCACGGAGATATCGTCCGAATACCCGCCCGGTTTTTTCGAAAACGGAATGTAGAAAAAGCCTCCGGTCGTCTTCGGTTCCGGGTTCGGCTGTATTCCTTCCGATGCGCACCAGGCTTCATAGAGCGCCCTGGAAAAAGACGGGATCCGCTCCCCGTCAGGCAGGTCGATATAGAGAAGCCCGTGGCGCAGTATCGCGTCCGTGTCCTCCATCGTATTGATGTGCGCTGTCTTTGCCGTCATGGACAGCTCCGGGAAGGGCGGTTCCCATCCCAGGACCCGCCGGGTATCGATGTAATACTCCCCGTCTTTCTCCCCGAGTCCCGATCCGAACTCGGCGGCTCCTGCCGCCACAACATTGCCGCCCTCTTCCGCCGCGTACGCAAGATCCCGGTCCGCTGACGGATCCATTCCTTCTCCTGTATACAGGATATCCAGGCCGATGGCTGCCGGGCGGGAGCCGTCTTCCGCGCTGTTCAGAGTGCGGATCACTTCCGCCATCACGCTGCGGGACCAGGGCCACGGCCCCAGCTCCTGCATGGCGCGCTCATCGATCTCCACGATCACGATATCCTCCCCGCCCGCGCTCTCTTGCTGATAGAACGCGTCCGAGACGACACTGTCGGCTGCATCGGTGGAACCGGACCATGCGATCAGGCATACCAGCACCGCGGCAAATACTGCCGCCGCGATCCGGCGGAAAAGGTCTTTGTTTTTCAACGCTTATTCTCCTTTTTGAAAAAGCAGCTTCTTCATCTCCCAGATGGTCCTGCCCAGAGGCAGCCCCACCACGCTGGTGTAGTCGCCCCGGATCCCCCGGATGTACTGTCCGAAGGCTCCCTGGATGCCATAGGCACCGGCCTTGTCCAGCGGATCTCCGCTCTCCACATAGGCGGAGATCTCTCCCTCACTCAAAGGATACACCTCTACAGCTGTTTTTTCAAAAAAACTTTCCTCCCGGATGTCCGGGGTCCCGCCGTGTTCTTCCTCAGAAAGTACCAGCGTCACGCCGGTATAGACATGATGCGTCCTCCCGGAGAGGCTCCGGAGCATCCGCGCCGCATCCTCCTCGTCCTTCGGCTTCCCGAGGACCCGGCCGTCCAGGACCACGATCGTGTCCGCGCCGATGACCAGCGCCGGCCTTTCCTTAACGGAAAACGCGATGTCTTCGGCCTTAGTCTTCGAAAGCGCCTTCACCAGCGCCGCGGGCGTTTTTGCCCGGGAGCGCTCCTCCTTGCGGCTGGGGAGGATCTCCGGAAAAAGTCCCGCCTGGTGGAACAGTTCTTTTCTTCTCGGAGAGGCAGAGGCAAGAACGAGGCGGATATTCCGCCTCGTAAGATATTGCTGCAGCAATTCTGCTGATCCTGTTTTCTGCATCGTTCCGGTCATCTCAGTATCTGGTCTCCGTCCTTCTCCACCACGTGGGTCTTCACGCCCATCTGGCGCATCCAGCCGCGGGCTTCCAGCGTCTTCCAGGGACCGCTGTTCATTCCGCCGCCGTTGTCGTTGTTCCAGAGCCACTCCGGGCAGCACCACAGGCAGACTTTCGGCTGGATCGCCTCGTATACGTTGTGATCCACCCCGTGTTCTCCGTGGTGGGACATCTGCACGATGTCCGCTTTCAGCTCATGCAGCTCGTTCCTGTACTCGTTCAGGAAGCTGTTTCCCGCCGGGATCCCCATGTCCCCGAGGAACATGATCCTCTTCCCGTCCATGTCCACGCGGAAGGCGACAGAAGAATTGTTGATGGCGTTCGTCTGGAAGAGATACGGCTGGTTCATGACGCGGATGTTCACATCATCCACAGTGATGATGTCGCCCTTCTGGATGTTCGGATGGTTCTGCGAGGGGCTCAGTTTCGAGAGCGCTGCCATGCAGTCCGCCACCATCTGTGCCCGGTACTCTTCGTTCGCGTGATACCACTGCATGTCGGCAAAATTATAGTAGACCGCGTCAACAGTGATCCCGGAAGCCGGGTCGTTCAGGATCTTCGTCAGCGCTCCCACATGATCGGAATGCGGATGGGTGATGAGCCAGGCGCTGACATGTCCCCCTTTGCTCTTCAGGACCTGCTTCAGGTGCTCTGTTTCGTTCTCCGTTCCGCCGTCGATCATAATGAGGCTGCCGTTTTTTGTCATGATCAGGAAGCTCTCCATCTGACTTGCGGAATCCGGAGACAGCATCATGAGCTCCCCGCCGCTGAACAGCGAGTTCGTGACGACCTTGGGGCCGCCGGCATTCGCGCCCGCCACGGTTCCCACCGCGCCGACAGGCGGGACAGTATCTACTACTTCATCGCTCTCTCCGGCGCTCTGCTGCCCGGCTACAGTACCGGCAGTGGCGGTCTTTCCCTCCACGGAAGCCTCCTTCGGCGCGTCATCCGAAAGGACTGCGGAGGTCTCCACGATCACTCCTGCCGTCTGCGCTGTCCCGGGGCCGCCGTTCGCCAGGTTTCCCGCCTGGCCCCCGGCCCGGACTACGTCCGCATGGACCGGCGCCGCAAGAAGGAGGGCTGCTGCCGCAGCAAGGGCTGCCGCGATCCCCGCTTTCCTGCGTCCTGTTATTTCTGCTGTTCTGTTCATGGGTCCTCCTGATCGTGTTCTTTACGGATTCGCTTGCGTGCTTTCCGCCGCTTTTTTCTCTGCCCGCGCTGCTTCAGCGCTCTCATACTCCGCGGAGGCGCTTTCCACATAGGCAGTATAATCTCCGGTGTATTTCCCGCCGGCGATCCACTCCGGTCCATCCGTCATCATGACTTCCGCGATCCCGTTGTACTCCGAGAAAGGAACCACCTTTTCCCGCGCGCCTGCCGGAATGATCATGCTGACAAGGTAGTTTTCAGGTTTCAGGATATCGCTGCCCCGGAACACCTGGATGTTGATGCTGTAATCCTCGTAGAGCCCGCCGTAATAGTTTTCCTCCGACATGCGGATGGAGAAATCCTGCTGGGCGCAGGCATCGTTGAACAGCTTGATCAGGAGGATCCCGTAGCGGACGCCGTCCTTCTCTGTCGCTTCGTCCTTCAGCGGCCAGATCAGGTTCACGATCTTCCGCTCCTCATCCACGTAAGTGTCGATATAATCGTTCAGCGGATACTCGTCAGCGTAATCGTCCACCAGTTCCTCCGTAGACGACTGCGCTTCGTCAAAATCCAGCTTGATCCCCTCGTGGATCTGCGTGTCCGGCGTCTCCTCCGCCGCAAGGGAAGCCACAACGGACTCTTTCAGATTGCCCTTTTTCCCGCAGGCCCCGAGTCCCGCGGCCGCCGCAAGGCAGATCAGGACGGCTGTCCCGCGGGCCAGTACTTCATTTCTTTTCATCTTTGCTTCTCTCCTCTGAATACTACAGTATATATCTGACCGGAGACCAGGGGTCTCCGGTTCCGGTTCTTCCACAGTATATTAAAAGCGCCGGGGTTTTTACAGCTTTTTTTGCAATCGTAAGATTTCTTTCCGAAAAGTGTAATTTTTCCGGCTCACAGAAACAGCTCCGAATCGAAAAATTCCCTGGCGCTCACCCGGAGCCCGCGAAAGATCGCCCCGGCTGTCTTCAGGCCGGGATTCCCCCGTTCCGGGTCCAGTGCGGACTTCAGGGTAGATCTCGGAATGCCGGCCCGTTCCGCCAGTTCGTAGAACGTCAGGTTCTCCCGGTCGCAGAGCTCCGTCACGCGGAGAATAAAGGCGTTTCTCAGGTCCATCATTCCTCCGTCCCGCCTTCTTCCCCGGGGACCGTCCCGAAGTTCATCGTTTCCTCGATCAGGTAGATGGGTCTTCCCTTGATCTCCTGGAACAAGATCCCGATGTACTGGCCGATGATCCCGACCAGGACAAACAGGATCGAAAACATGAAGCACATGACGACGATCAGCGTCGTATAGCCCGCAGGAGCGCCGTACCGCACCTTCATCACGATGGAATAGATGAGGAGCAGGGCCCCCAGGATCCCGGAAAAGCCGCCTGCCCAGATCCCCAGGCGGAGCGGCATGTCGGAAAAGCTCATGATCGTGTCCATGGAAAACCGGAACAGCTTCCGGATCGAATACTTGCTCTGTCCTGCCGCCCGGTCCGCCGCCTCGTATTCCAGCACTGTCCGCCGGAATCCGATGAGCTGGACATAGCCCCGAAGGAACCGGACCCGCTCCCGGTATTCCTTTCTCACCACCTCGGCCGCCCTGCGGGACAGGCCGAAGAAATCGGAGGCGTTCTTCTCAAAATTCACGCCGCTCAGGGCGTTGATCACCGCATAGAAGCCCCCGGAGGTGATATTCTTTATCAGCCCGGCGGACTTGTTCGCCGTCCGCACCATGCTGATCACGTCATACCCGTCCCGGAAGCACCGGAGCATTTCCGGGAGGACGGCGGGCGGATGCTGAAGATCCGCGTCCATGCAGATCACAGCGTCGCCGGACGCCAGGTCGACCCCGGCGATCATGGCGGCTTCGTGCCCGAAATTCCTGCTGAAATGGACGACCTTCACGTGACTGTCAAGCTTTGCCATGCGGTAAAGGACCGCCCTGCTCCCGTCGCGGCTCCCGTCGTTCACGAAGATCAGTTCGTAATCCCAGTCCTGGAGTTCCAGGATCCGCCCCGTTTCCCTGTAGAACAGGGGGAGCGCCTCTTCTTCATTGAAGACAGAGACAACGACCGAAACCTTTTTTCTTTTCTCATCCATAGATCCTGATCTCCGTGCTGCCGTGGGAGGGCTTCCGCTCCTCCTTCGGCGGCAGCGTCATATAATCGCCGTAAATACTCTTCAGGACCTCGTCGTAATGCGCCGGAATGCTGAGGGTCGTATCCTCAAAGCGGATCCTGATGCGGTCCTGCACCCAGCTGTCCTCCAGCCGGATGTCGATGAATCCCGGTTCGTAGTTGGAGTAATACCAGTACGCCGTCTTTTTTCTGTTGGCGCACCTGGCCAGCTGTTCCTGCATGCGGAAGATGCGCCGCATGGGCAGAAGCCTGCCGGCAGTACTGCCGCCAAGCACGGGAAGCTTCAGCTTCGCGGGATACTTCTTCATGTCCAGATGGAACCGGTGGCCCATAGCCAGGAGATACAGCGCCTTGTGCCTGAGGATCACCGCCTTCGCCGCGGCAGGGCTGTCCGGCAGCCGGTCGAGAATAAAGATATCCACCCAGAGATGATTCAGCTTTCCTTCGTAGTAGGCCTCTTCTTCTCCCGGTTCTCTCCTCTGGGAGTACTCATAGACGATGCGGGGGGTAAAATCGTAGAACCTTTTCCCGTTTCCGTAATCCTCCGGCAGGACCAGCTTCATGCCCTCCGGCAGTTCCCGCGCGGCCACCTTCTTAAAGGCTTCCCATCCGTTCCGCGGCATCACCACGTCCGCGTCGTCATCCCAGGGAATAAAGCCCCCGTGCCGGATGGCCCCTAAAAGAGTGCCCGAATCCAGGACATACGGGATCCGGAATTTTCCGCAGATCCGGTCCAGCTCCTTCAGTATTTTCAGGTTCGCCTCCTGGACATGCAGAAGGCCGTAAGTATTGTTCATTCCTGTTCCTCCGGGGTCAAGTCCCCCGCAAACACATTCAGTCCGCGCTCCCTGAGAAGTCCCAGCGCCCTGCGGGTGCGTTCAGGATTGTGGTACTGCAGCACATCTTTCAGTTCCTCGTCGGTGCGGGACTCAAAATGCAGCGCCGTATCCCGCATCGCGATAAAATGCTCCTCCCGGTAGGGCGCCATGTGGATCTCCCGCCCGGTGGTGAGAAGACTCCCCGCGAGGAACACGACAGTGATCAGAGCCGCCGCGCGGCTTTCTCTTTTCCGCCTTTCCGCCTCTTTTCCCGCGTCCCCGGAAACAGGAAGCCCGGCGCCGCAGAGGTCCGCCCGCTGCGAGACAGCCAGGGTCAGAAGGATCCCGGCGATCCCCGCCTGGTACTGCAGCGCGTAGCGGGAGCTCATTCCGTAGGCATCGTTCAGGAATATCCAGCGGGATGCCGTCACCAGCACGTGATTCAGGAAACCGCTGGTCAGAAGAAACAGGGGAAAGGTGGTCTTTTCATAGATGCGGCGCCGGAAATTCAGAAGGAACGCGTAAGCGTAGCATCCCATCACCAGGAGGCCGAGAAGGATGCTGACGCTCTTTCCGATCCCCCAGTGCTCCGCCGCCTCCGCCCCGATCACCATGGAACTGAAGGAGCGCACGAACATCACCGGCAGCAGCATCGGCCGCGCCGCCATCACGGTCCCGATGGATTCCGTCGTCGCGCCGGCGCGCTCCTCTACGGAATGCGCCCGGCTTAACAGATACAGGCACAGCGGAAGGAAGGCGCAGGCCATGCGGATCACCGCCGCCCGGATGCTTTCTCTCCGCTCCTCCCGGCTCTTACTGTCCTGCCTTCCGCGCCCTGCGGCAAGCAGGAACAGGTCGGCGGTCATCAGGGTCACTGCGTAGACGCCGCAGTAAGGTCCGGAAAAGAAGGGAATGACGATCCAGGGAAGCAGGTACAGAAGGAACTGTCTCCTCCGGGAGCTCTTTGTCCCCGCCATCACTCCGTCGTACACAAGAAAATGCTGCCAGAACAGACCGAAGGCGGCGAAATGGACCCAGCCGGACCCGTTGGTCAGCATCTCCCACTTGTTCAGGGAAAACAGGAAGAGGATCACGGCTCCCGCGGTCCAGGGGGAAAGCTGCCGCTCCTCGCAGTACCTGCCGACGGCGAGGGCCGATACCGTCAGTCCCGCCGCGCCCAGCATCATGTCAAAGGTCGTGCTGTACTGAAACAGCTCCACATTGATGATCCGCTCCAGGTAGTTGACCGGGATCCTCGTCAGGATATCCCCGTGCAGATAGGGAGCGAAGCTCCACACGTTCTCCAGATAGGAATTGACGAGGCGGATGTAGTCCGTGTACACCACGTTCTCTGTGGCGCTCCTGATATAGGCGGTCAGAAAGAGGAACCCGAACAGCGGCAAAAGCCTTGTTGTCATTTTTCTGCCCATCGTCTTCCTCCTTTCCCGTTTTTCTTCTCTGCCGGTGGTCAGTATAGCACAGTTCCGCCCGGCTGCAACCAGACCTTTCCTATTTTGTGGTAAACTCCACCAGCATGGACAGCCGGTCCGTCCCGCGCTGCTCCGCCGCGTTTTCAACATAGAAATTCTGGGAGAACTCCAGCTCCACGATCTGCCGCGGCTGCGCCGTGATCGTAAAGGCCGCCTCGTTGGTGCGGAGATTGAACATGTACTGTGTCTTTCCGCCGCGCGTAATGGTGATCGTCTCGTTTCCTTTCAGGTTCCCGGGATACATCACCTTCATGCCGATCTCTCCGCTCTCCCCGGTCATGATGCGGATATGCGCGTTCTCGTCCATCCAGCCGTCCCGGTAATAGCCGTAGTCGACCTCCAGCTTAATGGTCCGGACGAGATCTGTCGCGTCCGTAAAGCTGTTGTGGGCCGGATCCTCCTTCAGCACGATCATATTCTCCGTCACCTGGCCGAAATCCAGCATACTGTCCACATGGGTCACCTTCGTGCCCTGCCCCGTCCGCTCCGGATCAAAGGTCTTGAAGAAGGTCTCCGCCGTGAAATCACTCATCTCATAGCTGTTCCCGATGATGACGATATCCTTCCCGAGGATCTCCTTCCCGTATTTTCCGTAGGTCACGTCCGCCAGAGCGTTGTAGCGCTCCTGGTTCGGGAACAGATAGATCTTCGGCCACGCCTCCCGGTAGTACAGCTGTGTCATTACCGTGAAGACCGCCATGATCCCCAGGACTACCGCAGGGAACCGGTCCGCGATCCTGAACCGGTCCTCCGCCTCCGGGTCCGCGTCCCTTAAGAGACGGATCTGTTTCCGCGCACCGAACAGCTCCGCAATAAAAAGCAGAGCAAAGGCGTACATCACGTAGATCCAGCGCATCTCTACCCGGATCGTCACTGCGGAGCTGACCGCACACCCCAGGAGGAACCCGGTGAACAGCATAAGGTTCGTCAGCAGCCGCTTCACCGAGACCTGATACTTTCTTGTCTGCATCAGATCCAGTACCGCCATGCACACAAAGATCAGGAAGAATACCAGCGGCACCAGCACCAGGATCTTCCACATCACCGGTGTCTGCTGCCAGGGCAGGCCGTTCAGATGCTCCGGTCCCGCATTGATCCCGAGAAGGTACAGGAACTCCACCAGGAAATTGACGATGACACCCTGTTTTGTGAGAGTGTCCGCCACCTGTGTTCCTCCCGTCCCTGCCGGGGAGAGGCTTCCGATCATCGCCTTCCTGAGAAGGAGCATCAGGGCAAAGGCTGCCACCGGCGCGGCCCACCGCACCCCGTCCCGTTCCTTCCGCACAAGAAGGGCGAAGAAAAGCATGGGAAGAAGGACCATATAGCGCTCGTGGGTAAAGCAGTTCAGGAAATAGACCACAACTGCCGCGTACCAGATCCGTCCTTCCGCCCCGGCCTCTTTCTTTTCCTCCCCGCTGTACCCATTCAGATACCGGTAGAGACAGAAGGCCATGAGCACCGCGAAGAAGAGCCCCATCGTCTCCATCAGCCCCAGGAGCTGTCCCACCTGGTAGTAGGCAAACCGGGAGCTGAGGAACAGGATCCCGCCGAAAAACGCGATCACCCTGCTGCGGGAGATGTCCCGCATGAAAAGGTAAAGAAACGCCGCAAGTCCCGCATTCAGCAGCAGGTTCACCGGAACCACCCAGGAAATATGGTTCCCGACAAACAGAAGCTCCGCCCAGGCCGCCAGCCAGTAGACGAACCGGCAGCGCGTGGAACCGATGGGGAACACATACTCCAGGAAGCTCTGCTCCCCCCAGCAGGACCACATGTAAAGGTCGTCCATGTAATACCCGGAGATCCGGATCTTCCGGTTCACAAAAAACGTCCACGCGAAAAGAAGACCGATCAGAATCAGGTCCAGTCTCCGCTCCGCGATCCTCTGCGCGCGGTCTTTCCGCTCCGCTGCCGCCGGTCTCTTCCCAGGATCCGCTCTCCGCGAACGTCCCCTAGTCTCTGATTCCCGCGTGATATTCATACAGTGTACATCCCCCTTGTGTGATGACGACAGACAGGCTGCCGTCCTCCTCCATAAAGCGGACGATCTCTTCCGCTCTCGGATGTTCCGGCAGGAAGCTTTCTTCCGCATACAGGAAGCCGGTCCCCGCCCACTCCAGGTAATCCTTGAAATCATTCAGCGTCTTCACCAGACGCACATTTCCTCCGCTGCCCTCCAGGTCCGTGTAGCTTTCCGCCCGGCAGGGGAACAGATAGCATTCCGGTTCCTCCGACATGGTCAGGAGGTGGATCCGCGGGGCGTTCTTCAGGTACCGGTAGACCGGTTCCTTCGCGTTCAGGATCATGTAGGCTTCCGCGTCCCACTCATGGTCATAGAAGCCGAGGTGGTCAAACTTCAGTTCCGTGAACCCTCTTGCTCCGGCCCAGTTGGTGACGGACGTCATGAGCAGCGCCATCGCCACTGCAGGGGAAAGCGCCTTCAGAAGGCCCCGGTCCCGGAGCCCCGCTGCAGTCAGTACCGCCAGCGCGTAGCTCAGGTTATAGTAGTTGCCGTCCACCTGGTACAGCATCTTCAGTGTCACGAGATCAAAGCAGAGAAACACGGTCAGCGTGAACAGAAGGTATCTGACAGGAAGGGATCCGCGCTTTTTCCCGGCATGGAACGCCGTCTCCGCCAGCAGGGCCGGAAACAGCGTGGTGCCCCAGGCGATCAGGATATGAAGGTCTTCGTCCCGGGAAGGGGCCGCCAGCAGTGACCACACCCGGCGCAGGAGGTAAAGGGCCAGTTCCCCCGCGCTGTAACCTGCCGATGAATCCGGCACGTTCTGGACCGCCAGCGGATAATGTCCGTGAAAGCCCAGCTTTTCCCAGATCCCCGTAAAGACTGTCACCAGGGGATAGCCCGTCAGATGGACCGTGCGGAGCGTCACCCCGAGAAGGGCGGTGCAGGGGAGAAGAAGGACCAGTGCCGCGGCCCATGCTTTCGGAGCGGGGCCGAAGGAGATCCTCTTCCTGTGGATGAGGAGAAACAGCACTGTGCTGAAGAACAGTAGTCCCGAAAAAGCGATGGCTGTCGGCTTCAGCGTCAGTGTCATGGCAAGGGCAGCCATTCCCCAGAGAAGACTGCGGAGTCCGGAGAGTCCTGTCTCCTCCCCCAGGACAGCCGGCAGTTCGCAGAGGAACATCATCTGGAACAGGAGCGTCACCATATCCGTTTTCGCGGAGGTGGAAAGATTCATGATCCCCGGAATGCAGGCGCACAGAAAAGCAGCGCGCAGCCCGGCCTTCCTGCCAAAGCAGCGCGCAGCCATATCGCCCGCCAGGACCAGGAAGAAGACGGCGCACCAGAAAGAAAAACTCAGCACGAACCCGTAGGTGGGCGTGCTGGAAAGCGGCAGTGTCAGGATCTCCAGTCCCTTCGGATAATAATAGACCGTATTTACGGATCCCAGATTTTCGAAGATCCCCATGCCGTTGTCCAGGATATATCCCGAGCGCAGGCCGTAGTGCACGGAATCGTAGTCGAGGGTGATGTTCATCCGCCCGGCGTGCAGAAGAAGGATCATCAGGATCCCGAACAGGAGGAACCGGCGCTCCTTCTCTTCCCGGTCTGTACCCGCTGCATCGCTCTGGTCCATACTGTCGTTCCGGTCCACCGGAACCGCAGCGTAGGGCAGCGGCAGCCACCCGCTGACCCGGCAGAGC
>CACZFV010000022.1 GCA_902780465.1 uncultured Lachnospiraceae bacterium
CATTTCCGTGGACAACCGGGAGACGCTTCACAATCCTCTCTACAAGGCCCTGAAAGCGAAAAGCTTTACGGACAAGGACATCACCCTCCATTTCTACATCCTGGATATTCTGGAAGACGGGGAAAAACTACCTTTCAGGACGATCGCGGACCGCGTGGCGGAATGCTGCCAGGAGATCGCGGGCGATGCCTTCCTCCCGGACGATTCGACCATCCGGAACAAGCTGAAGGAGTATGTTTCCCTGGGCATTCTGAAAGAAGAGAAGCAGGGACGGGAGGTTCTGTATTCCCGCAATGATCTTCTCCGGAACCTGGATCGCTGGAAGGAGGCGCTCTGCTTCGCGTCGGAAGCGATGCCCCTTGGGGCCGTGGGCTCCTTTCTGCTGGATAAATTCCCGGAGCTGCCGGAATATTTCAGCTTTAAACATCATTACCTCCTGGGGGCGATGGATTCGGAGATCCTCGCGGAGCTTCTTGCCTGCCGCAGGGAGAAAAGGAACGCCCTCATCACATTTTCCACAAGAAGGAGCAAAGACGGGACGCATCAGGCGCTGGTCTATCCTCTGAAGGTGTATATCAGCACGCGGAACGGCAGGGAGAACCTGCTGGCCTACAGCTTTTACGCGAGGAGGCCCCGCATGTACAGGCTGGACAGGATCCGCTCCGTCAGAATGATGGATGTACAGCCTGAGCCGGAAGAACTGGACCGCGCAGGTGCGCGTTTTGCGGAAGCTCTCTGGGGCACCTCTGCCGGTCCCGACCGCAGACGGGATCTGCAGGAACTTACGATGCGGATCCATGCTGAAAAAGATGAGAAATATGTCATAGAACGGCTCTACAGGGAAAAGCGGAACGGAACCGTTTCCCGCCTGGATGAGACCACCTGGCAGTTCAGTACAAAGGTCTACGACGCGATGGAGATGCTTCCCTGGATCAGGACCTTCACAGGCCGGATCGACAGCCTTATCTGCACAGATCCGGAAGTGATGAAACGGTTTTACGGGGATCTCGAAGAGATGTATTCGGTCTACGGGGGTGATGACAATGCTGTTCAATGAAGTCTACGGCAGCTACTATAATGTCATCGCCGGGATCCTTTCTGAAGCAGTCAGGGGGGAGCTCTCAAAAGAACGGATCCGGAAGATCATTGAGGAAAAAGGATATCTGGAAAGCGGCATTTCCGTCCCGAAGGCACTGGAAAAAGGAAAATGGCCGCTCCTCCGGAAGGACTATACGACGCCGGTCAGGCATATTCCGACCCTGCCTCTGACCACGCTGCAGAAACAGTGGATGAAGGCCGTCTGCCAGGATCCGCGCATCCGCCTGTTCGATCCTCCCCTTCAGGATCTGGAAGACGTGGAGCCCTTGTTTGAGCCGGATTTTTTTGTCTGGTTCGATCGTCATTCAGACAGGGATCCTTATGAGGACAGCCTTTATAAAGAGCATTTCCGTATGGTGCTCCTCGCGCTGCGGGAAAACCGGAGATTAAGGATCCGCTACCGCGGCAGGAAGTACCGCCATGATCAGCTCTATATTCCGGAGAAGCTGGAGTATTCCTCCAAGGATGATAAATTCAGACTGATCGCGCATTCCTCCCGGGGAACACCCTACATGATCCGGCTGGCCAGCATTCGTGAAGTCAGTCTGGCGGAGAAGATGACGCCCGGAGAGAAGCAGACTGCAGTCCGGAAGGATGCTGCAGTCCGGAAGGAGACCGTGGTCCTGGAGCTGGTGGATGAAAGAAACGCGCTGGAGCGGGCCATGATCCACTTCTCCGATCTGGAAAAGGAAACGGTCAGGCTGGACGATACGCATTACCGCATCACGCTCCGGTACCGGAAAGAGGATGAGACGGAGATCCTGATCCGCGTCCTGTCCTTCGGCCCGAAGGTACGGGTCTCCGCGCCGGAGAGTTTTATTCATCTGGTCAAAGACAGACTTGATATGCAGAAGCGTTTTAAAAGCTGCGGACCCTGACGGGTTCGCAACTTTTTTTCCATGATTCAGAGATCCCTTCCTGTTAAGATAAGCTCATGAAAGGTGCCAACAGCAAACGATTATCTCTTTCCATTTAAGAAAGCAAAACGGCACCTTGAACCGCAGCGGACCGCGCAGGTCCGCTCTTGCAGAAAGGAGGGAGCAGCGATGCTGGAAATGCTGAAGAACGAAGCGAATATCACTTATACCGAAAACGGCGCGGTGACCAATGTGAGCACGGGATCAGAATGTCTTGATCTGTTCGCGCGCATCGGCGCCCTCCGCTCCGCATCCGATGAAGATATCACCGACATCTTTCTGCGGGCCTATGCCGAGAATGCAGATCTCGCCGTGAAGACGCTGTTTTTCGCCCGGGATATCCGGGGCGGACTCGGCGAGAGACGGGTGTTTCGTGTTATACTGAGATGGCTTGCGGACAATGAGCCGGAGACCTGCCGGAAGAACCTTTATTTTGTGGGCGAATACGGCAGATATGACGACCTTCTGTGCCTGTTCGGGACGGCGTGTGAGCAGGATATGCTGGATGTGATCCGGGAGCAGCTGAAGAAGGATCAGGAAGCCATGGAAACCGGAAGCGCTGTATCGCTTCTCGGCAAGTGGCTCCCGTCGGTCAATGCTTCCTGTGCGGAGACGGTCCGCCTGGCGAAGAAGACTGCCCGGGCACTGGGAATGACGGACGCGCAGTACCGGAAGGTGCTGACGGCCCTTCGCGCCAGGATCCGGATCCTGGAGAACCATCTCCGGGAGAAGGACTATACCTTTGAGTACGAGACCCAGCCCTCCAGGGCGCTCTTTAAGTACAGAGCGGCTTTCCGGAGGAATGATGCCGGGCGGTATCAGGCGTTTCTTGACAGAGCCGGAACGGACCCTTCGGCAATGCATACAGGGACGCTTGCCCCGTATGATGTCATTGCGCCGATCGTTTCCAGTTTCGGGCGCGCTTTTTCTGAAGAAGAGCGGAAGAGTCTGGACGTGACCTGGAATGCCCTGGAGGATTTCACGGGGGATGAGAACGCTCTTGTCGTGGTGGACGGCTCCGGCTCCATGTACTGGGAAGGAAGGCCGCTCCCCGCGGCGGTGGCGCAGTCCCTGGGGATCTATTTTGCGGAGCACAACAGAGGCGCGTTCAGAAACCACTTCATCACCTTCTCCGCCCAGCCGAAGCTGGTGGAGGTAAGGGGAAGAGATATTGTGGAGAAGGTGCGGTACTGCATGAGCTTCAACGACTGCAGCAACACCGATCTCGAAAAGGTCTTTGACCTCCTCCTGAGAACGGCAGTGAAGAACAGGGTCCCGCAGGAGGAAATGCCGGCAAAGCTCTACATTATTTCCGATATGGAGTTTGACTGCTGCAGACATGCGGAAATGACGAATTTCCGTTCTGCAGAGAAGATGTTTGCAGTGTTCGGATATGTGCTGCCCCAGGTCGTGTTCTGGAACGTTCAGAGCAGGAACCGGCAGCAGCCTGTCACAAAGAATGAGCAGGGAGTCTGTCTTGTGTCCGGCTGCAATGCGCAGATCTTCTCCATGCTGAAGAATGACACACTGGATCCGTATCATTTCATGATGCAGATCCTGACTGCGGAGCGCTATGCGGTGATCGCGGCATAGTGCTCCCCGAAGGGAAGTGACACGATGTTTGAGATCAGGGGAAAGGTAAATACCGCCGTCTGCTACGCGAAGGTGGTGGAAGAGGAGGCGATCGGGCAGATCCGCCGGATGTGCGATTATCCCATGACGGAAGGAAGCCGCATCCGGATCATGCCGGACGTCCACGCAGGGGCGGGCTGCACCATCGGCACGACCATGACGATCATCGACAAGGCAGTTCCCAACGTGGTCGGTGTGGACATCGGCTGCGGGATGTACACTGTAAGGCTCCGGGAGGCGGAGATCGACTTTGAAAAGCTTGACGCGGCGGCCCACTATATCCCTTCCGGACTCAATGTCTGGGACGGAAGAGTGGAGAAGTTCGACCTGACCGGGCTCCGGTGCTACAGGGAGCTTAAGAACGCGGGAAGGCTGGAGAGGAGCCTCGGCACCCTGGGGGGCGGCAACCACTTCATCGAAGTGGACAGAGCTTCGGACGGGACGAACTATCTGGTCATCCACTCCGGCAGCCGGAACCTCGGGAAGCAGGTCGCGCTGCTGTATCAGAAGCTGGCAGTGGATCTGAACAAGGGGATCGGCGTCTATCTGGAGGCCAGGGACGAGATCATCCGCACCTACAAGGAGCAGGGAAGACGGTCCGAGATCCAGAAAGCACTGAAGCAGCTAAAGTGGGACAGAGAGAATCTGGAGCCCACGATCCCCGCGGATCTCTGCTGGCTGTACGGAAAGTACCTGGAGGACTATCTGCACGATGTGGAGATCTGTCAGGCCTTTGCCCGGAGAAGCCGCGAGAAGATGGCGGAGATCCTGATGGAGCGCTCCGGGCTGACCGGGGAGGAGGCTTTCCATACCATCCACAATTATATCGACACGGAAGAGATGATCCTGAGAAAGGGTGCCATCGCCGCCCACGCGGGCGAGAAGGTGCTGATCCCCATCAACATGCGGGACGGCTCCGTGCTTGCCATAGGGAAGGGAAACCCGGAGTGGAACTATTCCGCGCCCCACGGGGCAGGACGGATCATGTCCAGAACGGCAGCGAAGAATACCCTCAGCATGGACGAGTACCGCGAGACGATGAAGGGCGTCTACACCACTTCCGTCAACGACAGCACCCTGGATGAGGCCCCCATGGCCTACAAGTCCCTGGATGACATCATCGACGTGATCCGGGATTCTGTGGATGTGGTCGATATCCTGAGACCGGTGTACAATTTCAAGGCATCGGACTGAAAAAAAGGGCCCGGAACAGGCAGAAACAAAGGGAATACAGCAGCCGGCAGATGTAAAAGTCTGCCGGCTGTGTTATATTTTATATATCATATTTTAAAGTGGGAGGTCTGCCGGAATGACATTCTGGAATCGAGGAAAGCCCGGTAACCTGGTCAGGGGAATGATGCTTCTCCTGTGCCTGCTGATCTTGTCGGCAGGCGTTTTTCCTGTGCGTTCTTTTGCCGCTGACAGTGAAACGGAACTGGTCCGCGTAGGATATTACGACAACGAAGTCTTCCAGGAGGGAGCAAAGGAAGGCGCAGTAAAAACAGGCTATGCCTACGAGTATTACCGGAAGCTTTCCGAATATACCGGCTGGAAGTACGAATATGTTTACGGAGATTTCGGCGACATCTACCAGATGTTCCTGAACGGAGACGTGGACCTGCTGGCAGGCCTTGCCTACCGCGAGGAGCGGACGGATCAGATGTGGTACCCGGATGAGATCATGGGCAGCGAGTCCTACTACCTGCTGAAGTACGACGGCATTCCGGAGATCACGGCGGATCCCGCCACCCTGAACGGAAGGAAGATCGGCGTGCTGGACAGTGCCATGGTCAGCGTGCTGAATGAGTATCTCACGGAGCACCAGGTGGAGGCGGAGGTCATTCCTTTCCAGAGCAACGAGGAGCTGCTGCGGGCCTTTAATTCCCGGGAGCTGGAAGTGATCGTCGGCGAGGGCTCCGGCACCCAGGGCAGGGAGCACGCGGAAGTGCTGTGCGCCTTCGGAGCTTCGGATTACTATCTCTGTGTCGCGAAAAAACGTCCGGATCTTCTGGAAGAGCTGAACCTGGCCCAGACTCTTCTGCGGGCGGAGGAACCGAACTACCTGAATTCCCTGAGCGAAAAATATTATTCCGTCAGCGTCACGGCCCGGGCTTTTTCCGCCGCGGAGCGGGAGTGGATGGAGAACCATGACTCCCTGCATGTCGGCTACCTGAACAACTATCTCCCCTACAGTGCTACCGACAGCCAGGGACAGGCCACGGGCATGGTCCGGGATCTGACGGAGGAGATCCTGAAGGGGCTGGGGATCCCTGATGTCAAGGTAACATACACCGGATACGGCAGTTACGACGAGATGGTGGCGGACCTGAATACCGGCTCCATCGACGTGGCGTTCCCGGTGGGCGGCGGCCTGTACTACTCCGAGGAGAACGGGATCAATCAGTCGAATCCTGTCGCCTCCGCTTCGACAGAGCTCGTACATAAGGGCACCTTTGAAGATGATACCACTTCGCATTTCGCGGTCAATGAGAACAACCGGATGCAGTATTACTTTGTCCGGACCCATTTCCCGGATGCGGAGATCACCTTCTATCCTTCCATCGACCAGTGCCTGCTCGCGGTCCTCGCGGGAGATGCGACCTGCACGACCCTGAACGGCCTGCGCGCCAACGATACCCTGAAGAACAGTAAATACAAAGGCCTTTCCCTGCACCAGAGCGGACATGACGACGACCGGTGCTTCGGCGTGGAGATCGGAAACGAGGGACTTTTAAAGCTTCTGAACCGCGGCATCAACGTGATCGGCAGCGATTACGCCCAGAACATCTCCTACCGGTATACCGGAGGCCTGTATTCCTACGGCCCGAGAGAGCTGATCCGGGATCACATGGCAGAGTTCCTGCTCCTTATCTTCGCCGTGACAGCGCTGGTGTTCTTCCTTCTGGTCCGGGACTCCAGACGCACGAAAAAGCAGGCGGCCGAGGAGGAAGCGGCGCGGATCAGGCTGGAGGAGAAAAACAGGGAGCTGGCGGAGAGCAAGGAGGCTCTTTCCGATGCTCTGACGGCTGCGGAAAGCGCAAACCGCGCGAAGACTGTCTTCCTGAACAACATGTCCCACGATATCCGCACGCCTATGAATGCCATCGTCGGCTTCACCGCTCTGGCGGCTTCCCACATCGACAACAAGGAACAGGTGCAGGATTACCTCGGGAAGATCTCGGTGTCCAGCCAGCACCTTCTCTCGCTGATCAATGACGTCCTGGACATGAGCCGGATCGAGAGCGGAAAGGTCACCATCGAGGAAGCGGAGACGCATCTTCCGGACGTCATCCACGACCTCAGGACCATCATCCAGTCCAATGTCGCAACCAAGAACCTGGAACTGTTCATCGATACCCAGGATGTGGTACACGAGGACATCATCACGGACAAGCTCCGCCTGAACCAGGTGCTGCTGAACATCCTGTCCAACGCGATCAAGTTTACGCCGAACGAAGGCACGATCAGCTTCCGGGTGATCGAAAAGCCTTCCGCGTCGGACAAGGCGGTCTTTGAGTTCCGGATCAAGGACACCGGCATCGGCATGAGCGAGGAGTTCCGGAAGACGATCTTCGAGGCCTTCACCCGGGAGCGGACCAGCACGGTCAGCGGCATCCAGGGCACCGGCCTTGGCATGGCAATCACGAAAAATATCGTTGACATGATGGGCGGGACCATCAACGTGAACTCCGAGAAGGGGAAGGGCAGCGAATTCATCGTGGAGCTTCCCTGCAGGATCAGCAGCGGGGCCGGGAAGTTCGAAGAGGTTCCCGAGCTGCAAGGGCTTCGCGCCCTGGTCGCGGACGATGACACGAACACCTGTCTGTCGATCTGCGGCATGCTGCGGGACATCGGCATGCGGCCCGACTGGACAAACTACGGGAAAGAGGCTGTGGTCCGCGCAAAGGAAGCCTTTGAGAACGCGGATGAATTCCGGGTCTTTATTCTCGACTGGCTGATGCCGGACCAGAACGGGATCGAGACAGCCCGGAGGATCCGGAAAGTGATCGGGGACAGCACACCGATCATCATTCTGACGGCCTATGACTGGTCGGACGTTGAGGAAGAGGCGAAGGAGGCGGGCGTCACGGCCTTCTGCTCCAAGCCGCTGTTCATGTCCGAGCTGAGGAGCGTCCTGGCAAAGCCCTTCCGCTCCGGCGTGGAAGATGCCGATGCAGAAAAGGGCGCGCCGGATTTCAGCGGCAAAAGGATCCTCCTTGCTGAGGACAATGAAATGAACCAGATCATTGCCGTCGCTATCCTGGAAGAAGTCGGATTTGCCGTTGAGATCGCGGTGGACGGCACCGAGGCAGTGGAAAAGATGGAGAAAGCCCCGGCCGGATATTACGACATTATCCTGATGGACATCCAGATGCCGCAGATGGACGGCTATACAGCTGCGAAACGGATCCGCGCTCTGGAGGACCCGGCGAAAGCAGGGATCCCCATCGTGGCAGTGACGGCGAACGCGTTTGAGGAAGACAGAAAAACAGCGATGGAAGCAGGGATGAACGGTCATCTGGCCAAGCCCTACGACGTCGGAGAGATCATGCGGACACTGAAAGAAATTCTGAAATAAGGATGAGAAAGCGGAGGATCCAGACATGAAAACGAATCGGGGCAGCACATTTGCCGTTGCGGCGGCCGGCATATTACTGTTGATACTGATCCTTGTCTTCGGGACCATCTGGATGGGACGGAGCGCGACAAGTGCCACGGAGGAGGCTGTGCATTCTGTCAGTCTTCTGTACATGGATGAGCTGGCAGAAAGAAGAGCACAGGTCGTCCAGGGGAACCTGGAGGGCCGTATTTCGGACCTTCAGTCAGCCCTCGCCCTGATGACCGCCGAGGATCTTTCCGACCTGGAACATCTGCAGGCGTACCAGGCCCGGATGAAAAAGCTGTACACCCTTGAAAAATTTGCCTTCGTGGACACCGACGGCCGGATCTATACGTCCCTGGGCATGCAGGACAATATCGGAGATTACCAGTTTGATCCGAATACCCTCACGGGACCGGAGATCTCGATCCTGGATATTGTCAGTAATGACAAAAAGGTCATCATCGCCGTGCCGGTGGACTCCTTTTCCCTTCAGGGGGAAAAACTCATCGCCTGCTTTATGGAGATCGACATGGACGAGATGCTGAAAGGCATTTCCCTGCAGTCGGGAGATGAAGGCATCACCTTCTGCAACATTTATACCAGAGGAGGCGTCGCGCTGACCAACATGGTCCTCGGCGGTCTCGCGGAGGAGGATAATCTTCTGGGCGCCCTGCAGCACGCTGAATATGACAGCGGCAGCAGCTATGAAAAGGTGGAGGGAGAGTTCACTTCCGGGGTAAAAGGGGAAGTATCCTTTACCTACAACGGGATCTGGGAGACCCTGGTCTATGTGCCCGTGGAGCATACTGACTGGATGCTGACATACCTGATCCGGGAGAGCGTCATCTCCGAGCGGATCGGATCCATCTCCGGCCGGATCGTTCAGCGCAGCCTGATCCATTCCCTGCTGACGGCAGCGGTCCTGCTGGGGATGTCTGCCTACATGCTCAGCCAGACGCAGAAAAACGCGAAGCTGGCTCTGGAAAAAGAGACCTCCGATGCGGAGAACCGCGTCAGGCAGCAGGCCCTGGAACAGCGCCTCGAGCTGCAGGAGAAGCTTCTGGAGCAGGAAAAGCAGAGGGCGGAGCGGGACAACATGATCACTGCACTTTCCTCCGATTACAGAAGCGTATATTATGTCAACCTGGACGAGGACGACGCCGTCTGCTATCTGGAGGATGACCGTTTTCCGGAAAGGCCTTCTGCCGGGCAGCATTTCCCGTTCCATCATGTTTTTACGGAATTCGGAAAAACCCATGTGGCGGAGCAGTACCGGGAGGGATATTTTAAGTTCATCGATCCGGAGAACATCCGGGCTGAACTTCTGGATCAGCCGCTGATCACGTACCGTTTCCTGGAGATCAGGGATGGGGAAGAGACCTATGCCATGCTCCGGATGGCCGGCGTCCGTCATCTGGAGGACCGCGGCGACCACCGGGTCCACGCCATCGGCGTCGGTTTCTCTGATATCGACGCGGAAATGCGGAAATCCATGGAGCAGCAGCAGGTGCTTTCGGATGCCCTTGACTCCGCGGAGCAGGCGAACAGGGCGAAGACCGCTTTCCTCTCCAGCATGAGCCATGAGATCCGCACCCCGATGAACGCCATCATCGGTCTGGACAGCCTTGCCCTGAGAAGGCCCGACCTGGCGGAAGATACCCGGGAATACCTGGAGAAGATCGGGGAAAGCGCGCGGCATCTTTTAGGCCTTATCAACGACATCCTGGACATGAGCCGCATCGAATCCGGCCGGATGATCCTCCGCAGGGAAGAATTCTCTTTCCGGGAGATGCTGGAGCAGATCAATACCATGGTCATGTCCCAGTGCAAGGAGAAAGGCCTGCAGTACGAGTGCAGGATGACCGGCGGCGTCAGCGACTACTATATCGGCGACGACATGAAGCTGAAGCAGGTCCTGATCAACATTCTGTCGAACGCCATCAAGTTCACGAATCCGCCCGGCAGCGTCACCCTTATGGTGGAGCGGACCGCGTCCTTTGAGGACCAGACGACACTGAAGTTTGTCATCAAGGATACCGGCATCGGAATGGACAAGTCTTTCATCCCGAAGATCTTCGATTCCTTTACGCAGGAGGACAGCAGCCGGAACAACAAGTACGGAAGCACCGGCCTCGGCATGGCCATCACGAAGAACATCGTGACGCTGATGAACGGTACGATCAGCGTCGAATCGGAGAAGGGCGTCGGATCGGAGTTCACCGTCGTCGTCACCCTGAAGAACTGCGGCCCGAAGGAACACTCAGCGTCCTTCATCAGACCGAAGGACATGCGCGTCCTCGTGGTCGATGATGAGGAGATCGCCGCTGAACATGCCAGGATCATCCTGGAAGAAGTGGGGATCAAGGCGGATACCTGCTACAGCGGAGCCGAGTGCCTGAACATGACGGAGATCGCCCACACGAAGCATAAGCCCTACAATTTTATCCTTCTGGACTGGAAGATGCCGGAGATGGACGGCCTGGAGGTCACCCGGGAGATCCGGAAACGGTACGACAAAGAGACCACAGTCATCATCCTGACGGCTTACAACTGGGACGATATCCTGGACGAGGCAATGCACATCGGCGTGGACAGCTTCCTCGCGAAGCCGCTGTTTGCTTCCAACGTGCTGGATGAGTTCGAGCGCGTCGTACGGAAGAACAACCTGAGCCTGTTCCGGGAAAAGGAACGGGCGGACCTGAAGGGGCGCCGCATCCTTCTCGCGGAGGATATCTTCATCAACGCCGAGATCATGAAGGAGCTGATCAGGATGAAGGAGGCGGAGATCGATCACGCGGAGAACGGCAGGATCGCCCTGGAAATGTTCGCGGACAGCAGCCCGGGTTATTATGACGCGGTACTGATGGATGTCCGCATGCCGGAGATGGACGGCCTGGAGGCGTCTTCCAGGATCCGTGCCCTGGACAGGGAAGACGCGAAAAAGATCCCCATCATCGCCATGACGGCGAATGCCTTCGACGAAGACGTGCAGCGGTCTCTGCAGGCAGGGATGAACGCGCATCTGTCCAAGCCGGTGGAACCCGAGCAGCTGTACCAGACACTGGAAGAACTGATCTGGGAAGCGGAGTACGGCAAAAATGATCCTGAAAGAGGAGCGCAGGACCGGAAGGGAGAATGATGAATGACAGATAACAGCAGAGCGCTGGACAGATATCTGTCCCCGCTGGACGTATGGGGGCTCGCGTTAGGCTGTATGGTCGGATGGGGTGTGTTTGCCATGCCCGGAAATACCTTCCTTCCGGTCGCCGGACCGGCGGGCACAGCGATCGCCATGGTCGTGGGCATGGTCATCATGCTGGTCATCGGCAGCAACTTTTCTTACCTGATGGGACGCAGCGCCATCACGGGCGGCATGTATTCCTACACCAAGGAGGCCTTCGGACGGGATCACGCCTTCCTGGGCGCATGGTTTCTGTGCCTGTCCTATCTTACGATCGTTTTCCTGAACGGCACGGCCCTGTTCTATGTCGTCCGGACACTGTTTGACCAGAAACTCCACAAAGGCCTGTACTATACGATCGCCGGGAACAGGATCTATTACGCGGAGACCCTGGTCTCGGTCCTGGTCCTGGCGGGAGTCGGTTTTCTGTTCGTGACGGCGAAGCCCCTGCTTCAGAAGCTTCACACGGTTCTTGCCGTCATACTGTTTGCGGGCGTGCTCATCACTGGTGCCGCGTGCCTGCCCCATGCCGCCGCAGGCGGCGCACTTCTGGATTTCGGGACGAAAGACCTGAACCGGGGCTACGCAGTGTTCAGCCTTGTCATCCTGGCGCCCTGGGCTTTTGTGGGCTTTGAGGTCACGTCCTTTGACACGGCCCACTTCCGCTTCCCGATCAGGAAGACCGCCCCTCTGATCACCACTTCCATCATTGCAGCCACCTTTGCCTATGTTTCAATGGCGCTGATCAGCGTCGCTGCCATACCGGACGGCTTCTCCTCCTGGCAGGAATACATCTCCGGACTGGGCGGCCTGAGGGGTGTCGATGCCGTTCCGACTTTCCACGCGGCGGAAGCGATCATGGGTCCCTTCGGCCTCGCTGTCATGGCGGTCACCGCAGTGGCTGCCATCCTGACCGGGATCATCGGGGGGTACCGCGCCACCACCAGGGTGCTGGCAACGATGGCGGAGGACAAGATCCTTTCGGATCGGTTTTCCAATACGTCCTACAGTATCCTGTTCATCATGGTCATCTCTATCCTTCTCTCCTTCCCGGGGCGGAATACCCTGGGCTGGTTCGTGGACCTGACTTCCTTCGGCGCCATCGTGGGGTACGGATACTCCTCCGCCGCGGCGTGGAAGACCGCCAGGACGGAAGGGAACCGGCGTATCGTTATAACGGGAATGCTGGGAACAGTCATTTCCATCGTCTTTGGCCTGGTCCAGCTGGTCCCGCGGCTGGCGGCCATGGAGGCGATGGGCAGCGAAGCATTTTTCCTTCTTGCCCTGTGGTGCCTGCTGGGATTCCTTTTTTACTGGCGCACTGTCAACCACAGCACGCTGACGGAGTACAGCGGTATCTCGACCTCGGGCATCGTCTTCTTTGCTCTGCTGATCTATTCCTCCCTGATGTGGTTCATCAAAATGCTGCTGGCGATGGACAGCGCGGACAGCATGAAAACTGCGATCGGGCGGGGATGCCCTGTACTTCTGCTGATCGTATTCGCGGGAATGATCATCATGCTGTATGTACAGAACCTGGTGAGGAAAAAGCATGAGGCGGCGGAGAGGGAAAAGATCCGCGCGATGGAAGGCAGTCTCGCGAAGAGCCAGTTCCTGTTCAATATGTCCCACGATATCCGGACACCGATGAACGCCATTATCGGCTACACACATCTGGCCCTGAAGGAACCTGCGTCACCGCAGGTCCATGAGTTTCTGAACAAGATCGATCTCTCCAGCCAGCATCTTCTCGCGCTGATCAACGATATCCTGGAGATGAGCCGCATCGAGAGCGGTGCCCTGGAGCTGGAGTATGTGCCCACGGACCTCTGTGCTGTTTTCGAAGGAATCAAGGATCTTTTCTCGGAGCAGATGAAGCAGAAGGGGCTGGAATTTTCCGTCCACACATCCCAGGTGAAAAACCCCTTTGTGTGGTGCGATAAAAAGAATCTGAACCGGGCCCTCTTCAATGTCCTCAGCAACGCGTACAAGTTTACCCCTGAGGGCGGCAGCATCACAGTCTCCCTGCTGGAGACAGGAAACGCCGGAGAAGGCTACAGTGCCTATGAGATGCGTGTCCAGGACACGGGCATCGGCATGTCGAAGGAGTTCGTGGAAAAAATGTTCAACGCCTTTGAGCGTGAGCGCACTTCCACGGACAGCGGTGTGGAGGGGACCGGGCTGGGACTTTCGATCACCAAAAGCATCGTTGACCTGATGGGCGGCACCATAGAAGTTCTGACGGCGCCGGGCAGCGGAACCCAGATCATCTTCCGCCTGAAATTCCGGACCGCGGAGGCCGGGGACATCAAGGAAACTCCGGCGGCTGCGGAGGCACCGGCGGCTTCCGGGCGGGAAGAAGAAGGCCCTGTGGATTTCTCCGGCAGAAGGCTTCTGCTGGTGGAGGACAATGAGATCAATATGGAGATCGCGGACATGATCCTCACCCAGATGGGCTTTATCGTAGAGAAGGCAGAAAACGGGCAGATCGCACTGGATAAAGTCGCGTCTTCAGAACCGGGATATTACGATGCGGTCCTGATGGACATCCAGATGCCCGTGATGGATGGCTACACCGCGACCCGGGCCATCCGTTCTCTGGAAAACAGGAAACTTGCGGAGGTCCCGATCCTCGCCATGACAGCCAACGCGTTCCAGGAGGACGTGCAGGCGTCCATGGACGCGGGGATGCAGGGACATATCGCGAAACCGATCGACGTCAGCAATCTGATGGATACTCTTTCCTCCGTACTGAAAACGGACGCCGAAGCATAACTGATCTTGGAGGGAAGTCCTATGAAGGACGAAGTATTAAAGGTATCGCAGTCCAGCGTTGCTCAGGCGCTCGCCGCGGATTATTTCTGCATCTATTATGTGAATGTAAGCACGAACAAGTTCATCGAGTACATTGCTTCTCCGGAGTACCGGGCGCTGGGTCTGCCCACCACCGGGGACGACATCATCACTTTTGCCAGGACGAATTTTGAGGAGCTTATCCACCCGGACGACCGCAAGTACTTCCTGGAGTATTTTGTCAAGGAACACATCCTGGAATCCCTGGATGACCACGGCAATTTCACCATGACCTTCCGGATGATGTTCCGGGAGGGGCCGATGTATGTCCGTCTGAAGATCACCAGGATGATCGAAGAGGAAGCAAGGCATGTGGTCATCGGCATCAGCAACGTCGATGAAGAGCTGAAAGCCCGGCAGGCGTATGCGGAAGCCCAGCAGGCCAGCCTGACGTACTCCCGGGTGGCCCAGGCCCTGGCGGGGGACTATTTCAGCATCTACGTCGTGGATCCGGTGACGGACGACTTCTTTCAGTACAGCGCCACGAAGGAATTCGACAGCCTGGAAGTCGAAAAGGAAGGCCGGGACTTTTTCAATGCCAGCAGGAAAAACATGGAGCGCCTCATCTATGACGGAGACCGGGAGCGTTTCATGGCCATCTTCAAAAAGGAAAGGATCATGGCGATCCTGGAGCGGGACGGCAGCTTCACGATGAAGTACCGCCTGATGTTCAGCGGCACCCCGGTGTTCGTCAGTATGAAGGCGACGCTCATGGAGGACGACCACGGACAGCATCTCATCATCGGAACGAACAACATCGACGCCCAGATGAAGAGAGAGACAGAGTACCAGCAGAAAATGGCGGAGGCGAGGACCAGCGCCCGCAACGATTTCCTCGCAAACATGTCCCACGACATCCGGACGCCGATGAATGCCATCGTGGGCTACACGAATATCGCCCGGAGCCGCAGGGACGACCCGGAGGCGGTCATGGAGGCAGTGGAGAAGATCGGCTCTTCCAGCCACTTCCTGCTTTCCCTGATCAACGATATCCTGGATATCTCCAAGATCGAAAGCGGGAAGATGCAGGTGGGCACCGGCCCCTGCGACCTGGGGGAGATCTTCCGGAGGATCGAGGACATCACGGCCCTGCAGGCACAGAAGAAATCCCTGAAGGTCACCTACTGCCGCGACACAGTCCGGCACTACAAGGTCCTGGGGGATGAACTCAGGATCGAGCAGGTGCTGATCAACATCGTCAGCAACGCCATCAAGTACACGCCAGCCGGAAAGTCGGTGGAACTGATCGCGGAGGAGCGGCCCGGGAAGGGCAGGGTGAACAGATACCGGTTCATCGTGCGGGACACGGGCATCGGCATCAGCGAGGAGTATCTGCCGCATATCTTTGAAAGCTTTACCCGCGAAGAGAGCACGAAGATCAACCGCGTCCAGGGCACGGGGCTCGGCCTGGCCATCACAGCGAAGGTCGTGGAGATGATGAAGGGAACCATCTCCGTGAAAAGTGTCCTCGGGGAAGGGTCCGAGTTCACAGTGGACCTGGACCTGGAGTCCATGGAAGAGGAGACGCCGGAGGTCCGGGAAGAAGAGGAAAGCGTCAGTCTGGAAGGCCGCCGGATCCTTCTGGTGGAGGACAACATCGTAAACGCCGAGATCGCGACGGTGATCCTGGAACAGTTCGGCGTGAAGGTGGACGTGGCGGAAAACGGAAAGATCGGTTACGAGACGGTCCGGGATGCCGGGCCGGGAGCCTATGACGCGGTGCTGATGGATATCCAGATGCCGGTGATGAACGGCTACGAATCCGCAAGGGCGATCCGCACTCTGGAGGGAGATTACTTTGCCGCACTCCCGGTGATCGCCATGAGCGCCAATGCTTATGACGAGGACGTAAAAGACTGCCTGGCAGCGGGAATGAACGCCCATATCGCGAAGCCTTTCCAGCCGGATGCGCTGGTGAAGCTGCTTTGCAGCTATATACACTCTGGTAAATAAGAGGAATGATATGAACGGAACGAAAAGGATCATTCTGGTGGCGGACGATGAATTCATCAACCGCGAGATCCTGTCGGAGGTCCTGAAGGACAGCTATGAGCTTCTTTTTGCCGAAACCGGTACAGAGACACTGGAACAGGTCAGCGGAAACAGGGAGACCCTCTCCCTGGTGCTTCTGGATCTGAACATGCCCGGAATGCACGGGATGGAAGTGCTGCGGCGCATGAAAGCGGATCCGGGCATGCAGCGGATCCCTGTGATCGTCATGACCTCGGACCAGGGATCTGAAGTGGAGAGTCTGCAGCTGGGCGCGGTGGATTTTATCCCGAAGCCCTACCCGCAGAAGGAAGTGATCCTTGCCAGGATCCAGAGGACCATCGAACTGTCGGAGGGCCGGGACATCATCCGCTCCACGGAGCGCGACAGTCTGACAGGTCTCTACAACAGAGAGTATTTCTACCGCTACGCGCGGCAGCTGGACAAGAACCGCGCGTCGGAGCCCATGGACGCTATCGTCCTGAACGTCAATCATTTCCACATGATCAACGAGCGCTTCGGAAGGGCAGCGGGGGATGAGCTCCTGAAGAGGATCGCGGAGAAGCTGCGCGGCATTTTCGAACCCGGAGGCGGCATCGTCTGCAGGAGAGACGGAGATAATTTCCTCATCTACTGCCCCCACAGGGAGGACTACCGGCAGATCCTGGAACAGGCCTCAGCGGAACTCTCGGCGGAGGAAGGCATTTCAGGCCGGGTGCGTCTCAGGATGGGCATCTTCTGTGTTGTGGACAAGTCTATTGAAATTGAGAGGCGGTTTGACCGGGCGAAGCTCGCGGCGGATACCGTGCGCGGAAACTTCGTGAGGAATTACGCGGTCTATGACAGGGAGCTGCATGAGTCGCAGCTCTTCGCGGAACAGCTCCTGGAAGATTTTCACGACGCGGTGCGGGACAGACAGTTCCAGGTCTGGTACCAGCCGAAATTCGATGTACGGCCCGGGACTCCGGTCCTTACAAGTGCCGAGGCGCTGGTCCGCTGGATGCACCCGAAGCTGGGAATGGTCAGCCCCGGCCTGTTTATTCCGCTGTTCGAAAAGAACGGCCTGATCGTGGAGTTGGACCACTATGTCTGGTGCGAAGCCGCGGCCCGGATGCGGGACTGGAAGGACAGGCTCGGGTTCTCTGTGCCAGTGTCCGTGAACGTCTCCCGGGTGGACATGTATGATCCCAACCTTGTCAATGTGTTTCAGGACCTGATGAAGGAATTCTCCCTGACGCCCAGGGAGTTTCTGCTGGAGATCACCGAATCCGCTTACACCCAGGATTCGGAGCAGATGATCTCTGTCGTTATGAAACTCCGGAAGCTGGGATTCCGGATCGAGATGGATGACTTCGGCACGGGGTATTCCTCCCTGAACATGATCTCCACGCTGCCCATCGACGCGCTGAAGCTGGATATGCAGTTCATACGGAGCGCCTTCCGGGGCACCAAGGACACCAGAATGCTGGAGGTGATCCTGGAGATCGCCGACTATCTGTCGGTGCCGGTCATCGCGGAGGGAGTGGAGACGGAAGATCAGCTCCACGTGCTCAAGGCAATGGGCTGCGACATCGTACAGGGGTATTACTTCTCACGTCCGCTCCCGGTGGAGCAATATGAGGAGTTTTTGAAACAGCGGAGGGACAGCAGCCCCGTGCTCACGGAGCCGGAGGCCGGCATTCCGGAGGACAGCGTTTCCGGCAGCCTGAAGGATGGCAGCGAGGAGCTGAGGCTCAGGTATTCCAGGATCACCAGGGCGCTGGCGGCGGATTATTTCTGCATCTACTGCGTCGATATGGAGACGGACCGGTTTGTTGAATACAGCGCCCAGGAGAATTACCGGGCCCTCGGGATCGAAGCGGGCGGCGACTGTTTTTTTGACCGCACCATGGAGAACATTGCCCGCGTCGTCTGGCACGAGGATCAGGCCCGCGTGCGGAAGGCGCTGAAGAAAGAGACCATTCTGAAGGAACTGGAGCGTGACGGGACCTTTACCATCAATTACCGGCTGATGCTGGACGGGGTCCCCACCTACGTGAGCCTGAAAGCGACCCGGATGGAGGAGCCCTCCGACAACCACATCATCATCGGTATCTGCAGCATCGATGCCCAGATGAAGCGGGAGCAGGAGTACGAGCGGGAGCTCGGCATCGTAAAGGAACGAGTGAACCGGGACGCCCTGACGGGAGTCAAGAGCAAGCACGCGTACGTTGACGCGGAGGCGGGCCTTGACCGGGAGATCCGTGAGGGTAAGGCCGAACCCTTCGCTGTGGCGCTGTGCGATGTGAACGATCTGAAGAAGACCAACGACAACTTCGGGCACAAGGCGGGCGACCAGCTCCTGAAGGACGCCTGCGCCATCATCTGCGATACGTTCAAGCACAGTCCTGTGTACCGCATCGGCGGGGACGAGTTCGCGGCGATCCTCAGAGGCCAGGATTATGAGACCAGGAACGGTCTGCTGGCACGTTTTCAGGAGAGAAACAGAAGAGCCCTGGACCGGGGCGGCATCGTCGTCGCCTGCGGTATGTCGGAGTTCCGGCCGGGAGAAGACGGAGCCATGGCGGCGGTCTTCGAGCGGGCAGACGCGGAGATGTACAGAAACAAGACGGAACTGAAGATCGGGAGGCAGTAATACAAAGACAGAACTGAAGATCAGGAGGCAGTAATACAGAAATGAGCTACTTCACACTGGAATGCGGCGAAAAGCTTTATTATGAAGAGCACGGCAGCGGAGAGAGGACGCTGGTCCTGCTTCACGGCTGGACCAGCAGTCACGAGATCTTTTCGGATCCGGTAAAGACGCTGTCAAAGCAGGTGCGCTGCATTCTCTACGACCACCGGGGACACGGGGAGAGCAAAGAAGCCGCCGGTGATCATGTGGATATGGAGACCCTTGCGGACGACCTGCGGGAGCTTCTCACGGGCCTGAAAGCGGAGAGAGTGATTCTCTGCGGCTGGTCCATGGGCGCGGGAGTCATCATGGAGTATCTGAAAAAATACGGCGACGCGGATCTGGAACAGATCGTGCTCTGCGATATGACCCCGAAGCAGATCAACGAGAACGGATGGCACCTGGGACTCCACAAGGGAAACTACACCCGGGAGCAGGCAGAAGCCGAGAAGGGCCAGCCCTTCCTCGAGATGTTCCGCACCTTTTCCATCGCCACCATCCCGTGGACGGGGAAGCTTCCGCCGCATATTCTGGAGCGCGGCATGAAGCGGAGACTGAAGAAGTGCAACGAGGAGGTCCTGAAGCAGCTCGCCGCCTCCATGAAGGAGATCGACTGCCGGGACGCGTTTCAGAACCTTCATGTGCCGCTGACTTACTTCTATCCTGATCCCGGATCCCTGTTCTCTCCGGAACTGGTGATCTGGTACCGGGAGCATATCCCCACCCGGTTCCGGGCAGTCCGGTTCAAAGGCTGCACACATGTGCTCATTGAGGAACGCCCGATGAAATTCACGGAAGAAATGCTGCGGGTGATCAACTGGACCGGCCGTTTAAAGGAGGCGCCGAAGGCAGTAAAGGGGGCAGCGCGCAGTGTATGAGCTGCAGGTCCCGCATGCGGGACC
>CACZFV010000023.1 GCA_902780465.1 uncultured Lachnospiraceae bacterium
GCATTTGCTTCCCTAGCAGTTTTTTCGGTGAGGATGGTCCCATTCTCGTCGCTGACCGATACGCTGACCGAAACCTGTTCGCCGGGTTTCGATTCAACGCCTGCTTCAGCGGCAAAAGCCTGAACGGGATAAAGACCTGCAGCCGCGGGAGAAATTGCTAAGCAGCCTGCCAAAAGTAAAGCCAGTTTGCGTTTCATAAGGGAACTCCTTCCACAAATTATTAACCATTTTTACGTTGATTATAACGAATAAATGACGAAAAAGCAAATAATATATTCACAATTTGTAATAAATTCTTAATATATGTGGAGGGACGACTATTTTGAAGCGCCGGAAATGGAAATCCTTCTGTACTGACATGCAGGCTGCCGGCAATATTTTGGCAATAAAAAACTGCCGCCCGGACAAACAGGACCCGGGTCCCGAAGGTCTCCCGAAGGAATTTTTCCTGGACATCCCGGTCCGAATGGCTTTTTTCGTAATCCCGGTCAGCGACGATGATCGTCGCCAGCTTCGAGATGGTCTCCGGCTCATGCCAGTTTCCGAATTCATAGAAGGAATCCGCTCCCATCACGAAGTAGAACTCTGTATCGGGATGCAACTGTTTCAGCTCTGTCAGCGTGTCGCTGGTGTAGGATTTCCCGGTCCTGCGGGTCTCAAAGTCAGAGCAGACGAAAGAAGGATATTTGCGGATCGCAAGCTTTGTCATTTCAAAGCGATGGCTGAAATCCGTAATGGTCCTTCCCTGTTTGTGCGGCGGATTCGGGGAGGGAAGGAACCAGAATTCGTCCAGTGAAAACTGGCGCCATGTATTCTCAGCCAGTTTCAGGTGCCCGTTGTGAACAGGATTAAAAGTACCGCCGAGGATCGCGATTTTTTTCACCTGTTTACCTCCGGGGTGCACGGGGAAGAATGATCTTCCGGTTCTTCTCCTCTTTTGCGGGGCGGTACAGTACGATCTTTTTCCCGATTACCTGGACTACTTCGCTGTGTGTGCGGCCGGCAAGGGCCTCGGCCATTTCATGGGGATCATCCGCACAGTTCTGAAGCACGGAGATCTTGATAAGCTCACGCTTTTCCAGTGCTTCGTTCACCGCTTCCGTGAACTCGGGCGTCAGGGCGGCTTTTCCGATCTGAAAGATCGGCTCCGTAGTCATTGCAATGCTTTTAAGAAACGCACGCTGTCTGCTGGTCATAGCATCCTTTCTCTGATGAACAGTACACTCTTATTTATAATAATCAAAGGCATGGCCGTACATACGGACGGTATCCCCGTCCTTGATCCCGGCTTCTTCGAGATCTTTCAGTATCCCGCTCTCTTTCAGGAATTTCTGGAAGAAATCGAAGCCCTTTTCGGATTCAAGATTGGTATAGCCCAGCATCTTCTCGATCCTGGGGCCTTCCACAACAAAGGCTCCCTTTTCATCTCTCTCAATAGTGTAGGGCAGTTCCTGGTCCCCGGCGTATTCGATCTCCATTTCCGGCTCGAACACCGTGACGGTACGGTCCATGGTCTTCAGCTTTTCAAGGATACCGTACTCCAGTTCCTTTATTCCCTGTCCCGTGACGCCGGAGACAGGAAACACCGGGATGTCCGGAGCAAAGGCTTTACGGATCCTCTCCACCGGATCCTCTTCACCCTCTTCGGTGAAGATGCTGTCGATCTTGTTCGCCGCGATGATTTGTGGTTTTTTCAGGATCTCCGGATCATACTTTTTCAGTTCTTCCCGGATGGTCTTTATATCCTCCACCGGATCTCTGCCTTCTGTGGACGCGGCATCCACAACATGCACCAGCAGCTTTGTCCGTTCCACATGCTTCAGGAAATCATACCCAAGGCCGACGCCCTCGGAAGCTCCTTCAATGAGGCCCGGCAGATCCGCCATAACGAAGCCTTCCCCGTCCTCAAGATCCACAACACCGAGATGCGGCGTCAGGGTCGTAAAATGATAGTTGCCGATCTCCGGCTTCGCATTGGATACCCTGCTCAAAAGCGTGGATTTTCCTACATTCGGAAATCCCACCAGTCCCACATCCGCGATGACCTTCAGTTCCAGACGGACGTAAAGCCCTGTGGCAGGCTGCCCGGGCTTCGCGTAGTTCGGGGCCTGCATGGTGGATGTGGCAAAATGCATGTTCCCGATGCCGCCCCGGCCGCCGCGGATCACGACCATCCTGCGGTTGTCCCCGGACATATCCGCGATCACCTTTCCGCTCTCATCGTCACGGATCACGGTGCCTTCCGGCACACGTATGATAAGATCCTTTCCGTCTGCACCATGGCAGCGCCGCTTTGCACCGGGCTGACCGCTTTCCGCCACATATTTCCGGACATGCCGGAAATCAGCTAATGTGTTCAGGCCGTCGCTCACTTCAAAAACAATGTCTCCGCCCTTGCCGCCGTCGCCGCCGTCCGGACCGCCTGCAGGTACAAAGAGTTCGCGGCGGAAGCTGACATGTCCGTCTCCGCCCTTGCCTGACTGAATATAGATCCTGGCTTTATCAGTAAACATGATACTCTCTTTCTTAGAATTAAAGGGCTTCATACCTTTGACAGTATGAAGCCCGGTCACTTTCGTTTTCAGGCGGATCCGTGGATCTGCCGAAACCCTTCTTATTCAGCCGCTGCTGCTTCCGCTCTCGGATAGACAGAAACCTTGGTGCGGTACTTTCCCCATCTTTCGAATCTGACAACGCCGTCCACCTTTGCAAACAGAGTGTCATCTCCGCCGATGCCCACATTGGTTCCCGGATGAATATGAGTGCCGCGCTGTCTGTAAAGGATGTTGCCGGCAAGAACGAACTGACCGTCCGCTCTCTTGGCGCCGAGGCGCTTGGACTCGGAATCACGGCCGTTCTTCGTGGAACCGACGCCTTTCTTGTGCGCGTGCAGCTGAAGGTTCATTGTGAAGAGCATAATTACACCTCCTGATCGCTAATCGTTAAATAGTTGCTTCCGTACTCCCTGCTGACAGCTTCCAGCCCCAGAAGGCAGGAGTCTAAGAGAAGTGCGGCATTTCTGTTTTCCCGGGAGGAAAGGATAAAGGAGAAATTTCCTTCCTCTTCTCCGATCTCACAGGAAAACTCTGCGTCCGTGAACTCGCTGACCGAATTGGCCAGATTGAGTTCCAGCACCGAGACCGCTGCACAGATGATATCCCTTCCGGGATCGTCAAACTCCGCGTGTCCGGCAGACCGGAATCCGATCTTCTCATTGGACGCGTCCCTGATGATCCTGACGGTGATCATGATCTTCAGGCGTTGATCTTTTCGATCTTAACCTGGGTATACAGCTGTCTGTGGCCGTTCTTCTTGTGATAGCCTTCCTTCGGCTTGTACTTGTAGACAATGACCTTCTTAGCCTTTGCCTCTCTCAGAACAGTCGCGGTCACGGCAGCGCCCGGCACTGTGGGTGCGCCGATGGAGAGTTCGCCGTTGTTCACAGCCAGAACCTGGTCAAACGTCACGGTCTGTCCTGCATCAACTCCGAGTTTCTCAACCTTAATGATATCGCCCTCAGATACCTTGTACTGCTTACCGCCGGTAGCAATAATCGCGTACATTTCGGGTCCTCCTTCTTATCATTACTCGCCAACTGCGGCGTCCATGCAGTAAACATGAAACTTAAAGCCCCGTTGTGCGGCATACCTTGTGATTATATCTGAAGCAGCTGTTTATGTCAATCCTGAAGTTCTTTATTATCTTCAAAAAACAACCGCATATTCTTTAAAAAAACGTCCGCTGTATTTCAGCAAAAATTCACATTTATTGTGTAAGATTAGAACAGCGTCGGCAGAACAGCTTCATGATACAATACTGGCCGGCAGAAAGGAATCCCGAATGAAGAAAAAATGGATCAGTTCCGCTGCATTCCTTTATGTTTCGGCAGCACTCGTCATGACCGGATGCGCCGGGGGCGCAGATACAGCCACAAAGTCTGTGACAGCAGCTTCAGAGACCGCGCCTGGTCCTTCAGAAACGATCTTCCCGCCCGGGAGTACTGCGGCAGAGACCGGAGCCGTTCCTGAGACGCCGCCGGCACCTCCCGCAGCACCGGAACACGGAAAACCGGGCGGACCGCCTCCCGGAGATCATGCGTCAAAACCGGATCACTACGACGCGCTGGTGACGGCAGCGCAGGACACTGCGATCATTCATCAGACCATCCGGTCCGAAGGAGCAGATGAAAATGCTGTCCTCATTGAAAACGGTGCTTCCGTGAGGCTGTTTGCGGACGATATCACCCGCGTCTCCGGTGACTCGTCCGGAGGTGACTCTGCAAGTTTCTACGGTGTTGGCTCCGCAGTCCTCTGCACGGACGGCAGCGCATATGTGGACACCTGCGACATCACGACAGATGCGGACGGCGGTGCAGGTGTATTTGCATATGACAAAGGGACCGCTTATGTTTCCGGCGCGAAGATCGTGACAGAGCAGGGGGCTTCCGGAGGACTGCACGCCGCGGGCGGCGGCACCCTTTATGCCTGGGACTGCGACGTGGAGACCGGAGGAGAAAGCTCTGCCGCCATCCGGAGCGACCGGGGCGGCGGCACCATGGTCATCGAAGACGGCAACTACATCACCCGCGGCCAGGGTTCTCCTGCTGTTTATTCCACTGCGGATATCACCGCAGCCTATGCAACTCTGGAAGCGAAAGGTTCTGAGGCTGTCTGCATCGAAGGGGACAACCAGCTCCGCCTTTTCAACTGCAATCTTACCGGCAATATGGCCGATCTTCCCCAGAACGGGCTGACCTGGAATGTCATTCTCTACCAGTCCATGTCCGGCGATTCGAAAGAAGGTAATTCTCTCTTTGAGATGAACGGCGGGATCCTGGAAGCCGGAAACGGCGGCATGTTCTACACCACCAACACGCAGTCTACTTTTGTGCTGAAGGGTGTCGAACTGCGTCCCGCGAAAGGCCAGGAATTCCTTCTCAGGGCTGCCGGCAATTCCAACGGAAGAGGCTGGGGCACAAAAGGACAGAACGGAGCGGACTGCAGCTTTACTGCCATTCAGCAGGAACTTTCGGGAGATGTCCAGTGGGATTCTGTCTCCACGCTGAAATTCTACCTGACCGACAAAAGCACCCTCACCGGTGCATTCGTTCAGGATGAGAAAGATGCCGGTGAAGGCGGCGAAGGTCTCGCCGAGCTTTTTATCGACAGCAGTTCCGTGTGGTATGTAAACGGTGACTGCACCGTGACAAAGCTGCACTGCGCCGGTACCATTGAGGATACCAGCGGCAAGTCTGTCACTGTCAGAAAATCCGATGGAACCGTGCTCGCGGAAGGAACATCGGCATACAGCATCACCGTGGAGGAATATGACAAAGCGCCGGATCTCTCCGGCGCGGGGGTTGTTTCAAATTATGAGGAATTTCGGAAAGAAAAGCCGGCGGAGCTTCACTGAAGCTGGTCCGCGAAAGGTCTTCCGCTCTTCTTCCTGACGATCTCCGCCAGGTTCAGTTTCGTAATATCCACCGCCTGTGTGCCGGCGGGATCGAGAGACGCAAGGTATCTCATTCTTTTCAGCAGAGATGCCTGCGTCTCTTTTGTATGCACGTCGATGAGGTCGATGAGGATGATCCCCGACAGATTCCTGAGACGTATCTGACGCATGGCTTCCGTGACAGCTTCCTCGTCCGTCTTCAGGATCATCTCTTCTTTGGCGGACTTCTTTTCATTTTTTCCGCTGTTGACATCGATGACAGTCAGTGCCTCTGTCTGCTCGATCACCAGATACCCTCCGCTCTTCAGCCACACTTTTTTTGACAGGGCCTCTGACACCGCTGTCTCAAGGGAGTAGACTGCCGACAAAGGAAGGGAGGTCCCGTCATGCCAGCGGACAGGAACATCTGTCCCCTTCATTTTATGGACCTTCTCCGGCTTTCTGAAGGCTTCCGGGAGTTTTCTGGCATATTCTTCCAACACAGGAGGCGAGGCGCCTGTAAGGGCGCAGAACACGTTTTCCTGGTCTGTGACGATCTCCAGGCATCCCGGATGACTTGCCGCAGTACGTTCCGCGAGGAAGGCCCAGAAGGGCTGCGCTGACTGCACGAGCCCGGGGGCGCGTACAAATGCGGCCTTCCGTACGAACTCTTCATCCTTTTCTTCCGAGAACCGGTCCATCAGTGAAGGTCCCTTCGTCTTATGGGCGTCCTTACGGACCTTCACAAGGATCTCGTCCCCTTCCCGGACAGCCCAGTGCTCCCTTCCGTCAAGAAACCGGGGAAGCCTTTCCCCGGAAAGAGGCAGATAGCCGGGAAGCGGCGTTCCGATATCTACAAACGCCGCTTCCAGATTTTTTGACACGGACCGGACTTTCCCTGCATAGATGCTGCCCACCACCGAGCTGCCATTGTTGTAATCCAGCTGGACGGCCGTCCCGTTTTCCAGCATACAAGTAAGGATCCCTTTCCTGTATGCAGTGACGACCAGTTTAAGTGAGAGGTTCTCCATAGGATTCCAGTGTCCTCATTTCTCTGTCGTAAAGTTCCGTCCGGATATAGCGGGGCCTCCACTGCTTCAGGAATTCCGCTCCTGGAAGCGCTTGCAGGGCACCGACAGCGAACTCCGGCTTCAGGTTGGCCGCGCTTCCCTGTGCGACCTTGAAAAACAAGCCGTCCTCATCCGCTTCTGCGCGGTAAAGCATGGGACGTATATCCACTTCCTTCGTCCCTTTTTTTCCTTCCCGGATCACCGGGATCTCTTTTTTCTTCATCAGTTCAAGGCAGGCAGACTGGAGCTCTTCTGCCTCCTTCGCAAGGAAGTGCGGATGTGCCGGGAACCACACACGGTAATCCGCGGCAAACATCGTGGACATGCAGTTCCCTGCTTCGTCCGGGATCCTGAGGAAAGAAAGGATCTTCAGTCCTTCAGCCATTTCCCGGTTCATCCTGAGGACCGCCTCCTCCGAAGTGATCCGGGCGTTGTCCGTCAGTTTGAAATCCGCATATTCCGCGGTACTCTCCACTCCCATGCTGAGGGGCGCCGCGAACGACATGATCTGGTGAGGGGAAAAGCCCTCGGAGTACGCGATGGGAAGTCCGGCTCTCCGGTTCGCCTTCTGGAAGTACCGCATCAGGTCCAGATGACCGATAAAACGGAGATTCCCGCGCTTCTCAAATTTGATTCTGACCTTCAAAGCAGACACCTCCGTTGTATTTTCTTGCGCCGCAGCCGGAGCACTGCTGCCTGCAGTGAGGTGTCACTACACCCTCCAGCGCTCTTTTCCACTCCCTCTTCAGGAATTCCTTCGTGACACCGGCATCGATGAAGTCCCAGGGAAGGAGCTCCTCTTCAGAACGTTCCCTCAGTGTATAGAATTCCGGGTCCACACCGCAGGAAGCAAAGGCCGCTTTCCAGCGCTCCGGATCAAAGGTCTCCGTCCAGGCGTCATAGACCGCGCCGTTCCGGTAAGCTGTTTCGATCACTTCCGCGACCCTTCTGTCCCCCCGGGCAAAGACACCCTCCAGGACTGTGGTCTCCGCGTCGTGATACTGATAGCGGAGACTCTTCCAGTTCTTCTGCTCCCGGAAGTGCTCCTTGACCCTCCTTGCCCGCTCGATATATTCCTCCGCCCGGCACATGGAAGCCCACTGGAAGGGCGTGAAGGGCTTCGGCACAAAGAAGGAAGAGCTTGCAGAGATCTGCACGCGTCCGGTGCGCTCGGATTTCGAAATGCAATCGTAGAACATGTCCGCGACTCTCTCGCAGAGCTCGGGGATCCCCATGCGGTCCTCCTCTGTCTCCGTGGGAAGTCCGATCATAAAATAAAACTTGACTTTCGTCCATCCTCCCCGGAAAGCTGCGAGGCTTCCCCGCATGATATCCTCTTCCGTAAGGCCCTTGTTGATCACATCCCTGAGACGCTGGGTGCCTGCTTCGGGAGCGAAGGTGAGGGAACTCTTCTTCACGTCCTGGATCCGGCTCATCACGTCCAGAGAAAATTTGTCGATCCGGAGAGACGGGAGGGAGATGTTCACCTTCCGGCAGTCCGTATACTCAATCAGGAAACGAAGGAATTCGTCCAGTCCGGAATAGTCGCTGGAGCTCAGGGAACTGAGGGAGATCTCCTCGTTTCCGGTGATCTCCAGAAGTCGCTTTGCATATTTCTTCAGGTACTCCACGGAATGCTCCCGGAGCGGCCTGTACACATTTCCGGCCTGACAGAAACGGCAACCGCGGATACAGCCGCGCATCAGTTCCACCACTGTCCTGTCCTGGGTCACCCGGATAAAGGGCACCAGCGGTGCATCGATATACTCCACGGAGTCCATGTCCTGCACCACCTGGCGCGCCACGACCGCCGGGACGTCCTCGTATTTCGGCGTAAAGGCACTGAGCGTCCCGTCCGGTCCATAGGAGACTTCGTAGAGCGAAGGAACATAGATCCCGGGGATCGCGGCAGCAGCACGAAGAAACTCCTGTCTGCTCCGCTTCTCGTTTTTGAAACGGATATACAGATCCAGGAGGTCATCATAGACCACCTCCCCTTCGCCAATATAGAACAGATCGAAAAAGGGAGCGATGGGCTCCGGGTTGTAGGTGCAGGGACCGCCTCCGATCACCAGCGGGTCCTCTTCTGTCCTTTCCTCCGCGTGCAGCGGGATCCCGGAGAGCTCCAGCACCTGCAGGATATTGGTATAGCACATCTCATACTGCAGTGTGATGCCGAGGAAATCGCATTCCCGCACCGGCCGCTGGCTCTCCAGCGTAAACAGCGGGATCTTCTTTTCCCGCATCACCCGGTCCAGGTCGGTCCAGGGAGAGAATACCCGTTCGCAGTACACATCCTCCCGGCGGTTGAACATACTGTAGAGGATCTGCAGACCCAGGTGGCTCATGCCGATCTCGTACACATCCGGAAAACACATCGCGAAACGCACCGCGACGCTGTCCGGATCCTTTTTCACACTGTTGATCTCCCCGCCGATATATCTGGCGGGCTGCTGGATGCCCAGCAGCAGTTCATCATCCAACGCAAGCTTCTGCATAGTCATTTCCGGAGCCTTTCCCTCATCGGTTCGCCAGCTCCTGCGTCACATCCTCCCACGTGACGTCCTTTTCCGCCATGAGCACCATGACGTGATACAGGAAGTCACAGATCTCGTATTTCAGCTCCTCGGCGTCCGGATTCTTTGCGGCGATGACGATCTCCGTCGCTTCTTCGCCGACCTTCTTCAGGATCTTGTCGAGGCCTTTTTCAAACAGATAATTGGTATAGGATCCCTCCTTCGGATGCTCCTTCCGGTCCAGAATGACCTGGTACACGTCTTCGAAGATCTGGCGGGGATTCTTGTGGCTCTCAGGCTTCTCCGCCACAGTGTTAAAGAAGCAGGACCTGGAGCCGGTGTGGCAGGCGGCGCCCACCTGGAATACCTTGGCGAGAAGAGTGTCCATGTCGCAGTCCAGCGTCAGGGATTTCACGAACTGGTAGTGTCCGGAAGTCTCTCCCTTCAGCCACAGGGACTGTCTGGAGCGGGACCAGTAGGTCATGCGCCCGGTCTCCAGAGTCTTCCGGTACGCTTCTTCATTCATATAGGCGACCATCAGGACGTCCATCGTCTTATAGTCCTGGACGACCACGGGAAGAAGGCCCTGTGGATCTTTTTTGATGTCGTCCCAGCGGAAGGCAGGCGAGAGCACCTCTGTTCCGATGCCGCCCCTCTGCAGCTCTGCCTTCAGTTCCATATAGTCCGTCTGCTCCGCGCTGTCATTCAGCACCAGCGCGCCGGTACAGGGAAGCCGCAGGGTCCGGGCGACAGTCTCCGGGTCCTCCCCGGACGTCAGCAGGATCTCTCCGCTGAATTCTGCCAGTTCCCCGGAAAGGACGCTTTCTGCTGCTTCGCTGTTGATGATGAGCCCGGCAATACCGCCGGGAAGGATGTCCAGGACCTTGGGGACCTGGTCCGCGCTGCTGACGCAGATCCAGATTTTGCTGCTGCCGAAGCGGTCCGCCGCCTCCTTCACAAGCTCCAGATTGCTCTCCTCCGCTGCGTCAAGATATACGCCGGAAGAACCGGCATAGAGGTACTTTTTCACGTCCTCCAGCCTTTTTACCCTTCCGCCGGAGATCAGAGGGGCCTCGACGCGCCTTGCCAGTCCGCGGATGCCTCCCATAAAGGCATCATGCTCTTCGTCGTCCTCAGAAATATCTGTCATGACAATGCCGTCCGCCCCGGTCAGAGCGGCATTCACCGCCTCCTCGGGCGACACGTCGTCCATAACGAAACCTGCGTAGATTTTTTTCTTCATGCCTGAAATCTCCTTACTGCAAGAGAAAGATCGATCCTGCCCTCGTACAGCGCTTTACCGATGATGGCTCCCCGGATCCCCGCGGCGCAAAGCCGTTCCAGGTCCTCCATGGAGGACATTCCTCCGGAAGCGATCACATCCAGGTCCGTGGCCTCGGTCAGCGCTTTTGTGGCTTCTACATTGGGGCCGGTCAGCATGCCGTCCCTGGAAATATCCGTGTAGATGATATGGCGCACTCCGTCGGCCTTCATCCTGAGGCAGAGGTCTTCCGCGCCGACGCCGGAGAGCGCTTCCCAGCCTTCCACCGCTACGATGCCGTTCTTCGCGTCCACGCCGGCCGCCACTGCGTCAGGGCCAAAGGTATCCACCAGACGGCGCATGAACGCCGGGTCCTTCACTGCCTTCGTGCCGACGATCACGCGGTCGATGCCGGCATTCAGCAGGATCTTCGCCGCCTCAGCGCTCCGGATCCCCCCGCCGATCTCGATGGGGATATCCACTTTTCTGCGGATCTCCCGGATCACCGGCAGATTCACCGACTGACCCTTCAGGGCGCCGTCCAGATCCACCACATGGAGAAATGTCGCGCCGCAGGCCGCCCAGCGGGCTGCCATCTCCGCCGGATCGTCGGAATAGGTTTTTACATCGGAAAAAAGCCCCTGCCGGAGCCTGACGCATTTTCCGTCTTTCAGATCAATTGCTGGATACAGCTGCATGACGATATTCTCCTTTTCTGCCCCTGATCCAAATCCTTTACTGCTGGTCTTCCGCCACCAGCGCCCGGAGCTTCCGGATCATATCTCCGATCCGCTCGCTCTCCCGCTTCATGGAAACTCTGTTCACCACCACCCGGGCGGAAAGATCACAGACCTCTTCCAGGACTGTAAGTCCGTTTTCCCGCAGGGTGCTTCCTGTCTCCACGATATCGACGATCACCTCGGAAAGTCCTACAATGGGAGCCAGCTCCACAGAACCGTTCAGCTTGATGATCTCGACCGTCTGGTGCTTTTTGTTGTAGAAATAGTCTTTTGCGATGTTGGGATATTTCGTCGCCACCCGGATCTGTTCCCGGTGCATAAGAAGCCGCTCAGCAGCGGCGGGACCGCAGACACACATCCTGCATTTTCCCATCTTCAGGTCCAGAACTTCAAACAGTGTCCTGCCCTCCTCCAGGATCGTGTCTTTTCCGACGATCCCGAGATCCGCCGCGCCGTACTCCACATAAGTCGGTACGTCGCTCGCCTTCGCCAGGAAGAACCGCACGCCGGCTTCCTCGTTCGTAAAAATGAGTTTTCTGGACTTCTTGTCCTTCATTTCCTCACAGGGGCATCCGATCCTGGAAAAATATTCCATCGCCCGGTCCGCAAGGCGTCCCTTGGCCAGTGCCACGGTAATGTATCTCATGTCTCTTCACCGCCTTCTGTTTCTGCTCCCGATCTCTGATCGGGGGAGCCCGCTAACATAAACAGCTTCTCCGCACCGATCCTTCCGGCGTAGGCGCGGTATCCCTGTTCTGTCTCTCCGGGGCGGAAACGCTCCGAGGCGACCCGCTTTCCCTCGCTTCTGAGCTTCCGGATCAGCTCCACCGCTTTTTCCGTACCTGGACCGTCATAGACCACCAGCGCAGCCAGCGGCTCCGTCGGGATTTCGATCTTCTGTCCCCGCAGCGCTGCCATCAGCCGGTTCAGGGTGATGCCGAATCCGACTGCGGGCGCATCTTTCCCAAACTGCTTCAGAAGCCTGTCATAGCGGCCGCCCTGAACGATGTAGTCCCCGGTCCCGTAGGAGTAAGCCCGGAAGATCATTCCGGTATAATAGTCGTGCATGCTGAGCATGCCGAGATCAAAGCTCACATAATCTGAAAGACCGTAGATCCGGATCAGACGGCTGATCTTTTCCAGACGGCGGATCGCGTTCTGCGCTTCGCGGCTTTTTGTGAGTTCCGCGGCTTCCTGTACGGTCTCTATTCCGCCGAACAGTTCAGGAAGCTTCAGAAAGCCTCTGCGGAGATCGGGGTCTGTGATATTCGCATCCACGAACTCTTCCACACCGAAGCTGTTCTTGTTCTCGATCAGCGTACGCAGACACAGGTCTTCCTCAGGCGTAAGGCCGGCCTCTTCCACCAGACCGCGGTAAAAACCTACATCACCCACTTCCACCTGGAATTCCTTCAGACCGGAAGCAAGAAGGCTCTGGATGGTCAGAAGCAGGATCTCCACGTCAGCGTCCGCAGAATCGTCCCCGATCAGCTCGACGCCGGTCTGGACCATTTCGCTCATGCTGCCCTTGTAATTGTAGTGATTCTGGAAGATGCTGCCTGCGTAGCAGAGCCGGACAGCATGATCCTCGTCCCCGAAGAACTTCGCGGCAGCCCTGGCCACTGCCGGCGTCATGTCAGGACGCAGCACCAGGGTCCGGTTGTCCCGGTCAAAGAACTTGTACATTTCCCTGGAGGAGACAGTTCCTCCCGGCTGATTGAACACGTCAAAAAACTCAAAGCTCGGTGTGTCGATGCATTCATATCCGAAGAGACGGAACTGATGCATCACGTCTTCCTGTATTTTCCTGCGCTCAGCGCACTCCTGTCCGTAAACATCCCTGACTCCGTCCGGAGTATGAAGCAATGTATCCATAAAGCAGGCCTCCCTTTACTTTCGCACTTTACCATGCTATCAAAGTAAATCGTTTCTGTCAACCGCGGCTTTTAATAATCCTGGGCTTCGCTGTACTCCTCTATGCGTTCCAGATATGCCTCCAGCTGTTCCAGATAGTGAAGAGGAACCTCCCTGCTCTTCCTGACCCGGAAGCTTTTGTCCATCTCTTCATAGGTAAAACTCTTTCTTCCGCCCTTTTCCATGCGCTGCCAGAAACGGTAGACGTCGCGGAAAGGCACAAAATACACCTCGTCTCTGGAGGTGAAGCTGATGATGAAGAAGGAGATGCCTCTCTGCTCTTCAAACCGCAGCATGAAATCGATCTGGTGCTCGTGGATATTGGAGAGCGGAAACGTGTCCTCCGCGCATTCCTTCGCGTCAAAGCACACCGGAATACTCTGGACCACACCGATATAGTCCACGGTGCTTCTCCTGTCAAAATAAGCCAGGGTGATGTGACGCGTGGTCTTGTCGATCTCCATGGGCGTGATCGGCGTCGGGATCTTCTGGATCAGGGCGATCCCTGCGTTTTTATAGATATCGTTCGAAACATTCAGCAGTTCCTCCAGGCCGGAACCCCGGAGTCCTCTGGTCTTCCATGTTCCCATGCATCTCAGTTCCTTTCTGCCCCCGGTCTCTGATCGGGGGAACCCGCCCCGGCTTTTAGGGGCTTTTCCTTCCAGCCGTCAGGAAACAGCTTTTCGAACATCTCCGGCACCTTGTCGCGGAACACCTTGCCGCGTACCTCCTCCGGGAGCTGTCCGTTTTCAGGAAAACGCAGCTCGAACGCATGAAGAAGCTGGAACCGGAGTCCTGCTTCCCTGCGGAGACGTTCATTCAGCGCCCGGTCCCCGTACTTCGGGTCGCCCAGGACAGGGTGTCCTGCCGAGGCGAGGTGGGCGCGGATCTGGTGCGTTCTTCCTGTGATCAGGTGGATACGCAGAAGCGTCCGGTCCGGCAGTACGCAGAGCGGTTCGATCCCTGTCCGGATCTCCCGGTCCTCCTCTGAAGCCGGCTCCTTCACCACCAGGACCCGGTTGGATGAGGGATCCTTTCTCAGGAAGCCCCGGATCTCCGAAGCCTCTGTTATCTGCCCCGCCACGCCTGTCAGATAGTATTTCTCTATTTCTCTCTTTTTCAGGAGCTCCGAAAGGATCTGCAGCGCCGGCAGTGTCTTTCCGGCGATCAGGATCCCTCCCGTATTCCGGTCCAGACGGTTCACGACCGCTGGCCGGAAAGTCCGGAGCTGCTCCTCCGTCAGGGAACCATTCATCAGAAGATGCCGGATCAGATGTTCATTTGCGGATATGTCCCCAGGTGCTGCCTTCTGTGAGAGCAAGCCTCTGGGTTTGCTGAAGAGGAGCACTTCCGTGCCTTCAAACAGGATCAGGTCCCGGAGCGGATCTTTTCCGATGCCGCCCGGCGCCGCCTGTGTTTCTTTGTCCGCTCTTCCCGCTCTTCCCGCTTTTCCCCCGCTGAATTTTTCCAGCGTCTCATCCGAAAACCAGACACGGACCACGTCCCCTTCGGACAGACGCTCGTTTCCTTCACATTTTCCCCCGTTCAGCGTGATGTTCTTTTTCCGCATCATTTTACAGAGGAAACCCCTGCCGGCTTCCGGCAGGATCTTGAACAGGAATTTGTCCAGACGCTGTCCGGCTTCATTCCGTCCCGCAGTGTATTCTTTCATTTCAAAGCCTCAGCACTATGCTCAGTACGAAAGGTTTTTCAGCAGTTCCGCAGCTTTCTGCTCTGCGTTCCCGCAGTCTCCTGCTTCGGGAAGCGCCTCCAGCGCCCTGAGGAACGGTTCCTCCCCGGGATACAGGTTCACGTGGAGCTTCAGGTGTTCCAGACGGAGGCTGTTTTCCAGATGGACCTTCAGCTTCCTGCAGTCTTCCTGCCCGGCAGGGCCGCATACCAGGAGCGCGCCGGAACGGATCAGGACGGCATCCGCCGGAAACGCCTTTTCCTTCGTCGTGAAGATCAGGTCATAGAGCAGGATCCCCCGGTCTGAATAAATCTGTGTCTTTTCGAAAAAAGCCCTTTCAGGTGTTCTGTAGCGCATCATGGCAAGAAGCGGTGACAGGACATTTGCCATCGGCAGAACGCACAGGATCCCGGTCAGTGTCAGGACAATGCTCAGAGTCCCGCCGACTCTCCTCCCCCAGGCGATCTGTACCGCGATGACCAGGGCGATCAGTGCAGTAATGCCGGCATTCCTCAGAAAATGATAATTCCGATAGCCGAAGCTTCCTTTTTCGACCCGCATCTTTTTTCTATCCTCCGGTTTCCTGCAGATGTTTAATTATAGTAATTCAGGATCAGGTCCCAGGGCAGGATCTTGGTCATGGCGCGGAATCCCTTCATCGGAAGCCCGCACACAGAGACTGTCTTCCCTGCGAACGCGTCCTCGATCGCCTGACGCACCACCTGCTCCTGGCTGACCACAAAGGCTTTCTTGTATGCTGCGATCGACTGCTTTTCTTCCGCGATGCTGAAGAATTCTGTGTCCGTCACCGGGCCTGGGCAGATCGCTGTGACTGTTGCGCCCCTTCTCTTCAGTTCCCTGCCAAGTGCCAGGCTGTAGGAAAGAACGTAGGCTTTGGTAGCTGCGTAGACAGCGAATTCCGGCTGCGGCAGGAAGGCTGCGGCAGAAGCGAAATTCAGGATCCGGCACTTCCGGTGCAGATAAGGCAGAACAGCCTCTGTGAGGACCGTCAGCGCTATACAGTTCACCTCGATCATGCCTGATGTATCTCTGGCAGAGATGGTTCCTTCCGGGCCGATCTTACCGAAGCCGGCAGCGTTCACCAGAATGCAGATCTTTGCCTCTTCCTCTTTCAGCGCGGAGACGATGCTGTCGATCACCTCCTGCTTCCGCAGGTTTCCGGGGAAAATACGTATTCTGCCCGGAAACTCTTCCGCAAGGCTCTTCAGCTTCTCCTCTCTGCGCGCTGTGACCCAGATCTCGTCCAGCGAGGGAAAGCGGTCCGCGATCTCCGTGACCATGCATCGTCCCATACCTGAAGATGCTCCGCTGACCAGTGCGATCTTTTTCATGATTTCTCCTTCCTGCTTTTCCCGGCTTCCTGTTTCAGCCGTTCTGTCTCTTCTGCCGTCAGCTTCCGGAACTCTCCCTGCTCCAGCCCCATCTCCTCCAGCACAAGGGGGCCGAAAGCCGTCCTCCTTAAGTGCGTCACCGGACACCCCAGAGCCGCAAACATGCGCTTCACCTGATGGAACTTTCCTTCCCGCAGGACAAGGGCCGCGGGATTGCTGCTGTCCAGCAGCTCTGCGGGCAGACATTTCGTGCCGTCCTCCAGGACCAGTCCCTCCCGGAGGCGTTTCTCCGCGTCGGCGGGCAGCGTCCCTTCATAGCTTACTTCGTAGACCTTGTCCACATGGGAGGCAGGTGCAAGGAGTCGGTGCACCAGGGCACCGTCGTCCGTCACCAGAAGAAGTCCTTCGGTATCAATATCCAGACGCCCGCAGGGCGCCATATTTCTCCGTTTCAGCCCCATGTAGGAGATCACAGTCTCGTGCCGCGGGTCTTCCGTCGCTGAAATGATCCCTGCCGGCTTGTTCAGTGCCCAGTACTCATATTCCTCGTGGCAGATCAATTCTCCGTCCAGGAGCAGTTCGTCCGCTGCAGGATCCACTTTTTCCTCCGGCCTCGTGACCGCAGTCCCGTTTTTCTTCAGTCTTCCCGCGCGGATCACTTTCTTTGCCTCGCTTCGTGTGCAGAAGCCGGAAACGGAAAGGAATCGGTCGGCTCTCATTTCTCCCATCGTACACCCCTTGACCTGTTCACTGCATTCTCCACCCTGGCAGATACATATTCTTAAGTCTCTGGCCGTCCTGCTTCACAAATCCCAGCGGAAACCCGCCGGTGCAGAACAGTCTCCATCCCTTTCCGTTTTCATCCGGGGAAGGGACCGTTTCTCCCTTCAGATACCGTATCACATCCGGATCCTCCGGGGAGAGATCGACAGGATCCGCCCAGTCTTCTTTCTTCAGCGCCATCGCAAGGGCCTGGGAAGGACGGAATCGGCGGTTCTTCAACTGTCCGAGCAGAAGCCCTGTTCTCAGATACCTGAGACCTTTTCTCAGTCCTCCCGCGGAAGGAAGCAGGGAAACGTATTCCCCCTGCTGAAGGATGCTGGCGGGATCCGGTTTCCAGGCGCATTTTTCAAAAAAAGCATCCATGTCTCCGGGAAGAGCGGAAACAGAAGTCCCGGTCCGCTTCCTTTCCGCCGGGCCGACCGCATGGGACTCTCCCGCTTTTTTCAGTCTTGCCACAAAATGCCCCTCCGCTTCAGCCTTGTGCGGGAAAAGACGCACTGTCCCGGGCAGCAGCGAAGAAGAAACGAATCCTTCCGCGGGCGGGACCGGATCCAGGACAAAATCAGGATGTGACTCCAGAAAAGCCCTGATCTGGTATTCGTCTTCGTTCGGGTTATAAGTACAGGTGGAATACAGGAGTGTTCCGCCCGGCTTCAGCATTTCGGCAGCGTCGGAAAGCAGAGTCTTCTGGACAGGACAGTAAAAATCCTTTCCGTGTTCGACCCATGCCCTGATCACCGCCGGATGTTTCCGGAACATACCTTCTCCGGAACAGGGCGCGTCCACCAGGATCCTGTCGAAATACAGGGGAAACTCCCTCTTAAGGACCTGGGATTCCTCGCAGCAGACAAAAGCGTTCCTGATCCCCATGAGCTCAATATTTTTCAGAAGCGCTTTCGCCCTGGAACTGCTGAGATCATTGGCATACAGGACGCCCTCGCCCTTCAGGTCCGCCCCGATCTGGGTAGTCTTGCCGCCGGGAGCGGCGCAGAGATCCAGGATCCGTTCTCCCGGCCTGGTCCCCAGAAGAGCTGCGCTGGACATGGCGGAGGGCTCCTGGATATAGTACAGGCCTGCATAGTAAAACGGATGCTTTGTGCATCTGTTTTCCTCCGGAAGATAAAACCCGTTCTCCGTCCACGGAACTCTCCTCAGATTCCCGAAGACACGGCTTACGTACGCGGGATCAGCTTTCAGCGTGTTGACGCGGAGCCCCGACAGGGGTCTTTCCGCCATGGCGGAAAGAAAGGCATCATATTCTCCGCCGAGCAGCTGCTCCATATTCAGGAGGAATTCCTCAGGAAGCTTTAATTTGTCCAATTCCAGACCTCCGGTTCTGTATACCTCACAAAAGTGCTCCTCACGACCAGTTGTTACAGGCTCTTGCAATAAAAAGGCTGCCGCACCAAGCAAAGATGCTTTGTGCAGCAGCCGCTGCGTGACAGTTTACTGCGGAATATTGATCCCGTCGTCCTTCGGCATTCCCTGCGCCAGCTCTTTTCTGTTGGAGGAGACAATGTCAAGACTTGACTGCAGATCCGCCTGGAGTGCGTCGTACCTTGATCTTGAGCCGTCCAGCGCATGTCCGATGATCGTCTGCAGGGAACGCAGCATATCGTCCGTATAGCGGATCGCGCTAAGCCGGATGCTGTCCGCTTCCTGGGCCGCGCTGTCCACGATCCCCTGGGCCTGGATCTTTGCGTCTTCCGTCAGACGGTTGGCTGTCGCGTAAGCTCTCTGCATGATCGCGTGCTCGTCCACCAGTTTCTCTGTCTGTTCGTTTGCCTTTGCGATCAGATCGTCAGCCCGGGTCTTGGCGTCCGTCAGGATGGCGCTCTGGTTGCTGATGATCTTCTGGCACTGTGAGACCTCATCCGGGATCGCCATGCGGAGATCCACCAGCATTTCACTCAGCTCTTCCTTCGGGACAATGATCTTGGAGCTGGAGAGGGGATAGGATTTGCAGCTTTCAATAAATTCTTCGATCTCACCGATGATCTGTTCAATTCTGTTCATTGTTTCATGCTCCTTTCGCGCATCTTTTCTTTGATTCTCTGCGCGACACGGCGGTCCACGAAAGCACTGATATCCCCGTCATATCCCGCGATCTCCTTGACGATGCTGGAGCTGAGGTAGGAATATTTCAGGTTCGTGGTCAGGAACACCGTGTCTATATCTGACGCGATCACTCTGTTCGTCTGAGCGATCTGAAGCTCATATTCGAAATCCGTCACAGCGCGGAGACCGCGGACCATAAACTGCGCATTTTTTGAATGGCAGTAGTCGATGGTCAGTCCGTCAAAGGTCTCCACAGTACAGTTCGAAATACCGGAAGTGATCTCCTCCAACATTTTAACACGTTCCTCTGTTGTGAACAACGGAGATTTGGCACTGTTCTTCAGAACGGCTATGATCAGATGATCAAACATTTTTGATGCTCTGCGGATGATGTCCAGATGACCATTGGTGACAGGATCAAAGCTGCCTGGGTACACTGCTGTCGTCATTGCTGCTCCCTTCTTAGAAAGATATGCTTGTTGGTCTTGTATTCCTTATTTTTTACGATCTGCCATCCGAGGTCCTCGAAATGGGAGATATCGGCCTCCCGCTTCATCTCCACGATGACCAGAGTATTTTCATCTGCCAGAGTGGTCCCTGCCAGGATCTGCAGCGCACGGTCCTCCAGGCCCTGGTCGTAGGGAGGATCGAGGAAGATGATATCAAAGGGCTTTTTCCTGACAGACGCGATCCGCTGGACGGCTGCCAAAGCATCCCCGCTGATCACCTCCGCAAGGTCCCTCAGATGTGTATGAACGAGGTTTTCCTCTATGACCTTCACT
>CACZFV010000024.1 GCA_902780465.1 uncultured Lachnospiraceae bacterium
TCCGACGCCTGTCCCGTCAAAAGCCGGTATCATGAAGGTTCCGGTGCTCTCCGCTTCCTGGAGATACCCGTTCCGGAAACCGAGGTCCATGAAAAACTGCTCTGCCCTGCTTCTCTCCCGCTTCGTCAGCGGACGTGACAGTTCAGCGAACCCCGGGATGTCTCCCATGGGAGTGTACTGGAACAGAAGGCTGATCCAGGTGCCGGTCCCGAACTCTTCTTTTATCCTTTCAAGGACGCCGAAGGTGTTTTTCAGGTGCAGCGGCAGCACCAGATGACGGATCAGAACTCCTTTCCGAATCATACCTTGCTGATCAAGAACAGGATCCCCCGTCTGCCGGAGCATTTCCCTCACCGCCCTGAAAGCGACCTCCGGATAATCCGGTGCAGAGGAAAGCTTTTCCGCCAGCTGCGGATCCGAATATTTCAGATCCGGAAGCCAGACATCCACGAGACCTTCCAGTTGTTCCAGCATCTCAGGACTCTCGTATCCGCTGCAGTTGAACAATACAGGGATCCCCGGGCGGTAAAGCTCCAGAGCGGCGCGGATCTGGGGCACCCAGTGGTCCGGAGTCACCAGGTTGATATTTGCAGCCCCCTGTTCCTCCAGCTCCCGGAAAATATCCGCGAGCCGCTGTGCGGAGATCTCCTCTCCTCCTCCGCCCCTGCTGATCTCCCGGTTCTGGCAGAACCTGCACCGGAGTGTACAGCCGCTGAAAAATACGGCACCGGATCCCGCTGTGCCGCTGATGCAAGGCTCTTCGCCAAAATGCAGCGCCGCCCTGGCGACGCGGAGAAGGGCGCCGCTTCCGCAGGCGCCCTTTCTCTCTGTTCTGTCTGCGCCGCAGTGTCTGGGACACAGGACGCATCGTTTCATTTCACTGTTCAGATCAGTCATGGAAACCCTTCCGGTCCTCATGCTTTCGGAAGCTTGAAGGAACTCTTCAGAGACACGATCCGGTTGAACACCAGATGATCCGGAGCGGAATCCTTCGCGTCGATGCAGAAGAATCCGTTGCGGACAAACTGATAGCTGTCATAGGCCTTCGCACCTTCGAAGTTCGGCTCCAGCTTCGCGTCCTTCACGACCGTCAGGGAGTTCGGATTCAGGTTCAGTTCACCGGTCTCCGGATCATAGACGCCCTTCTCCTCATCCACGATATTCTCGTAAAGACGGCATTCCGCGGTGACTGCTGTCGGAGCGTTCACCCAGTGGATCGTTCCCTTGACCTTGCGGCCGGTAAATCCGCTTCCGTTCTTCGTCTCGGGATCATAGGTGCAGTGCACTGCGGTGATCTTTCCGTCCGCATCCTTGTCGACGCCGACGCACTTTACGAAGTAGGCGCCCATCAGCCGCACCTCGTTCCCGGGGAACAGGCGGAAATACTTCTTCGGAGGAACCTCCATGAAGTCCTCTTCCTCGATCCAGAGTTCCCTGCCGAAGGGGATCATTCTCTCACCGAGCTCCGGATTCTCCAGGTTGTTCGGCATCGGAAGAAGCTCTGTCTGCCCCTCCGGATAGTTGTCGATGATCAGCTTCAGCGGATGCAGCACCGCCATCATGCGGGAACGCTTCAGCTTCAGATCTTCACGTATGCAGTACTCCAGCATGGAATAATCCACGGAGGAATTTGCTTTGGAGACACCCACCAGGTCCACGAACATCCGGATGGATTCCGGCGTATAGCCGCGGCGGCGAAGCGCTGCGATAGACACCAGACGCGGGTCGTCCCAGCCGTCCACGATTCCGCTCTCCACCAGCTTCTTGATGTAGCGCTTTCCTGTCACGACGTTGGTGAGATACAGCTTCGCGAATTCGATCTGACGCGGGGGCTCCTCAAATCCGCACTCTTTGACGACCCAGTCATAGAGCGGGCGATGATCCTCAAACTCCAGGGTGCAGATGGAGTGTGTGATGTGTTCCACTGCATCCTCGATGGGATGGGCAAAATCGTACATCGGGTAGATGCACCATTTGTCCCCGGTGTTCTGGTGCGGCATATGGGCGATGCGGTAGATGACCGGGTCTCTCATGTTGATGTTCGGGGACGCCATGTCGATCTTGGCGCGGAGCACGCGGCTTCCGTCCGGATAGATCCCTTCCTTCATCTCCGTGAAGAGCTTCAGGTTCTCTTCTACGGAGCGGTTCCGGTAGGGGCTCTCTTTACCGGGTGTGTTGAAATCGCCGCGGTATTCCCGGATCTGATCCGCAGTCAGGTCGCAGACAAATGCCTTGCCGTTCCGGATCAGCTTCAGCGCACACTCATACATCGTGTCGAAATAATCCGAAGCAAAGAACACACGGTCCTCGAAATCCGCTCCGAGCCATTCCACGTCAGCGCGGATGGATTCCACGAATTCCCACTTTTCCTTTGTCGGGTTAGTGTCATCATAGCGGAGATTGAACTTCCCGCCATACTCCTCCGCCAGTCCGAAGTTCAGAAGGATCGACTTCGCATGTCCGATGTGCAGGTATCCGTTAGGCTCCGGCGGGAAACGGGTCTGGACATGGGTGTATCTTCCCTCCGCCAGGTCTTTATCGATCTCATTCTCGATAAAGTTCCGTTCTTTTCTCTCCGCTGTCTCTGTAACATTAACTGCTTCGCTCATATATCTACCTTCTCTTTGCTCTTTTTTGTTTCTGTATAACTGTCCGGTATGACTCTTTATTAATCTTCGTCGATTCCCTTGGACTGAAGATATTTCAGGACATCGCCGACAGTCAGCATTTTTTCCAGATCCTCTGTGGGGATCTCGATTCCGAATTCATCTTCCATTCCCATGACCAGTTCGAACAGGTCCAGAGAATCTGCACCGAGATCATCCTTAAAAGAAGTCTCCTCAGTGATGGAATCCGCATCCGCGTTCAGCTGGTCCGCGATCATCCGCTTCATTTTTTCAAACATGTTTCGCTCCTCCTGAAACTGTATTGATGTACGTTTATAAACTACCCGATTCAGCTGTCAGAGTCAAGCCCGTATTCAGCTGTCCCCGTCGATTCCGATGCGTTAAAAAAGACAGAGCGTAAGCGCTCTGTCTTTCATGATGACGCCTGCTTTCTTACCGGTCTTCTCCTGATGTCGCCCCGCGGTTCTCCCTGTACTTTTTCTCACAGTCGGGGCAGCGGCCGCAGATCTTCAGATAGATCAGCTTCTGTTTTTTCTCGTACTCGCTTCCTTCGACTTCAGCATCAGCGATGTGACCGCATGCGAAAAGAATCGTGTGTTTACTCATCGTTCTTTACCTCTTCCTTTCGAAGACATTATACACCACTGCGAAAAGAAAAGGGAACCTTTTCACAAACTTTTTCGCGCGACACCGGTGCGCACGGCAGCTTCGGCGACAGCGGCCGCCACAGCGTCCCTCACCCTGGGATCGAAAGCCTTGGGGATGATGTTGTTCTCATTGACTTCGTCGTCCGGGATGATCCCCGCGATGGCCATGGCCGCGGCCATCTTCATCTCTTCGTTGATATCCTTCGCGCGCACATCGAAAGCGCCGCGGAACACGCCCGGGAACACAAGAACGTTGTTGATCTGGTTCGGATAGTCGCTTCTGCCGGTGGAGATCACCTTTGCGCCGCCTGCCTTCGCATCCTCCGGGAAGATCTCGGGCGTCGGGTTCGCGCAGGCGAAGATGATCGCGTCGCGGTTCATGGTCTTCACCATCTCGGTGGTCACCATGTTCGGACGGGAGAAACCGAGGAAAATGTCCGCTCCCACAAGGGCGTCGGCCAGCGTTCCCTTCATGTCCTCCAGGTTGGTGGTCTTCAGCATCTCCTTCTGGGCCCAGTTCAGTCCCTCATAGGCGGAGGACATGATGCCGAATCTGTCGCACAGGATCAGGTTCTTAAAGCCATAGGCGAGAAGAAGACGGGATACGGCAATGCCGGCGCTCCCTGCGCCGTTCACGACGACCTTTACTTCTTCCTTTGTCTTTCCGACCACCTTCAGAGCGTTGATCAGACCGGAGAGAACGACGATGGCGGTCCCGTGCTGGTCGTCATGGAAGATCGGGATATCGCACTTCTCCTTCAGCTTCCGCTCGATCTCAAAGCAGCGGGGCGCCGCGATATCCTCCAGGTTCACACCGCCGAAGGAACCGGAAAGCAGATAGACGGTGTTGACGATCTCGTCCACGTCTTTGGATTTGATGCAGAGCGGAAAAGCGTCCACGTCGCCGAAGCTCTTGAAAAGGACGCACTTTCCTTCCATGACCGGCATTCCTGCCTCCGGACCGATGTCTCCAAGGCCCAGGATGGCGGTGCCGTCCGTGATCACCGCGCACATGTTCCACCGTCTGGTCAATTCATAGGATTTCGTGATGTCCTTCTGGATCTCCAGGCAGGGTTCAGCCACGCCGGGCGTATACGCGATGGAAAGATCTTCGGAGCTGTTTACCGGAACGGAAGCTCTTACTTCGATCTTGCCTTTCCACTCATAGTGCTTTTCCAGTGCCTTTTCTGCAATGTTCATTCTGCTACCGCCTTCCTTGTAGATTAACTGATACGGAAAAAGCCGGGAATCCTTTTAAATACTGGATCCCCGGCTCATTCTCCGGTCATTGTAAGTGGAGATGACGGGAGTCGAACCCGTGTCCAGAAATCAATTCCCCGTCCTTCTACTATCATAGTCCGTTCTTTGACATTCCCTCCGCCGCACGGAAACGAACATCCTTACGGTTTCAGTAGCTTCATCATACGCCCGCGCGGGCAAAGCTTAGCGCGCGTCGTTTCTCACATTGTCGACGCCCGGGTCCTGAAGTGTGAGTGCCTCAGGCCGGACGGCAGCTATTAAGCTGCGTATGCTAATTCGTCGTTAGCGTTTATATTTAATTTTGCCGTTTAACGCACTGCATGCGGATAGCTTCTCCGGCTGCATGGTCCCTGTCGAAACCGGTACATCCCCAGATATGAATATATTACCACAGCTGTTCCCTTTTCTCAATACCGGGCTTCTGCGGCAAAAGCACCCAGTGAAGCGGGGGCGCTGCGTTAATGCAGGTGCTCAGCGGAGGCGTGTGGTATGTCCCGGCGAATTGCCGCGCCGGAGAGCTTCAGAGCGTGCTTCGGCGCCGCGGCGGCGACCACGGTCTTATGGAGCCCAAAGCGGCGTCCGTATGGCACGCGCTGAAGCCGACAAAAGCGGCACTGAAGCCGGACAGACCACACGCCTCTGCAAATCAGTATTTCACAGCTCCCTTGAAATTTCTCTCGAAGTCCCTCTTCTGGTCCTTCTTCGCGATGCTGTCGCGCTTGTCGTAGTTCTTCTTGCCCTGGGCCAGGGCGATCTCCACCTTCACAAGGCTGCCCTTGAAATAGACCTGGAGCGGCACCAGCGTCAGTCCTTTCTCCTTGATCTTTCCGACCAGCCGGCGGATCTCCTGCCGGTGCATCAGCAGTTTCCGGACGCGAAGCGGATCCTTATTGAAGATGTTTCCTTTTTCATAGGGGTTGATGTGCATCCCGTTGATGAACACCTCTCCCCCCTTGATCTCCACCCAGGACTCCTTGATGGAACACTGTCCCAGGCGCATCGATTTCACCTCCGTACCGAACAGCTCGATGCCGCACTCGAAGGTCTCGAGAATAAAATAGTCAAACCGCGCTTTTTTATTGTTCGCGATCAGCTTCGTGCTCTCCTTCGGCATTTCTCTCCTGCCTTTCCCCGCTGACGCGGAAATTCTCTCCCGCCGGGATAAAGTTGACAGTCCGCGCCAGTTTGTCCGCAGCGGACACCTTGATCTTCATTCTGTCTCCGAGCCGGAATCTTCTTCCGGTCAGTTCTCCCACCAGTTCATAACTTCCGGGTGAAAATTCATAGTAATCAGCCGGGAGGTCCTGGACCCGGATCATCCCTTCCACAGTGTTTTTCAGCGTGACGAAAAGTCCGAAGCGCGTCACGCCGCTCACCACTCCTTCGCGGATCTCACCAATGTGCCCTTCCATGTACTCGCAGATCTTGTAGCGCACGCTCTCCCGCTCTGCTTCGTCCGCCCTTCTCTCCAGAGCGCTGGTGTCTTTCGCGACGTCCGGAAGGATCCTGGCATACCCCGCGATCCTGTTCCCATCCAGTTCTCCCCTGAGGTTCTGCCTGATGATCCTGTGGATCATCAGGTCCGGATACCGGCGGATCGGCGAGGTGAAATGCGTGTAGAACCTGGATGCGAGGCCGAAGTGACCGGAGCACTCCGTGCTGTAGCAGGCGCGCTTCAGGGACCGGAGCGTGATGCGGCTGATCAGCCTCTCTTCTTCCGTCCCCTCTGCTTTCTCCAGGAGCTTCTGCAGTTCCTTGGGATGGATCTCACCGTTTCTCCCATGGATCGTATATCCGAAATTATTGACAAAGACCGCCAGCTGCTTCATTTTTTCAGGATCCGGCTTGTCGTGGACCCGGTACAGGAACGGAAGCTCTGCCCAGCAGTACTCCTGGGCCACGGTCTCATTTGCAGCGATCATGAAATCCTCGATCAGTCTGGTGGCATCATTCCGCTCGTAAGGACGGATCCCGATGGTTTTTCCTTCGTCATCCAGCAGGACCTTCGTCTCGGGAAAATCAAAATCGATGCCGCCGCGCTCTCTCCGCTTCTCCCGGAGCTTCTTTGCCAGAACATCCATCTCTGAAAGCATCGGGATCACATCGCTGTACCGACTCCGGAGGTCCTCCGGCACCGCGTCTCCGGGAATCGTCTCCAGGATCTTCTGCACTTCCGTGTACGTCATCCTGTGCCGCGAGCGGATCACACTTCCGCAGATCTCATGGCGCACCACGGATCCGGAGCCGTCGATCTCCATAATGCAGGAAAGAGTCAGGCGCTCCTCCCCCTCGTTCAGGGAACAGATCCCGTTGGAAAGCACCCTGGGCAGCATCGGGATCACCCGGTCCGCCAGGTATACACTGGTGCCCCTTCGGAGCGCCTCACGGTCCAGGAGACTGTTCTCTCGCACATATACGGAGACATCCGCGATGTGCACGCCCAGCTCTCTGTGACCGTTCCCGAGGATCCTGAGGGATACCGCATCGTCCAGATCCTTTGCATCTTCTCCGTCGATGGTGATGACCGGGATGTCCCTGAGATCCAGACGTTGGTCGACCGGTCCGGGATTCTCCGTGCCGCCGGACGGGGACAAGCTGAACGCCGCCTGATCCGCTTCGGCCAGCACCTCCTCCGGGAAATCCGAAGGAAGGTCATAAGCTTTGACGATGGACAGAATATCTGTTCCCGGCGTGTTTACATGGCCCAGGTCCTCAGTCACCACTCCCTGAAGAAGTTCGTCCCTGTGTTCCTGGAAGCGGGTGATGTGCACAACGACCTTGTGACCGGTGGAAGCCCCACGCGTTTTTCCCGGAGGGATCTGGATGTCGGCGGAGATCCGCCTGTTGTCCGGGTGCACGATGCCGCCCTTCCGGTCCTGGCGGAAATACCCCACGATCCGTGTGTTCGCGCGCTTCAGGATCCTCGTGACCCGGCCCTCGGCCCTGCGGCCGTTCCCGCCGGGCTCCACGGCCACCTGGACCATATCCCCGTCCAGAGCCCCGTGAAGGCAGTCCTTCCCGATAAAGATATCCGTATCGGAATCCTCCGGCCGCACAAAGCCGAAGCCCTTTTCATTCCCCATGAACAGGCCTGCAAACTCCTGTTTCTTTTCCTTCCCGTATTTCCCGCGGCCGGAGACCCGGATCTTTCCTTCCGCCATCAGGGCGTTCAGAACGTCCTCCAGGTCCTTCCTCCCGCTTTTCGGGACATTCAGGAACACCGCGATCTCCCGGAGACGCATCGGGCGGTACATAGGATCGCTCATGAGATGGAGTATCACTTCTTTTCTGTTTTTCATTTCCTCTGATGTCATGTTTTTCCTCCATTGTTCCCATGTGTCTTAGTCCGGTCCCGCCAGCGGGCCTTGCGCGCCGCGTGCTGAGACAAAAAAGCTCCCGCCTCAGCGGGAGCTTTCTGCCTTCTTTACGGTCATCCGATAATATTCAGAACCAGCGCGATCACCATAAACAGCACTGCGCAGATCGTGGTCCCTTTTTCAAGAGTTCCCTCAACGGAACGGCCCTTGATCTTTCCCCAGTAGGACTCAGCGATGCCGCCGATGGAACCAAGACCTCTCTGCTTGCCCTCCTGCATCAGCACGATTCCCGTAAGGGCTGCACAGACGATCACGAAAATGATCGACAAAATCGTATTCAGCATAACAGTATTATCCCTCCAATACACAGATAAAGGAATCATAGCACAGGTTTGCATAAGATTCAAGCAGGAATCTCAGCAGGAAAAGCTTCTCCTGCAATCATTCTCTCATGGTGATTCCACAGCGGTTTCCGAGGGTCCGGAGGATCTTCTCCACGTAACGGTCGATATCCTCGTTCTTCAGCTCTTCCTCCTTCGGACGGAAGGTCACGGTAAATGCCATGCTCTTCCTGGTCGGCGGGATCGGAAGGCCCTCGTAAACGTCAAACAGCTTCACGCTGCGGACATATTTGCAGGACTCCCTGATGGCTTTTTCCACTTCTTCGCAGGTCACGGTCTTATCCATGATGAGCGCCAGGTCTCTGGAGACTTCCGGGAATTCCGGCAGTGCCTCGAACTGCGGCGCCTTCACCTCCATGTCGTAAAGGGCCCTGAGATCCAGCTCCGCCAGGTACAGGTCTGTCCTGAGACTCTGCTCCGCTGCGATATCATATGCCAGCTTTCCGACATAACCGACTTTCGTGTCTCCCGCGAAGACATAAGCCGACTGATAGGGATGCAGGAAGGACTCGTTTCCGGTCTCATAGCGGAATTCCATGTGGAGCGTTTCCGCCGCCAGATCGCAGGCGCCTTTGATCGTGTAGAACGTCTCATCTCCGCCGAAGAAGGCCATGACCAGGTGATCCCTCTCATCGGGATACTCCTTCAGAGGCAGTTCCTTCGGCACAAAGACCTTCGCGATCTCAAAAAGACGGCCTTCCAGATTCCCGTTCTTCTGGTTCCGCACAACAGCGTTGATCATCGAAGCTGTGAGCGTGGTCCGCATCAGGGACAGCTCTTCGCTCAGCGGGTTCATGATCCGGATCGCTTTTCTTTCCGGAGCGTCCTCTCCGTACCGGAGCATCTTCAGGTCCGCGGGGGAGAAGAAGGAATAGTGGATGCATTCGTACATTCCTGCGCCGCAGAGCGTTCTCTTCAGCTTGAGTTCCCTCTGCTGCTCCTCGTTCAGTCCTCCTGTGGTGACTTCCGCGCTCTTCAGGAAGGTGGGAACAATGTGCTCGTAGCCGTAAAGACGGATCACTTCTTCGGCCACATCCTGCCAGCTCTCCATATCTTCGCGGTAGGCGGGGACCTGCAGGGTCAGCACACCGTCACTGATCACGGGATCCATGTACAGGGACTTCATGATGCGGAGGATGTCCTCCTCGGGAACTGTGATGCCGAGCACGTCACTGATGCGGGACACCTTGACGGAAAGTGTGCGCTTTTCGATACTGTTGCCCGTATCCACCTCGCTGTGGGTGCAGGACACCTTACCTGCTCCAAGCTGCTGGACCAGGTGCATGGCCCTCTTCATCGCCATGACGGTGGTGTACTCATCCACACCTTTCTCATAGCGCGCGGAGGCGTCCGTTCTCTTGCCCAGCGCTCTGGAAGTGCGGCGGATGTTGTCGCGGGCAAATTTCGCCGCCTCAAAGATGACTTCCTTTGTCTCAGGAAGGATCTCGGAGTTCAGTCCGCCCATGACGCCTGCCACGCCTACCGGCTTCTCCGCGTCGCAGATCAGCAGGTTGGAAGAGTTCAGCGTATATTCGTTGCCGTCCAGTGTGACCATCTTCTCGCCGTCCGCAGCGCGGCGCGCCACCAGGCACGGACCTGCGACATGGTTCCTGTCATAGGCGTGCATGGGCTGGCCCAGCTCCAGCATAACGAAGTTCGTGATATCGACGATATTGGAGATCGCGTTCAGTCCGACCAGAGCAAGACGCCGCTTCATCCATGCCGGAGATTCTTTGATCTCCACATCGTATACATAGCGGCCCAGGAATCTCTGGCAGAATTCCGGAGCTTCGATCCCGACATGGAATCCCTGGAGCTCTTTGTCCGTTTCGGTGAAGTCGAGGGCCGGCTCTTTCACCGGCTTGTTCAGCACTGCCGCCACTTCGCGGGCGATACCGAAAATGCTCTGGCAGTCCGGGCGGTTCGCGGTGATGGAGATGTCAAAGAGCCAGTCGTCCAGACCGATGATGGGCTTCACGTCGGCGCCCACGGGAGCGTCGTCCGGAAGGACCAGCAGTCCGTTGTATCCGGCGCCGGGATACAGGTCCTCGGAGACGCCGAGCTCCACGCCGGAGCAGAGCATACCCTGGGACTCATAGCCCCGCAGTTTTCCTTTCTTGATGGTCATCACGCCTTCCACCGTCTTGTGGTCCTTTGCGGTGGCATAGACCGTGGCGCCCACCAGCGCCGCCGGGAACTTCTTTCCTGCTTCCACATTGTCCGCGCCGCAGCAGATCTGGAAGGTTCCGTGCTCTCCGCAGTTCACGGTGCAGACATGGAGGTGTGTCTCCGGGATGGCTTCACAGGTCTCCACAAGACCCACCACCACGTTGGAGATATCCTTTCCTACCTCAGTCAGTTCTTCCACTTCAAATCCGCAGGAAAACAGCTTGTCCTGCAGCTCCTGGGGAGTGCAGTCGATATCGACATAATCCTTTAACCAGCTGAATGGTGCAATCATGTATGTTTACCTCCCTCTGTCCTCAGTCGTTGATCTGGTCGAGCACACGGAGATCCGACTCGAACAGGAGCTTGATGTTGTTGATACCGTACTTCAGCATCGCGACGCGCTCGATGCCGATGCCGAAGGCAAAACCGCTGTAGACCTCAGGATCGATGCCGCAGTTCTCCAGCACCTTCCTGTTCACTACGCCGGCGCCGAGGATCTCGATCCATCCGGTACCCTTGCAGAGACGGCAGCCTTTTCCGCCGCAGGCAAAGCAGCTCACGTCCACCTCGACAGAGGGCTCCGTGAACGGGAAATAAGAGGGTCTCAGGCGGGTGCGGACGCCTTCGCCGAACAGCTTCTGCACAAAGACATCCAGCATGCCCTGGAGATCGCAGAGCGTGATGCCCTTGTCCACCACCAGGCCTTCCATCTGGCTGAACATCGGGGAATGAGTCGCGTCATCGTCGGAACGGAACACCTTTCCGGGGGACAGGATCTTGATCGGGGGCTTCTTCGCTTCCATGACATGGATCTGGCCGGCGGAAGTCTGGGTCCTGAGCAGGAACTCATCCGTCAGATAGAAGGTGTCCTGCATGTCTCTGGCGGGATGGTCCTGGGGCGTATTCAGCGCCGTGAAGTTGTAGTAATCAGTCTCGATTTCCGCTCCTTCATAGATGTCAAACCCCATGCCGGCGAAGATATTTACGATCTGGTTCTTCACCTGAGTGTTCGGATGGAGGTTTCCTCTCCGGATCTTCACTGCAGGAATGGTGATGTCGATCTTTTCTTTCTCATACCTGTGCTGCAGCTCCTGAGCCCTTGCTTTCTCTTCCATCTTCTGAAGATTCTCCAGGACCCAGTCCTTCAGCTGGTTCACGCCCTGGCCGAATTCCGCCTTCTCTTCCGCGGGGATGTTCCGCATCTCTTTCATGAGCCCGTTTACCAGGCCTCCCTTGCGGTCCAGGTACCTTTTCCGGAGCTCATAGATCGCGGAAGAATCCATGCGTTCCTTCGCTTCGGTCCGGAACTGTTCCCGAATGGCCTCAAACTTTGCTCTGTCCATCGCTTCTCTCCTTTTGTCTTCATGATAAGAAACGTCCCATATTCTTCCGAATATGGGACGAGTTTTTATTACCCGCGGTGCTGCCCGTGTTCCTGCCGTCGCAGACGCCGAAAGCCTGTAACGCGGGCCGCGTCGGAACTTTATGCCATTTTAAGCGCAGAATCCCTATTTGTCAACCTTCACTGCTCCTGTCTTGACCACCGGAAATTCGGAACGACATCAGACCATCTGCTGATGCCGATGATCGGCTTCGCGAACTCCGTCGCCTCAAGAGTCTTGTCTTTCTTGTCGATATCCCGGAACACTGCCCAGATCTTTCTCCTGCCGGCAGCGATGATCTGATCGCCCGCATCCATCCTGCAGGACCAGAGTCCGAAGGCGCAGGAAGTTCGCACTTCGGAGGGTGCATCCACCTGACGGCTCAGGATCAGCGCGTCCACCAGCGGATTGGAGTCCGCAATGTAGTACGCGTACGCAAAGGCAGCCGCCTGCTGCTGTGTCACTTCTCCCCTGGTGGGGCTCAAGGCTGTAAAGCCCTGCTCGGAGAGGATCACCCTTCTGGGATTACCGTCCGGCGCCAGATATTCCGATGTGCAGAGATAATCCGTCAGAACCTTCAGGTTTTCAAAATCGATCACCTGGGTGCCGATATTCTGGGTCACTGCACCGGTCAGGTGGTCATCCCAGAACTCCGGCTCCGTCATGGGATAAGGATACGGATGGTACGCCAGGTTCCAGTTCAGGTTGCCGCCGTTCCGGATCGAAAAGTTCACCTTGTCAAGGACTGCTTTTCCGGAGTACTTCAGCTCTCCGTCGGCCGCGGAGTCATTCCAGTTCTCATCGATGGAGAAAAAGACCCTTGCGTTCGCGGAATGGCTCCGGATCGCAGTGTAGCAGACGCGGAAGCTCCGCACATATTCCCGGACATACCTGTCGATGTCCATTCTCCCCATGTAGTTCCAGTTGAGATTGTTGTTGATCTCATTTCCGATGATCCAGTGCGATACGCGGCCATAGTTCGGGTTCTCGCCGGAATAACGTTCCGCCAGGAAGGAAAGGAGCGCCCTGGTCGTCTCGCAGCCGCTCTGGGTGGCTGTGTTGAAGCCGTAGTAAAATGCCTGACTGTTCTTTCCGACGCCCGGGAACACGAGCTCCGGCATCCTGTCATTCCAGCCGTTCAGCACAATGGCCGTGATCATCAGGTCCTTTCCGGAAAAGGCGCTGATGGTCCTGTCGTAGGCCGCGATCTGTGCCGCATCGAACTGGTAGGTCTTTCCTTCATAAGTGTAGCTCACGCCTGTGCCGGCGGTGAGATGCGCGAGATTGAAATTCACGTTGACGTGCTTGACTCCCAGTTCAAAGGCGTCGTTGAGCATGTCCAGCTGCACAAGAAGTCCTTTTTTTGTCAGCGGAGCCCTGTATTCGAGACGGCTCGCGGCAGTGACCTCCGGATTCGTGATGTAGGCGCGGTTGCTGATGATCTGGTACTTCCCGCCGAGCCAGACGGTGGCGACATAGGAAGAGTACAGTCTGGAATCCACGCTCCCCTCGTTCAGCGGCAGGGAGAAGGAAAAGTTTCCCTGCTCCTGGCAGCTTGCAACCGGCTGTCCGCTGATCTCGTCCTGCCAGGGCTGTAATTCAAAGAAGTAAAGGATCCCGTCCTCAGCGGAATAAGTACCTGATACATTTCCCGTGACCATCACCTGTCCGTTCTGCGTCAGTGCGTCCAGATGCGCAGTCTCCGTCGGAACCGGATCCGGAACAGCTTCTTCCGGTGCCGTCTCCGCGGTCTCCCCTGCTGCGGTCTCACTTTCAGCGGAAACGTTCTGAGTTTGCTGTGAAAAAGTGTTTCCGTCAGGTCCTACACCGACTACCTCGGCGGCATATGCCGGCATGGCAAGTGCCATCAGCAGAGCAGCGCCGAGCAGAGAAAAACCTGTAAATCGTTTTCTTTCTGCAAACATTTCTTACTCCTCTTTACAGTTGTATTCTTATGACGTGTCCATTATAAGAAAATACCGCTGAAAGAAACAGAAGGATTCCTCTTACATTGTCTTACGGTTTTTTGAACACAAAAGGAGACAGAGAACCGTCCCCTGTCCCCTCCCCGCATAAGAAAAGAGACAGGAACACATCCTGTCTCTTTCATTCGGATCCAGCTTTAATGATTACTGCTCGTCCTGTGCTGCCTCGGACTCACTGTAGACGATCTCGTCCGCGTTCTGCTGCTGCGGCATCTCAAGAGCCTTCATGCTCAGGGAGATCTTTCTGTCAGCCTCGTTGAAATCAACGATCTGCGCTTCGATCTCCTGACCGATCTGAAGGACATCCGCCGGTTTCTCGATATGGCGGCGTGCGATCTGGGAGACATGAAGCAGAGCGTCAACGCCCGGCTCCAGCTCGACAAATGCACCGAAATCAGTCATACGTGCCACGACACCGACGACAATATTGCCGGGGGCGTACTTCTCAGCAGCGTCGATCCACGGATTCTGATCCGGGAACTTCAGGCTCAGGGCGATCTTTGTGCCGATGATGTCCTTGATGAGGACAGTCACCTGATCACCGGAATGGAACACCTTCTTCGGGTTCTCGATGCGGCCCCAACTCATCTCGGAGATGTGGAGCAGGCCGTCAGCGCCGCCGAGGTCGATGAAAGCACCGAAATCAGTGACATTCTTCACCACGCCGTCGACAATATCGCCCGGCTTGATGCGCTCGAAGAGCTCCTTCTGCATCTCGGCCTTTCTCGCGACCATGAGCTGCTTGCGGTCGCCGATGATCCTTCTTCTGCGGGGATTGAACTCGGTGATGACGAACTCGATCTCCTGGTCCGCATACTTCGTAAGATCTCTCTCATAGGAATCAGAAACAAGGCTTGCCGGAATGAAGACTCTGGCCTCCTCGACCATGACGCTCAGACCGCCGTTCAGGACCTGCACTACCTTCGCAGTCAGAACTTCGTGGTTGTTGTATGCATCTTCAAGACGCTTGTTGCCTCTGTCGGCAGCAAGTCTTCTGTAAGACAGCGCGACCTGGCCGTCGCCGTCGTTTACCTTCATGATCTTGGCTTCCATCTCCTCACCCGGCTGCACGACCGTGCGGAGATCAAGGCTGTTGTTGTTGGAATACTCGTTTCTGGTGATGATGCCATCAGACTTATAGCCGATGTTGAGGATGATCTGATCCTCTTTGACATCCAGAACTGTACCCTTGACTACTTCTCCCGTGTGAATCGTCTTAAAAGACTCTTCCAGCATCTGTTCAAAACTCTGATCGGACAATATTTTGAACCTCCTCAATGATATTTTGCGGGGTTGACGCACCCGCTGTAATGCCTATGCGGTCAAAAGAAGTCAGGGTTAACGGTTTCAGGTCCTCCGCTGTCTGGATAAAGAATACGTTATCGCATTCCTCCCTGCAGATTTCCACAAGCTTCCTTGTATTGGAACTGCTTTTCCCACCGATCACGATCACGGCATCGGCTTCGGAAGCAATGTTACGCGCCTCCGTCTGTCTTTCCTGCGTGGCATTGCAAATCGTATTAAAACAACGTATATCATAAACTAAATTCTTCAGTTTATCAATCACTTCTATAAACTTTTTGGAATTATAAGTGGTCTGAGCGACAACGCTGAGACTATTACAGGGGCTTATACCAAGCCCCCTGATCTCCTCTTCCGAAGCGGCAATATCCGTATTATCCATGCTCCATCCGCGGATCCCCTGCACTTCCGGATGAGAAGCGTCACCGATAATCAGTATTCTTCTTCCTTCAGCACTCTCTCTGCGGACAATTTCATGGATTTTCCCCACAAACGGACAAGTCGCGTCCACCAGGCGGACTTTGTCTTTTCCGGCACAGATGTCATAGATCTTTTTACCTACGCCGTGGGAACGGATGATCACGGTTCCCTCCTCCAGATCTTTCAGTTCCTCTTCGGAATGAAGGACTCTCACGCCTTTTTTCTCCAGATCACGCACAACTTCCTCGTTGTGGATGACCGGTCCGTAGGTATAGACAGGTCCGGCCGCCTTTCCGGCTTCTTCGTATACCTTCTCCACTGCACGTCTGACGCCGAAGCAGAATCCGGCAGTTTCCGCCAGTCTGATCTCTGCCATTCAGACCTCTTCCCTGCGAACCAGGGCAAGGATCTCTTCCGTGACTTCCGCCGCAGTCATACAGGAACTGTCCACCAGGACAGCGTCCTCTGCCTGCCTCAGCGGTGCGGTCTCGCGGTGCATATCCCGCCAGTCCCTCTCGCGGATATCCTTTTCGATCTCCGCGATGTCACAGGCAGCTCCTTTCTCCTGGAGTTCCCGGTATCTTCTCCGGGCACGCACTTCAACACTGGCTGTAAGATATACCTTTGTTTCCGCGTCCGGAAGGACCACCGTGCCGATGTCCCTTCCATCCATCACCACAGGCTGCCGGACGGCAAGGGCCCGCTGAAGCTCCAGAAGCTTCTGCCGAACCTCCGGATATACACTGCAGGCGCTGGCCATATTTCCGACCTCCTCGGTACGGATCATGCCGGAAACATTCTCTCCGTTCAGGTATACCTGCTGCTCGCCGTTCTCATATCCAAGCGTGACCAGGACTTCGCTGATCCTGTCGCGGATCCCATCAGCGTCATCCGGGCGGATGCCTTCTCTCAGGAAAAAGAGCGCTACGGCACGGAACATCGCCCCGGTGTCCACATAGATCCAGCCCAGCTCTCTGCTGACAGCGCGCGCGATCGTCGACTTGCCTGCACCGGCAGGTCCATCGATGGCAAGCGCGCGGATCTTTTCTTTCTTCATCACAGTTCAGATTCCAGAAGATAGATATGGCCGCGGCTGAAATCCGTCTCGCCGACATAGATCCACTTTTCCTCCGGATTCAGCTGAAGGAGCGTCGTCCCGCCGTTGGCTGTCGAAATATAGGTCCCGTCAGACTGTTTGTCAAAGGTCACATAGAACTGGGTGCTCACGCCATAGGTGTCTGTGACTGTATGGAGCAGTACCACAGATTTATCCGAAACAGAAGCGAATTCATAGAAGCTCTGGTACAGGACATTCATGCTGAGCTTCTGGGTGACGCCGTTATTAACGACGTTATACATGAAGTATCTTCCCTTCTGCATCTTGGCTGCGGCATCGGCCTGGTTCCCGGTCCCTGCTGTCTGCGCTGCGGTCCCGGCCTGCGCGCCGCCGGTCTTTTCGGTCACGACCTGGCCGTCCTTCACCCACGCGCCGTTCTCATTCACGGTATAACCGTCGGGAGTTGTTGTGGAGGTCAGGAGCCACCCTTCCTCATCGAAATAATACCACTCAGCGATTCCGTCGCCGTTTCCGTCAATGACGTGCCAGCCTTTATCCAGGCTGTTGTCCGCATTGACATACTTCCACTGCGCCGCATGCTCGCCCGTGCCGAGCTCCCATCCGGCCGCAAACGGGGTCAGGGAAAGCATCATGCTCATTCCTGCTGCCGCGGCAGCAACGATCAGTTTTTTCATATTTTTCCTCCTTTTCCGGATTTGATTTTTAACAGTATAGCATATCTTTCTGAACTATTTCTGAAAATTATCTTAGCATCCTGTGGCACTTTTTCCTGCCAGGAATCCCGTGCTCCAGGCGATCTGAAGATTGAAACCTCCAGTCATGGCGTCCAGTTCAAGAAGCTCCCCTGCGAAGAAAAGATCCTTCACTACTTTTGACTGCATGGTGGAGGGATCCACGTCCTTTACGCTGACGCCCCCTTTGGTGACGATCGCTTCCGTAAATCCCCGAAGCCCGGTCAGGGTAAAGAGCAGGCCTTTCGTCGTCCGCACCAGTCTTCCGCGCTCTTCTTTCGTGATGTCCCTCACCTTTAACGATGGATCCAGTCCCGCCTGGAACAGCACTTCGGAGATCAGGCGCGCAGGAAACAGGTCCGTCAGGGCGTTTCTCAGGTCTTTGTTCAGCGCTTCGGAAAAGTCCCGCAGGATCCGGCGGTCCAGCTGCTCCGCGGAGAGCGCCGGCTTCAGGTCGATCAGAAGCTTCAGTTCCTTTTTCTTCAGCAGGGGGCCCGCCACTGCGCTGGCAGAGAGGATCACCGGACCGCTGACCCCGAAATGCGTGAAGAGCATCTCCCCGAATTCCCTGTACTTCTCCTTGCTTCCGTCCAGGATGCGGATCTCGACATTCCGGAGGGACAGTCCCATCAGTTCGCCGGCTGCGTGCTCCTTCACATTCATGGGCACCAGAGAAGGTAACATCTCGGTGACCCTGTGCCCCGTCTCCCCGGCAAACCGGTGCCCGTCCCCGTCTGAGCCCGTGGAGGGATAGGACAGACCTCCTGTGGCGAGGATCACCGCGTCGGCTTCCAGGACTTCTCCCCCGGAGAGAAGGACACCTGTGACCCTGCTGTCCTGTTTCTTCCCGTCCTCCCCGCTGTCACACGGTACCGTCAAAAGCTTTTTGACAGAAGTATTCAGCCGGATCCTGACGCCTGCTTTTTTCAGGGCGTGTTCCAGAGCATTGATCACATCCCAGCTGTGGTCGCTGACAGGAAACACTCTCCCGCCGCGCTCCGTTTTCAGCGGACATCCGTTCTCCTCCACCAGGCGCATGATATCGGCGTTGGTAAATGCCCGGAACGCGCTGAACAGGAAACGCGGATTCGAGACCACATGCTCCTGTACTTCTTTCATGTCCGCCGCGTTTGTCAGATTGCACCGCCCTTTTCCGGTGATGAACAGTTTCTTTCCCAGCTTTTCATTTTTCTCGACAAGAACAACGGAGGCGCCGCTTCCGGCGGCAGCCAATGCTGCCGCCATTCCCGCTGCGCCCCCGCCGATTACGATCACTTTTTTCATCATGCTTCTCAGATCTGTGTCTCCACGAAAATCCGGTAGATCGCCTTGATCGCCTTCTCAAAATCTCCGTCCTTCACGCCGACGATGATATTGAGCTCACTTGACCCCTGGTCGATCATCTTTACATTGACCCTGGCGTGGGAAAGCGCCGCGAACACTCTGGCTGCCGTACCCTGCTGGTCCTTCATAGCCCTGCCCACGATGGCGATCAGCGCAAGATCCGACTCCAGCGTGATGGAGTCCGGGTTGACTGCGCGGTGGATCCGGGATACGATGGTCTGCTCGTGATCCATGAACTCATCCTGGTGGACGATCACTGTCATGGTGTCTACGCCGGAGGGAATGTGCTCGAAGGAAATGCCGCAGTCCTCAAATACCTGCAGCACCTTTCTTCCGAAGCCGATCTCCTCGTTCATCAGGTCTTTGTCGATATTGATGGCACAGAAGCCCTTCTTGCCCGCAATGCCGGTGATGGTATACTTCGGCTTTCTGCAGGTGCTCTCCACGATCATGGTCCCGCTGTCCTGGGGACGATTTGTATTCCTGATGTTGATCGGAATTCCTTCCTTCCGCACCGGGAAGATGGCTGCTTCATGCAGCACGCCTGCGCCCATATAGGAAAGCTCTCTGAGCTCGCGGTATGTGATGGTCTCGATCACTTCCGGATTGTCCACCAGCGGCTTCAACGTCTCAACCAGAGCCTTCGCCTCCGTCGGCGTCATGTTCATCTTCCAGTTACCCGCAATAATCTTTCTTCTCATCTCAAATCTCCCATACTGTAT
>CACZFV010000025.1 GCA_902780465.1 uncultured Lachnospiraceae bacterium
GTTCTATCCGGAGCCGGAGAAGCTGGTCGGAAAGCGCGTCATGGCCATCGTGAACCTGGCGCCGCGGAAGATCGCCGGCGAAGAGTCCCAGGGCATGCTGCTCAGCGCCCTGGATGAGACTGGAAAGCTCTGCCTCATGACCACCATGGACGAGACCATCGCCGCCGGCGCGGAAGTCTGCTGAAAAGCTGGAGCACCGGCGCGGAAGTCTGCTGACAAGCTGGAATACTGGCGCGGAAGTCTGCTGAATAGATGTTATGGTCCGGCACCCCGAAAACCAGGGCTGCGAAAAAGCCCGGGTCCGGGGTGCTGAACAGTTAGAAATATAGAAGTAAAAACAGGCAGTGGTCACGATTCGGGCAATTCCGCTTTTTGTGGACACACATTTCAAGGAAAATGTGGTCCACATTTTGCAGGAACTCTGTTTTCGTGACCACTTTCAAGCTGCTTCATCGGAGTTCTTTCTGCAAAAGAACGGAGCACTACAAGATAATAGACATTATTTTGAATTGTGTACATTAAATTTCACCGCAAGTAAAAAATACCGTATCCACAAATTTTCAAAATGAGAATTTATGACCAGTCATGCAGCCGGACTTCAGAAACAAAGCAGCAGGAGCTCAAAACAAAGCAGCAGGAGTTCAAACACAAAACATCATGTACAGGATCATCGATACACATGCCCACTACGACAATGAAGAGTTTGACCATGACCGGGAGATCCTTCTGGGGAGCTTCCCGGAGAAAGGCATTGAGAAAGTGATCAATGCCGGCGCGTCTGTGCGGGGCGTCCGCCGGGGGCTGGAGATGGCGGAAAAGTGGCCCCACGTATACTGCGCTCTGGGCGTGCACCCGAACGATATCTTTGCGGCATCCGCTCCGGCATTTGAGGAGGCATCGACCGCAGCGGAAACGCAGGAAAATGAGGCAGGACAGCTGGCAGCGGACAGCGTCCCGGTCTGGAAGAATAACCTCCAGGAAGATCTGACGGAAGAAATCCTGCGGGAGTTTGCGGCGCTCTCAATGCATCCGAAGGCCGTCGCCATCGGTGAGATCGGCCTTGAGTACCACTACGAGGAGCCGGACCGGGAGGTGCAGAAGCACTGGTTCCGGCGGCAGATCGCCCTGGCGAAGGAAGTGGGGCTTCCCATCATCGTCCACTCCAGGGACGCGGTGCAGGACACTTTGAACGTGATCCGGGAGGAGCACGCGGAAGATGCCGGCGGCGTGATCCACTGTTTCTCGGCAGGTCCCGAAGTGGCGGCGATCTATGTGAAACTTGGGTTTTACATCGGGGTCGGCGGCGTCGTGACCTTTAAGAACGGAAGAAAAATGAAGGAAGTGGTGCAGAGCGTGCCGATGGACCGCATCCTTCTGGAGACCGACAGCCCGTATCTGGCGCCGGTGCCCCACAGAGGACACAGGAACAACTCCCTGTACCTCCCCCAGGTGGCTGAGGCCATCGCGGAGCTGAAGGGTCTGACCAGGGACGAGGTCATAGAGATCACCCGGGAGAACGCTCTGCGCTGTTTCCCGAAGCTGGACCGCCGCTGAAAGCGGCAGCGGTTCATGAGCAAGGAATGAAGCGGATCGCGAATGTCCCGCTGACGCATCTTATTGAGAAAGCTGACGCATCTTATTGAGAAAAAGGAGTCTTTCATGGCGGAATTAGGACAGCCGAAGAACACCATTGATATCATAAAAAAATACAACTTCCGCTTCCGGAAGAAATTCGGCCAGAACTTCCTGATCGACACCCATGTGCTGGAAAAGATCGCGGCTGCGGCGGAGATCGGGCCGGAGGACTGCGTCCTGGAGATCGGCCCCGGCATCGGGACCCTGACCCAGGTGCTGGCTGAACACGCCGGCCAGGTGGTGGCGGTGGAGATCGACCCGGAACTCATCCCGATCCTTCAGGAGACTCTCGCGGACTATCCCAACGCGGAAGTGATCCATAACGACATCCTGAAGACAGACCTTAAGGAGCTTTCCGAAAAGTACAATAATGGCCGCCCCTTCAGCGTGGTGGCGAACCTCCCCTACTACATCACTACGCCCATCGTGATGACGCTTCTGGAGAAGAACGCACCCGTGAAGAGCATTACCGTCATGGTGCAGAAGGAAGTGGCGGAGCGGATGCAGGCGCAGCCGGGAGGGAAGGAGTACGGAGCCCTGTCCCTGGCAGTGCAGTATTACGCGGAGGCGGAGATCGTCGCCAACGTGCCGCCGAACTGCTTTATCCCCCGCCCCAATGTGGGCTCCTGCGTGATCCGGCTGAGACGCTGCGAAACGCCGCGGGTCGAAACGAAAGATCCCGACAGAATGTTCCGCATCATCCGCGCAGCCTTTAACCAGCGGCGGAAGACCCTGGCGAATTCGGTGGGCAACGCGGGTATTCCGGGTTGCAGCACGGCTGTTCCGGCAGGAGGCGCGGCCGGAACTGGAACGGGCGGTGTCATCACCAGGGAGGCTGTGACAGCAGTGCTGCGGGAGATGGGGCTTTCGGAGACCATCCGCGGTGAGGCGCTTTCCCTGGAGCAGTTCGCGGAGCTCTCGGACCGGCTGGGTTGAAACCGGACTTTCCGGGCCCATAAGGCTTTCCGGGCGGATTCTTTATAAACCTTTAATAGCCTTTTGCCGGAATCTGGGGTAAAATGGCTTTTGTAAAAGAATCGTAACGAATTGCCGTTAAGAAGAACGGAGTACCGATATATGAAAAAAGATCTGAAATTCAGAACAGCGGCGCTGCTTTCGGCAGCACTGCTCGCCGCGTCCGGCGTCACCGGATGCGGACAGCAGGGTTCTGCCGCGGAATCCGCCGCAGCTGCCGGCACCGGCGAAAGCGTTTCTGAAGCCCCGGAAAGCGCGGCGCAGGAAGGAGCAGAAGGAGCGGCAGAGGGAGAATACTGGCCGGTGCTGGCGGTCTCGCCGGGCGGCGCACAGTTCCCGGATATGAACATCGTGGTCCCCACCACAGAGGCCCCGCCGGAATACATCCGCATCGGCACCCGCAGCTGGATCGTGAAAGACCTGCAGGCGCGGCTGATGGAACTGGGCTTCATGGACAACGACGAACCGTCGGAGTACTACGGAGAAGTGACCCAGGCTGCGGTGAAGATCTACCAGAGGCAGAATCATCTTGCCCAGGACGGCATTGTCGGCGCGGAGACGCTGGCCGCCATTCTGGATGAGAACGCGCACTACTACACCGCGCAGCACGGAGACAGCGGAACGGACATCGTGGAACTGCAGCAGAGACTTTACCAGCTGGGCTATCTTGCGAATTCCTCCGACATCACCGGCACCTTCGACGAGAAGACGCTGACTGCGGTGCAGAAGTTCCAGCAGATGAACGAACTGGAACAGGACGGAAAGATCGGACGGCAGAGCCAGAACCTCATGTATTCCGAGGAGGTGAAGCCGAACCTGGTGGCGATGGGAGAGAAGAGCGACATCGTGCTCGCGGCCCAGAAGCGCCTGTTCCTGCTGGGATACCTGACCAGCGAACCGGACGGCAACTTCGGCCAGGGCACTGCCATGGCGATCCGCGAGTTCCAGTCCAGAAACGACCTGGTGGTGGACGGCTATCTGGGGCCCGGCACCAGGGACGCGCTGAACAGCGATAACGCCCAGCCCTTCGGACTGGTGCTCGGCGACCAGAGCGAGACCGTCTCCCAGGTACAGAAGCTCCTGAACAAGTGGGGCTACCTGGACGCGGACCTGATCACAGGATATTACGGCGACGCCACAAAGCGCGCCGTGGTGGATTTCCAGAAGAGAAACGACCTTTCGGCGGACGGCTCCGTGGGCGCCCAGACCATGGCGAAGCTCACCAGCAACAACGCGAAGCGTCCTGCCCCGAAGCAGACCACCGCGGCAAGGACCCAGGGCGGCAGCTCCGGTGGATCTTCCTCCGGCTCCGGTTCTTCGGGCGGTTCCGGCGGCTCCTCCGGCAGTTCCGGCGGCCACACCGATTCCGGCAGCGGCGGCAGCCAGCAGAGCACGTATCACTACTCCGGCGGCGGCAGCGTGGGAACTCTTCTGGACGTTGCCAGCTCCAAGATCGGCAGCCCCTACGTATGGGGCGCCAAAGGACCGAACTCCTTTGACTGCTCCGGTTTCGTCTACTGGTGTCTGAATCAGGCCGGCGTGAACCAGTCCTACATGACCAGCGGCGGCTGGGCCAGCAGCGGAAGAGGCCAGAGGATCTCCAGCTTCGGCGACCTGCAGGCCGGAGACATCATCGTTGTGAGCGGCCACGTGGGTATTGCCGACGGCGGCGGCGGCGTCATCGACGCCAGCTCCTCCAACGGCCGGGTGGTCCACCGCTCCTTAAGCAGTTGGTGGCAGCGGAACTTCATCTGCGGCTACAGGATCTTCTGACGGCAGCAGGCGGGCAGTTTAAGACTATAATTCAAGAAGGAACCCCTGTTTTGAAAACTGAAAACAGAGGTTCCTTCTTTTTGAGGGGAACTGATTCATGAAAATGTCTTAAATACGACCGCGGCAGATACCGGCTTTTTTTTCAAGGCGAGAATGTTCCCTGCGGGAACGTTCATATAAGAAGCGCGGAAACGGAATCTTTCTGATGACCTGGTCCGGAAGTTCCGCCAGCAGGATGCCGGAGAGGATCAGGAGGCCGCCAACGACGGTCCGCACTGTGAAGGGCTCATGCAGAAAGACGATGCCGAGCATCGCGGCCACCATCGGATTCAGGGCACAGAACATTCCTGCCCGCTCCGCCGTGGTGCCGCTCTGCGCCACAGGCTGCAGGGTGAAGCCGAAGCCTGTGCAGACAAGGGCAAGCATCCCGATCCCGAACCATTCCGTGCCGCTGTGCGGCAGACGCGGCATTTCTGTCAGGAAGCTGGTCGCAAGGCTGAGAAAGCCGATCACACCCACCTGGACGATGCCGGCGGCAAGCGTATCGATCCCGCCGTGAGTCAGCCGGTCCGTGGTCAGGATCGCGCAGGCATAGAGGAATGCTGCGAGAAGACTGAAGCACTCACCTAAACCGAAGCCCATACGGCTGCCGATCGTCAGGACACCCACGCCGAAAATGCAGAAAATGACCGACAGGATCACCTTCCCCCGGGGGAGGTGTTTTTTGATGACCGCCTGAAGCAGAGGAACGATCACGATCGCAGTGTTGCAGAGGAAAGCCGCGTTTCCGGAGCTCATGCGCTTCAGACCGTTGAGATCTGCCGTCATGACGAGAAAATAGATCCCGCCCATCACAGCTCCCGCAGAGATCGTCTTTATTTCCGCGGATTTTAATCTCCGGAAGAACAGAATGGACAGCAGCGCGAAAGCCAGCGAGAAGCGAAGCCCCAGAAGATTGAAGATCCCCATTCCTTCCAGTACCAGTTTGGAAAAAAGATTGCTTGTAGCCCGCGCGATGATCACGGCGGCGAGCAGCAGCTCAGCGCTGCGGCGGGAAAGATGAATTGCCTTCATGCCGCGCCCTCCTTCAGAATAAATTTTTTCAGAATCATTTCCAGATCTGGATCATTTCATTTCTTGACTTGAATTATAATCCCATGCTATCCTTGCGAAAAGCGATAAAAAATCAAGATATTATTGAGAATTAGTCAATAAACAGCAGACTCTTGGATAATGAAGGGAGAGGGCATACTCATGGATACAGATAAATGCGCGGCACTGCTCTGCGTCCTGGAGAAAGGCAGCATCACCGCTGCGGCGGATCAGCTTGGATATACAGTCTCGGGAGTCAGCCGGATGATGGCTTCAATGGAAGCGGAATGCGGCTTTCCGCTGCTTGTGCGCGGAAAAAGCGGCGTCATGCCGACAGCCGACTGTAAAGACCTCCTGCCCACAATAAAAGAGCTTGCCCGTGTCGGCAAGCTCTATGAGGAACGCTGTTCCGCCGTGCGCGGACTGGATACCGGTGTGATCCGCGTCGGCAGCGTGTACAGTGCCTGGTATGACTGGCTGGCCCGGACCATGGTAAGCTTTTCTGCCCGGCATCCCGGCATTGAGATCAGCTTTCTGCAGGGAAGCAGCAGCGAATTCTATTCCCTGCTGGCGGAGCATGAAGTCGATTTCTGCATCGTAAGCCGCAGGGAAGGGGACTTTGACTTTTATCCCCTGCGGAAGGATCCCCTGATGGCCTGGGTCCCCGCAGATCATCCCCGTGTCAGTGAGGGGGTCTATCCTCTGGAGGACTTTGAAAAGGAGCCCTACATCGACACCTATCCGGGGCAGGAGACCGACAACAGCCGGGCCTTCCGGGCCAACGGTCTGACACCGCACGGACAGTTCCTCTCCATCGATGTCAGATCGACAAAAGCCATGGTCGCGGCGGGACTCGGCGTCAGCCTGAACAATGCGCTCCTCTCCCACGACCTGGATCTTTCGGATATTGCTGTGCTCCCGACGCAGCCGCTCTGCGAGGTTGAGGTCGGGATCGCGGCGCCCCGCAAAGCGGAACGGTCCCCGGCGGCGGAGCAGTTCATGAAGTATGCCCTGGAAAACATGCCGGCCCTGACATAAGCCGCGTACTGCGCGGTCTGTGTCAGGGCCGGTGATTCCGGGCATATGATTTATGCGATCTCCGTCAGCGTGTACGGGATCATGTTGGCGCTCAGGAGCTGCGCTTCTCTGCGGTGGCAGGAGAAGACCAGGATCTGGCGGTCCGGGAAGGTCTCGGGCAGCCATCTCAGGACGGTGCGGAGCCGGTCTTCGTCGTAGTTCACGAAGCTGTCGTCCAGGAACAGCGGAAGCTGCACGCCGTCCTGCCGCATCAGGTCCGCGGAAGCAAGCCGCAGCGCCAGGTACACCTGGTCCATGGTGCCGGAGCTCACCTGTTCCAGCGGCACCAGCTTCTTTTCCGTGTTGAGGGAAACATTCAGGTCCTGGTCGATGCTCAGGGAGGTGTAGATGCCGCCGGTGATGCCGGAGATCAGCTCCGATGCGTTCCGGTTCAGATACAGACCGAAGGAATCCCGGATGGTGGTCGAAAGGCGGGTCATGGTGTCGCGGGCAATGTCGATCGCCTCGATCTCTGTCCGCAGCCGGTCATTTTCCGCGATCACTCTTTTCAGCGCGGAGGCCTCGTTCTTCAGGTTGGAGAGGTGCTCGAGCTGACGTTCCAGTTCCCACTGGCTCTTCTGCTGGGCGGAGATGGTCGCTTCCGCGTCGCTCTGCTGCGTCTTCAGCAGTTCCAGACGGGAATCGATCTCCTGAAGCATCTTTCCGCCCTGGTCCGTACTGTCGCAGATGACAAGCAGGGCGTCGGTCTCCTTTTCCACCTGTTCCATACTGCTCTGGCAGTTCTCCAGGTTCTCCGTGCCCTGGGCACCCGCCGGCGGCAGAAGCTCCGGGAAATGTTCCCGGACTGTGCCGAGGAACCGGTCAGAAGCAGCTTTTGCTTTCTGCTTTCTGGCGGAATCGGTGTGGAAACAGAGGACGGAGATCACCGCCAGAATGCCGGCAGCGATCCAGCAGATCATGTTCAGAGGCAGGGCGGCAAAGCCCTCCGGCGTGTTCCCGGTAAACCAGAATCCGGCGCCCGCTGCAGCAAGCGCGAGGATCACAGCAAAGACAGCGCCGTTCCGGGTGCCCCGGGACGAAGCAAGCTTCTCTGCCTCCTCATACTCCTTGAGACCAGTGGAGCAGCTGCTGCGGAACGCGGTGATGTCCTCACGGCCTTCGAAACGTTTTCCGCGCAGCGTCTGCTGGTCTGCAGCGGCCTTCTGAAGAAGCTTCTCTTTCTCCTTCTGCAGCGTTTCCAGCGCAGCGGCAGCGGCTTCCTTCGATTCTGTCAGTTCCGGTATACGGTTCACGTAGTCCGGAGAAGACAGGACCTCTTCGATCTTCCGGATCTCCGCCATATTTGCCGCGTAGTTTTTTGCCGCGTCCTGAACGATCTGCCGCTCAAAAGCGCGGCGCTGATCCTTCAGATAGTCGCAGGCTTTTGTGATATTGAGGGACATATTGCCGGAGGTGTTCATGTTGGCAATATAGTTCTTCAGCTCGTTCACCAGTCCCGCGTCCGTGGAGCTCTTCAGCTGTCCGATGGACACAGTGTTGTCGAAGGCTGTCACGCTCAGGTTTCCCAGAAGCTTTGAAAGGAACACCTGGGGCTCCTGGATCTCCCTGCCCTCGGTCTCGTCGACGATCGTAAGGTCCAGGGGATTTTTGGTGAAATTCCGCTCCAGGCGGTACACATGTCCGGCTTCGGTGAACTTCAGCGCGCCGCCGTAGGCGCCGTCCCCGAACCAGGGCTCGAAATGGGCGAAGAAATCCGTCTTCGCGGCCCGCCCCCTGGCGCGCTCCATGCCGAACAGCATGGCGCGGAGAAAACTGTGCAGCGTGGATTTCCCGGACTCGTTCTTTCCGTACAGAATATTGATGCCGTCGGAGAAGGTGAAAGTCCGGTCGTGGAATTTTCCGAAACCGCGGATGGTCAGTTCGTTCAGCGTCATTGTCCGCTCCTTTCTTCCTGTGTGCGGAGCAGCGCGTTGACACCGTAGAACAGGGCCTTCCTGTCCAGGGCGCTCATCTCAGGCCTGTCCAGCTCCTGTACAAAGAAGCCGATCATGTCGGAGGGATGCTCCGCGAAAAGGCGCGGAAAATCATAGTTCGGTTCCGATTCGTCCAGCAGCTCGACGATCCGGAAACGGTTTTTCAGCACATCGAGATCAAAGGTGATGTCCGGATCCCGGAGGCCGCGCAGACGGAGGCGGTAGATGTTGCCGGCGCCGCGTTTTGCGATCTCATTGCTGATGCTCATCAGCAGTTCGGTGTTGGTGGAAGCTGGCGTCACGTTCACCGCCAGCGAGACATACTGAGTCTTTGCGAGAGGAACGAACGTCAGCTCCGTCACCTGGCGGGTGACGTCGTTGATCACGCCTTTGTAATAGCCGTGGGGACCGGTCTCCGTCAGGTCCAGCGGTTCGGGAGAACCGCACCAGGCCGCCTTTCCTCCCGCGAAGCTCTTCGGCTTGTGGATGTGGCCCAGAGCGCAGTAGGCAAAGCCCGCGTCTGTCAGTTCATCGACGTCCAGCGGCAGATGTTTCGCGTCGCCGCCGTGGCACAGAAGGATGCGGATCCTGCCGTTTTCCGCGGCGTGGATCCCGGCGAGCCGGTTCTCGGTGATCTCCCTGGTGTGATAGGAGAAGCCGTAGACCTCCGTGTTCAGATCCTTAAGAAACACGGAGGAGAGTTTCTCCTCCGTGATCCAGAAAACATTTTCAGCCCATGGGAAAGTAAGGACCGCGGAACTTTCGCGGATCCTGTCATGATTTCCGGCAATGATGACGATCTTCGTCTCCGGAACGGAAGCGAAGAGGAAATTTACCTCCTTCAGCTCCCGCACCAGCGGCTGGTGATGGAACAGATCGCCCGCGATGAGAAGAAGGTCCGCCCGCTCCGCCCTGACGGCTTCGATGATGGACGGGACCGCATCCCGCACTGCTTCCGCCCGCTCTTTGCTCCAGCTTCTGCCGGCGTCCGGTGCCATACCGTAATGAATGTCTCCTGTGTGGATGAACTTCATGCTGCCCCCTGGGTGATTATTTTTCGCCCTCACCCCGACTCGGGATGCTTCGCATCCCTCGTTTAGGGCGGACAGAGACGCTTCGCGTCTTGTCCGCCCCGGTAATCCGTGTATGCTCCGGCCAGTGAGTAAACTCCCTGTCCGTAACATACGCGGATCCCGGGGTGATGTACGGTTTTAAAGTTCGCAGGTGCCGACAGTCCGCGGGAACGGAAGCACGTCGCGGATATTGCCCATGCCGGTCAGGTACATGACGCAGCGCTCAAAGCCCAGGCCGAAGCCCGCGTGGCGCGTGGTGCCGTACTTTCTGAGATCCAGGTAGAAGTCGTAGGTGGACTCGTCCATGCCCAGCTCCTCGATGCGCTTCTTCAGCAGCTCGTAGCTGTCCTCACGCTGGCTTCCGCCGATGATCTCGCCGATACCGGGGACCAGGCAGTCCATAGCAGCGACGGTCTTTCCGTCCTCGTTCAGTTTCATGTAGAAAGCCTTGATCTCCTTTGGATAGTTGGTGACGAAGATGGGCTTCTTGAAGATCTCCTCGGTGAGGCAGCGCTCGTGCTCGGTCTGCAGATCGCAGCCCCAGAACACCTTGTAATCGAAACGATCGTTGTACTTCTCCAGGATCTCGATGGCCTCGGTGTAGGTGATGCGGCCAAAATCGGAATTCATCACGTGGTTCAGACGATCCAGCAGACCCTTGTCCACAAAGCTGTTGAAGAAGTTCATCTCCTCCGGGCAGTTCTCCAGCACATAGCGGATCACATACTTCAGCATGGACTCGGCCAGCTCCATATCGTCCTCAAGATCCGCGAAAGCGATCTCCGGCTCGATCATCCAGAACTCCGCCGCGTGGCGTGTGGTGTTGGAATTCTCGGCGCGGAAGGTGGGGCCGAAGGTGTAAACAGAACGGAACGCCTGGCAGAAGGTCTCCACGTTCAGCTGACCGCTGACAGTGAGGTTCGTCTCCTTGCCGAAGAAGTCCTGGCTGTAGTCCACCTTGCCGTCTGCAGTCTTCGGGACATTGTTCAGGTCAAAAGTGGTGACGTGGAACATCTCGCCCGCGCCCTCAGCGTCGCTGGAGGTGATCAGCGGAGTGTGGACATACACAAAACCGCGCTCCTGGAAGAAGCGGTGGATCGCGTAGGCCAGAACGGAGCGCACCCGGAACGTCGCCTGGAACAGGTTGGTGCGGGGACGGAGATGGGTGATGGTCCTGAGAAACTCCGGAGAGTGGCGCTTTTTCTGCAGCGGATAATCCGGAGCGGAAGCGCCCTCGATGGTGACTTCCTCTGCCTGGATCTCAAAAGGCTGCTTCGCCTGGGGCGTCGCCACCAGCTTGCCGCGGATGATGAGGGCGGCTCCGACGTTGACCTTGCAGATCTCTGCAAAGTTCGGCATGGTATCGTGATAGACCACCTGCAGCTGCTCAAAGAAAGAGCCGTCGCTGATCATCAGGAAACCGAAAGCCTTGGAGTCCCGGTTGGAACGGACCCATCCGCCGATAGTGATCTCCTGGTCAAGGAACGCCTCTCTGTTCTTCCATATTTCTCTGACTGTAGTTAACTTCATTGCTTAAATACCCCTTCGTTCATATTCGTTCTAGATTTTGCACCCCCATAGCCCAGGATGCTGCGCATTCCTCGTTACGGGTGTCCAGAGGTCTGCGTTCCACTCCGGGGGTGCTGAATATCTATATATTTTACCCTATCCGACACAAAAATAACAGTAAGAAAAATCCGGCCGGAGCCGGATTTTCCTTTTCACTTTAACATTCTTTTCACTTTAACATACTTCAGGCTGCTTCTGCTGTGTCCCCGTCTTCGGAGGCATTCGGATCTGATTCGTCGTCACCGCCTGAACCGGCAGGATCAGAACTGCCATCACCCTCGGAGCCGGCAGGATCAGAACTTTCATCACCCTCAGAAACGGCAGTGTCATCGGGGCCGCCGTCACCCTCAGAGACAGTGGTGTCATCGGAGCTTTCGTCACCCTCAGAGACAGCAGCGTCATCGGAGCTTCCGTCACCCTCAGAGACAGCAGCGTCATCGGAGCTTCCGTCACCCTCAGAGACAGTGGTGTCACCGGAGCTTCCGTCACCCTCAGAGACAGCGGTGTCATCGGAGCTTCCGTCACCCTCAGAGACAGTGGTGTCATCGGAGCTTTCATCACCCTCAGTGACAGTGGTGTCACCGGAGCTTCCGTCACCCTCAGAGACAGTGGTGTCATCAGAGCTGTCTCCGCCTTCTCCATCGGAAACGGTGGTCTCCGCGGTCACATCACCGACATTTTCCACCGTCACGCTGGTGTTGTTCTCAGGTTCCTGAACTGTCTCCGCTGACCTTGCAGCCGCGGCTGCCGCCTGCTGTGTCTGCTGTGCTTCCAGATCGGTGGCGATGCTGTCGGTCGGGAGCTCTTTTATGATTTCGCCGGTCTCATTGGCAATGTCGCTGTCTGGTACGCGTACATCCAGGACGTATGTGTCTGTCAGACCATTGGCAGGCGCCAGGGCGAAATAATAACTGTTCTGCTCCTTATTCCCGGGAAGCTGGGCGGCATCGGAAGTATCGGTTACAAGGTAGATCCGGTTGCCGTTGCTGACGGAATAAGGGACAAGGATGCTGTCCAGGTTATATTTGCCGTCCGCGTACATGACCGTCGGCATGCCGCTGCTGTCTTTGTCGATCACCATGTGGCTGAACGAGACATCTGTGACAGTGCCGCTGATACTGCGGAAGCCGAAAGCTTCCTTGTCGTTCCCTGTCTGCTCATACCGCTCGACGGCGCCGAGGTAGACAGTGTTTCCGATCTCGTCCTTTCCGAAGATCAGGCACACATCTTCCGGCGAAGCTGTGCCTTCTTTCAGGATCACGGAACCGCGCAGGACCGCGTAATCCCCGGCGTTCCGCTTGTCGTCCACGCCAAGCAGAGCATTCAGGGCTCTCTCTTTATCTCCTGCGAAATCCTCAACTTCATGGTAGGGGATCACATACTGTGTGTAATATTTGGATCCGTCGGCGTTCCCTCCGTTGACCCGGGTGCTGACGGCGTTCTCCAGTGTGCTGTAGAAGATGTTGATGGCGCTGTCCACACCGTCAATGCTGTTGTATGCGACGTCTGTTTCACCGATCACAAGATCCAGTGTGATACTGGACGCTTTGCCGGAATCGGAGTCTGTCCAGAGTCCTTCCACGCGGCGTGTCACGAATGCCTTCATTGCGTCCATGGTGTCCAGAAGATCCAGGAAAGGATCACTGGTAGAGTTCACACTGGGCTTCATTTTGTCATAGGCGTCGGAATTAATGGTGACCTGAAGGATCGTTTCATTTTTGTTCTTTCCGGCTGCCGGTTCCTTTTTCCAGTTGATATCCAGAATGTCTGCGTAACCGGGGACTCTGCCTTCATCTCCTTCTACATAGAGGTCGCAGCCGTCTTTGTCCTTTAAGGGATTTCCGTCTTTGTCAAGCTGCAGTTTCCGGCCGGCGGTCAGTTCCTTTTTCAGGTTGCTGATCCTCCGGGCTTCCTCTTCCCCGTGGAGACCGTTTTCCTCGGACGGGAGAAGGGAAATGAACTCGTCCGTATAGGCGTCGATCAGCTTCCGGTAGTAAGAACTGTCTCCGAACAGGAGGGAGAAGCGGGAATCCCAGGGATTCATCTTGGGGTCACGATAACTCTGCAGGCTGTAGTTATGGAAGTAAGGAATATAAAGACTCGTTCCGTTCAGCCAGATATTCGTACGTATATTTCTGAGAGTATCATTTCCTTTTTCGTCTGTTTCCGGCAGTCCGTTGACGAAATAGAAATTGTTGTTCCATGCAAGATAATTTGCAAGTGTCAGATCATCCACAGCCTTGATCGTCTTCTGTAAGGAACCGTTGTTTTCGTCGAGGATGCCGGCGAGAAAAGCGGCAGTCTCGGCATCGGCCGCGTTTTCCCGGCAGAGTGTCAGCTCTGCTTTCAGACGGTCAAGGAAGTTTCCGGCGTCGACAAAGTCGTTGCCGTATCTGCCGGACTCTACATCGTGGCCAAGCAGCAGGGAACGGAGCCTTGCCTGCAGAATGCTGTTGTAGACCAGATTGCGGCGTTCTTTCCGGACATCTTCCGGAAGATCCTTGTTTTCCGCAAACTCATACAGATCCTTTGACAGCTGATTCAGTTCAGCCGCGGCGCTTTCTGCTTTTCCAGTTTCAATGACTGCGGAGGTGGCAGGCAGATCTATTGCGCCGGGGTACTGTATGTATTTGTATTCCGCTGCCAGCATGGCAGTATCTTTTGCCAGGGAAGAGTCGCCCAGATGTCCGCCGATGTATTTCAGCAGCTCTTCATAGGCGTAATCGCCCGTACTGATCTCTTCCGACGCGACGATGTAATCGCACCAGTCCTTCAGGTAATAAGCGCCTTCGGTGCTGCTCATCAGGCATGCGTCAAAGCCGATCAGTCCGCACTTCAGATCCTGTTTTTCCAGCGAGGAACGGATCTCTTCAAAATACAGCGTCTTTCCTTTTCCGGGAGAATCGTCCTGGCATACGCCGCCGGGCAGACCGCCTCCGTGATCCCAGAAAAACAGGGAGTACTGCTTCGCCTGGGTCTTTTTGCCAATGCCCAGGAAAGAATTCAGCACAGGTGCGTCGCTTATACTTTGAGAGCCGGTGGTGAGCTGCTCTTTGTACAGCGGAACAGTGTCGGCATTGATGAGGTAGTCCGCCAGTGCAGGCCACTCTTTGCCGAGGGTGTTCCAGCAGTTGAAGACAGAAAGCGGACAATCAGGGTAGTCGGGATACGGCATAAGAAGTTGTTTCTGCTTTTCGGAAGGGATCGGCAGGTCTGCCGTTCCTGCCTGCAGCTCATGGAACCTCTTCCCGATTTCTTCGTAGTTCAAAGTGTAGACAGCCGTGTTATGATTCTGTTCGTTCAGGTAGGAGTAGAAATAAGAATTATTCCAGCCTGCGCTGCCTCCGGCGCAGATCAGGACTTTCATCCGTTCCGCCTGATTCTGTGAGGTCTGAGAGAATCCGTACATCATCCGCATCAGGGCTCCGGTGCCTTCCGTATATTTGGTCTCCAGGTCGCTGCCGCAGAGATACATAAGGAAGGTGTGGTCCGGATGTGTCTCTTCATCAGGACCGCTTTTTCCGCCGCCGCCACCGCCGCCGCCACCGCCGCCGCTTCCGGGTTTTCCGGCGGTACTGCCGCTGCCGCTTCCGGCCACGGCTGTCACGAGCTTCAGGATCCCCTCAGGGATCCCTACGGTCAGGTCCTGGGTGCCGGTCTTACCGCTGCGGGCCTGATAAGCTGTACGGACATCAGCAGGAGTGAGGTCCGGCTTTGCGGGATCTGCGATGTCCGGATCCGCTACGAGAGCCCAGACGGGGTCAAAGGCTGAGCAGGAGCTTTTTCCCTCCAGGGCGCCGCGGTCCAGATAGTGCTTCACCGCGCCTTCCCGGTACTGCTCCTCTGTCGGTACTGCGCCTGCGGCTTCGTACTCCTTACGGATCATTTCCCGGACTTCCGGATATTTCTGAAGATAGGTGTCCGCGTGGAACCAGGGGAAATCAGCATCGAGGAAATGCGCAAGATAATAGGCAGTGTTCGCGTCCAGGAACCGGCGGATGCGCCGCATGTTCCGGAGTTTCCATGCGGACAGGTCGCCGGCGTTCGCCATCCGGCCTTCGTAGATGCCTATGGTCCTGTAGTGGGTTTCCAGTGCGGCCGCGTTCCTGCCGAAAGCGCTCAAAGCATCCGGATACGTATCCGCATAAAAACCGGCGTCAAAGGCCGGGATCTCCCGGAGCTGTTTCAGGACTTCAGCGGAGCTGGCGTAATCTGCCTGTGCCCCCTGTCCTGTCTGGTTCGTATAAGCCGAAGACGCCCGCATGCCGGTCATCGTGGCGCCGAAAGACTGCAGGGGCATGGACAGGACAAGAAGCGCGGTCAGGAAACCGGTGATACTTTTTTTCAGAATGTATTTTCTCATGATGTCATCCTCTTACAGAACAGTGCTGATCACACAGCAGGACTTACCTCGCTGCCAGGCGGCACACCTCTTCCCAGACCTTTTCGTTGGCGGTGACGCCGCGTTCCTTGCTCTTTGCCCTTCTCTTCGCGGTGCCTTCACCCGGCCACTGCACCGGACGGGACGGGTCGGAGGGATGAGCCGCATTGACCGCGGCGACTCTTGCCTCCGTCTTCTTCAGCACCTCATCGTAATCGCCGAACAGGTTCGGGTCATAAGTGATGAAGATCTGGCTGCATCCGCCGCAGCTGCCGTCCCTCGGTTCGCTGATCTCGTGGGTGCATTTTCCGCAGGACATCATGGTTCCCGCCAGGTCCAGCGCCAGTGCCAGCCCGCTTCCCTTCCAGTAGCCGGTGGGCATGATCCTCTTTGTTTTCAGGACAGCGCCGGGATCATAGGTCATCTTTCCTTCCTCGTCGAATCCGCAGGGATACTCCGTCTGCTTTCCGGCAAGTTCATAGACGCCAAGCTTTCCGTAAGCGTACTGGCTCATGGCCATATCCAGCACTACGGGGCTGCCGTCCCGCGGGATCCCGATGCAGAGAGGATTGTTGCCGACGCTCATTTCATCGCTGCCCCAGAGCGGCATGCAGCTTTCCGTGCAGATCCAGCTGATCCCCATGAAGCCCTTCTCAGCTGTTCTGTGAGCGTAAGTGCCGCCCCGCATCCAGTGGGTGGTGTTCCGCAGCGCCACACATCCGATCCCGTGGACCTTCGCCAGCTCCATTGCCCGGTCCGCAGCGAAAAGCGCGTTGGTGATGCCGATTCCCAGGTGCCCGTCGATGCGTTCCACCGCGCCCCGGGAAGAAATGATCTCGGGCTCCGCCAGCGGATCCACCAGGCCCCGCTCCAGATAATCGATAAAACGCGGGACCCTGTTCAGGCCGTGGCTCTCCACGCCGTCCGCGCTGGAAGCGGTGTGGATCTCTGCGCAGATCTCCGCCTTGTCTTCCGGGACGCCGGCCTTCAGCATTGCCTGGCGGATCGTGCTTTTCATTTCTTCATACGGGATATACAGACTCATTTATTACTCCTTTCCTGAGAACGAAACAACATTTCTTCTTTATCGGTTGCAGAGGATCCTGCAAAGTGATCACAGGATCACGTTTTTCTGTCCGCCGTCCAGCCATGCCCGGAGATTGTCAAAAACGATCTCAGCCCTGAGGGTCATGGATTCCTTCGTCGCGAAGGCGATATGCGGCGTAAGGAGCGTATTCGGCGCGTGCAGCATCTGCGTGTCCGCCGGCAGCGGAGGTTCCTTCGTGAAGACATCCACCGCGGCTCCGGCGATGATCCCCTCCTTCAGCGCCCGGGCCAGGTCATCTTCATTGGTCACGGGACCTCTCGCCACATTCACCAGAAGGGCAGAGGGCTTCATCATAGACAGTTTTTCATAGTTGATCATGCCGCGGGTGCTCTCATTCAGCGGGCAGTGCAGCACCACCACGTCGGAGCGGCGCAGCAGCTCATCCTGGCTTACCTGCTCCACATAATCCGGGAAATCCGAATGGATAGTGCGGCTCTGGGCTAGGACCTTGCAGCCGAAGGCGTGCATCAGGGCGCCGGTGCGGCGGCCGATGTTCCCGAAGCCGATGATCCCGACGGTCCTGCCGGCCAGTTCGCATCCCACCAGGCCGTCTTTCGTGCCTCCGGAGCGCACCCGTTCCTGTACTGCGGGGATGTTCCTCATCATGGAAAGCACCATACCGATCACAAGCTCAGACACGGCCTCGTTGGAATAGCCCGACGCATTGCTGACCTTGATCCCCTTTGCCTTCGCGGCATCCAGTCCCACATGGTCCACGCCGGTGAAAGCCACGTCGATGAACTGCAGTTTCCCGCAGGCGGAGATCACCTCTCCGGGCATCGGCATGTTGGCGATGATCATGGCGTCCGCGTCCTTCGCTTCTTCGATCAGCGCCGGAATGTCCGTTGTTTTCGCGTACTCCTTAAATTCGACCTCGCCCGCGAAGGGTGCCTGAAACGCCTTCAGTTCCTCCGCCGGAATACCCAGTGACTCCAGAATCACAACCTTTTTCATTACCTGTTTTCCTTTCGTACATCTTCTGAATACACAGAAGCAGATACTGTAACATTACTATTATAGCAGAACCGCGGCGCAGGAAATACGGACTTTGCTTTACAGATCTCCTGCGGAGGGGTTACAGATCCCCTGCTGCGGGGAAGCCGTAGGCGCTCTCCGCGGCATAAACAGCCCGCTTGATGGCCTCGCTCATCACTTCCGCTCCGAGGGCGCCCACCAGATCCTGGTCCGCCTCGATATCTCCCAGGGAGACCGCGTAAATACTGTCGCCGTCGGCGGTTGTGTGCACCGGGCGGATGGAACGGGCAAAGCCATCCTGGGCCATGCCGGCGATCTTGCAGAGCTGCGCCTTCCCGAAGGATGCGTTGGTGAGAACAACACCCAGCGTCGTATTATTCGCAAAGCGGTTCTCAATTTTCGTGATACGTCTGGCCAGTTCTTCTTCCGTGCTGCGGAAGCTCTTCCTGTCAGGTGCAAGAAGCCCCGCGATCTTCTGCCCGGTCTTCCAGTCATAGATATCTCCCAGGGCGTTTACCGCGACGACCGCGCCGATCTGCAGTCCGCCCAGCTCTATGGCGAAGCTGCCGATGCCGGTTTTCATGCAGGTGTCCATCCCGCAGATCTTCCCGACCGTCGCGCCGCAGCCTGCTCCGTAATTGCCGTCCTGATAGTTCGGGTCTTCCATGGCGCGTCTTGCCGCTTCATAGCCCATGGCGGCATCCGGCCGGACACTGCACTCCCCGACTGTAAGATCGAACAGATCCGACTGTACCACAAGCGGCACCTTGGTTACGCCGACATCGAAGCCGATGTCCCGGGCTTCCAGATATTCCATCACCCCGTTGGCGGCCCCGAGGCCGAAGGCGCTCCCGCCCGCCAGGACGATAGCGTGTATATACTGCGCCGCCGCCAGGGGCTTCAGCAGCTCGCTCTCCCGGGACGCCGGACCGCCGCCCCGGACATCCAGCCCCGCGCGCATCCCGCCTTCGCAGATGAATACCGTGCAGCCCGTGCCGGCAGCGGCATTCTCTGCCTGGCCGATGCGGAGACGACCTCGCTTGAGTGCTCGCCGGAAGGCATCAGCAAGGCAGAGGGGCTCGAGGTGCTCTCGCGCGAGCTTGGCATCCCGCTTTCGGAGATGGCAGTTGCAGGGGATGGAGCAAACGACCTGGAAGCGCTCCGCGTGGCAGGATGCGCTATCGCGATGGACAATGCCATTCCCGAAGTGAAGGAGATTTCCGATCTCGTCGTGGCAGACAACGACCACGACGGGATAGCGGAAGCGGCAGAGAGGCTCTTCGACGT
>CACZFV010000026.1:0-3534 GCA_902780465.1 uncultured Lachnospiraceae bacterium
CAAGAAGTACGGCTTCGATGAGTACGGCCGTATGGTCGCTGACTGGGTCACCGCAGTTGACGCTTCCAAGGCTGACGGCGATGCTACCGATTCCAACGGTAAGATCCAGGGCCGTGAGTCCTACACCGAGACCTTCCTGTACTTCAGCACCCCCGAGGATGGCGCTCGTTACACCAAGGGCTGGTTCAAGGTCGTTCCGGGTTACTATCTGCATGAAGACAAGTACGAGGATGGCGATTCCTACTGGTACTATGCAGACGGCAAGGGCAAGATCGTTGCTTCCGAGATCAAGACCATCAAGGGCAAGAAGTACCTGTTCGACAACTATGGCCGCATGAAGAAGGGCCTGCAGCTCGTCGAGTTCGGTAAGGATGACAAGGGCAACACCGACACCAAGAAGGCAGCTGTCGTTTACGCTGACGACTCCGAAAATTACAAGTACGCTAACGAGGACGAGTTCGACGATATCGTCAAGGATGCTGCAAACCTGAAGAAGCTCGCAGCGGGCGATATGGCATTCATGTACTTCTCCAGCGACGAGGATCATGACGGCTCCGAGAAGACCGGCAAGCAGACCATCAACCTTGACGGCGACCAGCTTGTGTTCCGCTTCTACACCTCCGGCGTGAAGAAGGGCCAGGGCATCACCGGCGTTAAGGACAAGAAGATCTATCGCGGTGGTAAGCTCCTTACCGCTGACAGCGACAACAAGGTCGAGTTCTACGATACCACGGAGAACAAGAACATCACCATCTCCGATCTTCTTGACGACACCTCCCTGTTCGAAAAGTCAGTCGATGGCGACAAGACGAAGTGGAAATTCATTGGCGACAAGGCAACCTTCGCGGGAAGATACATTGCTATCAACACCAGCGGTACCGTTCTGACCAGCGGAACCAAGAAGGATGGCGATGACTACAAGATTAAGCTGAAGAAGGAAGGCACGATCGAGCCCTTCAAGGCGCATGCGACTGGCCTTGGCTCCGTTACCGGCGCTTATGTCACCGAGGTTGAGCTTAAGTAATTTCACTGCAACCGGTTAAAAGTTGCTCTTAAAATGAAATACTAATTGCGGCAGACAGGGGACCGAAAGGTCCCCTGTTTGTTGTCTGTAAATATTGCATAGATTATAATGTTACAGGCAGAACGTTTACTGGTATATTGAAAGTAATGGCAGAGTGCCGGGTGACTGTGTATGAGAACAATTCTGTTTTTCGGCGATTCGAATACCTATGGATATGATCCGCGCAGCTTCTTCGGGGACCGCTTTCCCCGGGAGGTCCGCTGGACATCCGGAGTGTCAGGGGCATTAGAAAAGGAATGGAACGTGTTTTCAGACGGAATGAACGGAAGGGAAATACCTTCCGGGAAGTATGAGCTGCGGCATGTTTTTTCTCTGCTTCAGGAAGGCATCCAGGGGCATCGTCTTGACTGGTTTGCCGTTATGCTGGGAACGAACGATCTGTTTTCGACATATCCCGATTTTTCTGCTGCTCTTGTATCAGAAAAAATGGCGCGGTTCCTGAACCGGATAAGAGAAGCTGCGCCGGAGCTCTCTGTATTGCTGATCGCCCCGCCGCTGATCGGGCGGGAAAACACAGAATCCCTGGAGGAGCAGCTTCTTTACAGGGAAAGTCTGCAGCTGAGCATCCTGTATAAACAGATCGCCATGCAGCGGGGACATTCTTTTGTTAATACAGCGGAGTGGAACATCCCCATGACATTTGACGGCGTTCATTTTTCAGAAGAAGGACACCGTATTTTTGCGGAGCATATGACAGAAGTGCTGTCTTCCCTGAAACAATAGTTGTTCGGTCGCACTGTGAACACAGAAAACCACCCTGCCGGACACTCGCTTATAAGATGCGGGTGCCCGCAGGGTGGCTTTTTCGCCTGATCAGAGAATAGTGCTCATAATAACACCAGCGGAAAGTTTTAAGACCCTCTTACGAATCATTACGATTCGGCTTTTTGGCTTGTGCCGCCGAAATATTCCGTTTATAATGCAACCATCAAAACGAAAACAGTAAACTGCCGGCAGAATATTGCTGCCGGAAAAAAACAACGGTCAAATACAGGAGGTTTTATAATGAAGAGATTCGCAGCTGCGGCGCTGACTGCCGCGATGGCTCTTTCCATGACCACCACTGCTTTCGCAGCAAGGGGATGGCGGCAGGATGAGAGCGGAAACTACAGATTCTATCTGAACGATAATATGTATGTCACCAGCGGTTACACCGAGGACGGCTACTATGTGGACGTGAACGGCATCTGGGACGGCAGCCCCAGCATCGGAACCCGCCAGGAGGACGGCACCTATGAGATCATCGTGACGCCCTTCGACGGTCTGGATATCCGGGGGGATATGATCTTAAAGAGCAAGGGCAATCCGGTCCTGGATGAGAACAACATTTGGCACGTCAAGGTGGACGTCCTGGACACCGGCTTCGCGACGGCAGCGGATCTCCGGCAGATCCAGGCCGGTGATATTCTGGAGTTCCCGGGACTTGGATATGCGCTTACGGCACTGACCAGAGGAAAGCCCTCCGTTTACCACGCTCCGAATGAGGAAAAAGGAACTCAGTCCTCCTCCAGCGGCTACAGGGTCACCTGCACGGATGAAGCAGGCAACACCTATGTGCTCACCAAGAACCGCTTAAGGAAAACTTCAGCGGACGGCAGCCAGACAGAGACCATCCTCCGCGATGTGGCGCAGGACATCGAGATCACGATCCCGAGCTTCATGGGCGTGGACAAGGCAAACGGCGTCACCCAGACTCACACCATGAAATACATCCTTGAGAACGGCATGATGTTCAAGGCGGACCTCAAGGGCACGCAGGTGACAAACGCCTACGATGTAGCGTATAATTATGATACGACCACTGCGATCGAGTACGGCGAGGACGCGGCTCACGGAAACCTGACCATCAAGAGACAGTGACGGAGAAGACAGAACACTAAAAACTGTTTGAAAAAAGGAACCTGATGATGAAGAGATGTCTGACGCCGGTTCTGGCGGTTCTCATTTCGGTCATGCTTGCCGGCCCTGTTCACGCGGAATGGGTGCAGGATCAGAAGGGATGGCGCTACAGGGGAGAGGACGGAAGGTGGCTTACGAATACGGTCACCCCGGACGGATGCAAGGTAGGCCAGTTCGGCTACTGGGAAGGGAATGATGTCTTTTCGGACTATAAGATCAGGGGCACGCGTGTCCTGAAAAGTCAGGGTGATGCTGCCCTGGATCAGGAGCAGGGAGTCTACCGGGTGACGGTGGACGCATACGATACGGTGTTCTTTTCGGAGGAGGAGATCCGTCAGATCAAAAAAGACGATGTGATCGAGTTCCCGGAGCTCGGCATCAGGACAACTGCGATGACAAAAGCCTCCAGAAGTTCCGTCCGGGCAGGTTCCTCCAAAGACACCGGGCCGAACAAGGAGATCGAGGAAAAAAAGAGCCTTTACCGGGTGCGGCTCATCGACGCTGAGGGACAGAACTACATCCTGACCTCTCAGCGGCTGCGGCGGACGTCG
>CACZFV010000026.1:3553-22149 GCA_902780465.1 uncultured Lachnospiraceae bacterium
TTCCACGACAGAGACGCTGCTCAGGCCGGTGGCGACCGGGATCCAGATCCTGGTTCCGGTGAAGGAACGCTCCAAAAAGGCTTCCGGCACCGGACAGTATTCCCCGACGCCGGCGCTGCTCGACAAGGGAATGCTCTTCACGGCGGTGCTCCGCGGAAATGTGGTGCTGGAGATCAAGGATTCCACATACAATTACGATACGACTACGGCTCCGGAATTCACGGAAGAAATGGTCCAGGAACAGATCCGGTCGAGGCAGGCCGACCAGAACGTCGGCCCGGGAGAAGACCTGGAGTCCCAGGAATAAAAACAGAGTTAAGGAATAAAAACAGAGTTGACACCCTGTCACTTTTCGATTACAATCTCGAATGTGACAGGGTGTCACACTATTTTATAAGGGGGCGCAGCATGGCAACAGTCCGGTTTCTGAAGCTTCCCGAGGAGAAAAAGAAGCGGATCCTGCAGGCTGGATTTCAGGAGTTCGCGAGGTATCCCTACCGGGATGCCAGCATCAACCGCATCATCAAAAACGCGGAGATCTCACGGGGCAGCTTCTACACATATTTTGAGGATAAGATGGGACTGCTCTGTTTTATCCTGGCGGAGATGATCGGGAGATTCAACGAAGAAGTGTACGGATTCCTGAAGGAAGACAAGGGTGATCCGTTTCTCTGCGCGGAGCGGGTCTACACCTACTGCAGAAACGAGCTGAAGCAGAACGAGGCTCTGGGATTCGTGAAGAACCTGTTCACGGACACGGAGACGCTGAAGCAGCTGATGATCCCGGCCGGGAAGTGCGGGGAAGGACCCCGCAGTGATCCGGCCGGCACGGCTGCAGAAGAGACCGGAGCGGCAGGAGAAGCCGGAGGGGTCGGAGAGACTGGAGAGGCCGGGGATGCCAAGCAGTATATCCATACGCTCCTGGAGGAGCTGGCCAGTCGCGTCAACAGCGGGATCGATCATGAGAAATATGATCTCGATGACGAGAAAGTCAAATTTCTCTATCCGATGATCATGATGGTGACGATCCGCACGGCCACGACGGCAGCGGAATTCCCGGAGCGGGAGGACGCTCTCCGTCATGGAATGGAAATGGAACTGGAGCTTCTGAAATACGGTGCTGCGCGCCGGAACAATACTGAGAGACCGGAGGAAGACAGGGTATGAAAAAGGCAGGGAAATGGATCGTGCTTCTCATCGTGGCGGCACTGCTGGTGCTGATCGCGATGCGGTTTATGAAGAAGAAGGAAGTCGTGGAGGAGGAGACCCGTCCCACAGTCGCTGTCGGGCTTCCGGAGACACGGGACATCATCAACCTGACCACGGCCATCGGCACGATCGAACCCCAGGAAGAAGTCTCTGTGATGCCGAAAATGGCCGGAGAGATCACGGCGGTGAACTTCGCGGTGGGTGATGTCGTGGAGGAAGGACAGGTCCTCATCACGATCCACAGCGACGCGCTGGATTCCCTGCGGATCCAGGTGGACTCCGCGAAGATCGCCATGAACGACGCCCAGACGGCGCTTTCCCGTACAGAGGCGCTGTTTGCTACGGGTGCGGTGTCCCAGCAGCAGCTGGAGAGCGCCCAGAGCGCAGCGAAGAGCACAAGGCTTGCGTATAAGAACGCCCAGACACAGCTGGAGCTGCAGACAGGCTACACGGAAGTGAAGGCTCCCATCAGCGGTGTCGTGGAGACGAAGAAAGCGGAAGTCCACGACCAGGCCAGCCCGGCGTCGCCCATCTGCAGCATCACCGGCGCCAACGGCATGCGGATCTCCTTCGGAGTCACGGAAGATGTGATGAAGCACCTGAACCTGGGAGACGAGGTTGAGGTGGAAAAGGGAGGCCACACCCTGAAGGGAAGGCTCACGGAAGTGGGCACTAAGGTCTCTTCCAGCGGCCTCTTTGACTGCAAGGCGCAGCTTGAGGGCGCGGAGGAGGCGGGCTTCACCAGCGGCTCGAAAGCGAAGCTTTCGCTGGTCTCGGACCAGGTGAAGCGGGTGATGGCGGTCCCGATGTCCGCGGTCAGTTATTCCGACGGCACTCCCTTTGTGTACTGCCTGGAGGACGGCAAAGCAGTGAAAAAGGATCTGGTGACCGGGCTGTTTGACGAGTCTTTTATTGAAGTAAAGGAAGGACTTTCCGCGGACAGCCAGGTGATCCTTACCTGGTCCAACGAGATCTACAACGGCGCGGATGTGCAGACCGTGGAAGAAGTGGCGGGCAGTGCCGCGGACGGTGCAGAGGAGGCCCAGAGCAAATGAAGAACCTGACTAAATTTGCCCTGATGCGTCCGGTGACCATGCTTCTCGCGCTGGTCACAGTGCTCTATTTCGGACTGCAGGGCGTGCTCGGCTCGCCTATGGAGCTGACGCCGGACATCAACTTCCCGATGATGATCATCTACACCACCTTCCCGGGCGCAGGTCCCGAGGATATCGTGGAGACCATCAACAAGCCGCTGGAGAATTCGGTGGCCACGCTTTCCGGCATCAAGACCTACTACAGCTACGGCATGGAAAACGTGTCCCTGATGATGCTCCGCTATGAGTACGGCACCAACATGGACAGCGCTTACCTGGACCTCCGGAAGCAGATGGACATCGCGAAAAACAACCTCCCGGACGATGCCAGCGATCCCACCATCATGGAGATGGATATGAACGCCATGCCGGTCATGCAGCTCATGATCCGGGGCGGCACGGACGGAAACCTCAGGAGCTATGTCAACGATGAGATCATTCCCGAGCTGGAGAAGATCTCCTCAGTGGCGGAGGCCACGGTGAACGGCGGACGGGAGTCCTACATCCGCATTGAGCTGGACCGGGCGAAGATGGAACAGTACGGACTGACGATGGATACACTGTCCCAGCTCATCGCTGCGGCGGATTTTACCATCCCCTCCGGCAGCATCGACCACGGCGACCAGTCGCTGAACGTCAGTACCGGCGCCAGCTACAAGAGCGTCGAAGCGATCAAGACCATCACCCTGCCGCTGCGGAGCGGAGAGGTGATCCACCTGTCCGACGTGGCGACGGTCTACGACAAGCTGGAAGACCGGAAGAGCGTGGCGCGCTACGACGGCGAGGATATCGTCACGGTCTCTGTCTCCAAGCAGCAGAGCGCTTCCGCAGTGGATGTGTCCCGGGCGGTCCACCAGACCTTCGAGACCCTGAAACAGAAGAACCCGTCCCTCAGCATGGAGATCATCCGCGATTCCGCGGATAATATCAAAGACAGCCTGAAAGGCGTGTTCCAGACGCTGGCCCTGGCTGTCGTGCTGGCAATGATGATCCTGTTCATCTTTTTCGGGGATCTGAAGGCTTCCCTGATCGTCGGCACCTCCATCCCGGTGTCGGTCATGGTGGCCCTCTGCTGTATGAGCGCCATGGGCTTTTCCATGAACCTCATCTCTGTCGGCTCCCTGGTTCTTGGCGTAGGTATGGTCGTGGACAACTCCATCGTGGTCCTGGACAGCTGCTTCCGCCAGAAGACCGTGCGGAAGCTGAACTTCTATGAAGGAGCGCTGCAGGGCGCGGAATATGTCCTGGGCAGTATCGCCGGATCCACTGCCACCACCTGCGTCGTGTTCCTGCCCCTGGCTCTGCTCACCGGCATGTCCGGCCAGCTGTTCAGCCAGCTGGGCTTCACCATTGTGTTCTGTATGATCGCGTCCCTTCTTTCCGCCTGCACCATCGTCCCCCTGCTCTTCTACTTCCTGCATCCGCAGGAGAAGAAGGAGGCACCGGTGAACCATGTGATGAAGGTGATCGAGGACGGCTACCGGAACATCGCGAGGAAGATCCTCCCGCGGAGCCGCCTGACTATCCTGGCAGTGATCCTTCTTCTGGTGACCAGCTTTGTCATGGCGGGACGCCTGAGCATGGAGCTGCAGCCGGAGATCGACGAAGGCCAGATCAGCGTCACGGTCAACCTGAAGCCCAACCATGATATTGAAAAAATCAACGCGACGCTTCTGAAAGTGGAAGAGATCGTCGCGGCGGATCCGGACGTGGAGGATTACCTTGTGTCCTACGGTTCCAGCGGCGTCGGGATGAGCCTCGGAAGCTCCAGCGCCACGGTGACGGCCTACCTGAAGGACCGGGGATTCCGGAAACCGAGAAGGCGGACCACGGACCAGGTGATCTCGGACTGGAAAGCGCCGATGCAGGCCATTCCGGACGCCTCCATCACCATGGCGAAGGCCAGCTCCAGCGGCATGAGCTCCATGACCAGCGCGGATGTCGAATGCGATCTGGAGGGCGCGGAGCTTGACCTGGTGAAGGGCACCGCGGACGATATTGTCGAGGCGCTGCAGCAGGAGCCTTACGTCACGAAGGTCCATTCCTCCATGGAAAACGGCGCGCCGCGGATCAAGGTGGATGTGGATCCGGTGAAGGCACAGGCCGAGGGACTGACTCCCGCCGGCATCGCCGGAGGACTTTACACCTCAATCAGCGGCAAGGAAGTGATGAGCTTCACTGTGGACGCGAAGGATTACAAGGTCCGTCTTGAGTACCCGGACGATACCTTTACTTCCGTGGAGGAGCTGAAAGGATGGCTTCTCAGCACGCCCGCCGGCAGGAAGATCCCGCTGTCAGACGTGGCCGAGGTCACTCTGGAGGACAGCCCCCAGACACTGTTAAGAAAAGACAAGCGTTACTACGTGCAGATCACGGCCCAGACCGTCGAGGAATACAAGAAGACGGCAGAGGCGGATATGAAGAGCTTCGTGGAGAACTGGCAGAAGCCCCTCGGTGTGGAATCCGTGGCGAACGCCCAGGACGAATCCATGAAGGAGGAGATGGGAAATCTTGGCAACGCGCTGATCACGGCGATCTTCCTGGTCTTTGTGGTCATGGCAGTGCAGTTCGAGTCCATCAAGTTCTCCTTCATGGTCATGTTCACGATCCCCTTCTCCCTGATCGGGTCCTTCGGTCTTCTGTTCCTGGCGGACTGCAAGATCAGCATGATCAGTATGATCGGTTTCCTGATGCTGGTGGGAACCGTCGTGAACAACGGTATCCTCTACGTGGATACGGCGACGCATCTCCGGAGTGAATCCGGCGACCTGGACAATTCCCTGGTGGAGGCGGGTGCTATCCGTCTGCGTCCGATCTTCATGACGACCCTCACCACCATCATTGCCATGGTGCCCATGGGGCTTAAGATCGGAAAAGCCGGACAGTACATGCAGGGCCTCGCACTGGTGAACATCGGAGGTCTGATCGCCAGTACCATGCTTTCCCTGCTGCTCCTGCCGGTGCTCTACAGGATGATGAGCCAGTACAGGAAGAAGCCGGACGAGATCACGGATGTAGACTGATCCGGGAAAGGAGTTTCCATGAAAAATTATAGGGACAGCGGGATCCGGGCTGCGTGGACGCTGCGGGAGCCGCGGGTCTTCGGCCGCTCACGTCTTGCGGCGGCGCTGCTGACGGCGGCGCTGGCCGCGGGCGCCTCGGCGGCGGCTGCATTGCCCGCGTATGCGGTCTCTCCGGAGTTCGCGAGAAGCGCGGAGGAATGGGCCGCCCTGCAGGACAACAGGATGGAATACTGGGAGATCGAGGGCCTGATCCAGGAGTACAATCCGACGGTCCAGCAGAACCAGTACGAATATGTAAAGTTCCGCCGGGACTATGGCGACACCAAGGACGACGTCTCCGGAGAGTACCGGAGGCTGGCGGACGAGATCCGCTCAAATATCGACTACGGCTTCAGCGAAGACGACATGATGTACGCGACATATGCCATGCAGGCTGTGATGGCGGAGATGACGGCGAAGCAGCTGGACACCCAGGCGGACAACAACCTGGAGGATTCGGAGATCCGGCGTCTCACTTATGAGATGGCGGAAAAAGCGCTGGCCCAGACGGCTCAGAACAATTTCATCGGGCTGCACTCCGCAGAGCTGGGGGTGCGTCAGGCGGAGTTAAAACAGCAGCTTTCGGAACGGAATCTCGCGGCGGCCCAGGCCCAGGCGGCGGTGGGGGCGGGGACCCAGATCCAGGTGCTGAACGCCCGGCAGGCGCTTCAGGACGCAGAGGCGGCGGTGATCACCGCAGGTAATACGGAGACCACCACAAAGCAGAAGCTGCAGATCATGCTGGGCTGGAAGGCAGATTCCCTGCCGGAGATCGGAGAAGCCCCGGCGCTGGACCTGACCCGCATCGACAGTATGGACCCGGCGGCGGATCTCCCGCAGGCGCTGGAAAATAATTACACGCTCCGCATCAATAAAAAGAAGCTTCAGAATGCCACGAGTGAAACGGACGTCAAGACCCTGCAGTCCACCATTGCGGACAATGAAGCCCGTATCGCTTCGTCCCTGCAGAATGTGTACCTGAATGTGGCTGCAGCAAAAAACACATATCTTTTCCAGCAGAGCAACGCCGCCCTGACCGCCCAGACGGCGGCCCAGACCGCACAGCGTTACAGTCTGGGAACGGCGAGCCTTCTGGAATATGAGACTGCGCAGAACGGTGCGGAGCAGGCGCAGATCGCCCTGAAGCAGTCGGAGTATGCGCTCCTGCAGGCCATGAACAATTACGAATGGGCCGTGAAAGGCCTGGCAGCGGCAGCGGCAGGCTGATGAGACCGCGGGGCCCGGCAGGCGGAGGCGGCCGCGGCGGACGATATGCACCGGCGGAACGCATTTGCACGCAGGAAGTCTGGAGGACCGGAAATGAGATACAGAACTGATCGGAAAAAAGAAAAGCGGCGGCAGGCGGCAGGGGTCTCCCTGATGCTTGGGATCCTCATGGCGGTGAGCCCCGTCCCGGCGCAGCCGGCGGCAGCCTATGTAACGGCCCCCCAGTCGCCTGAGGACCGGGGAAAGAGCGTGGCGGAGCTGAACGGCTATTCGGAAGAGGCATGGGCCGGGCTCATGGACAATACCCTCACCTACGAGGAGATCCCGGATCTTGTCAGGAATTTCAATCCGGCGATCGCTTCGGCATGGAACAGTTATGATGATTCCATTCGGTATATGGAGACGTCCATAGAGGAACTTCACGCCAGACAGCGTGACATGGGGCAGATGAAGGATATCTCAAAGTCTTCGGGAGCGATTGCCGATTACGGCAACTACACGATGCAGGAGATGATCCTGTCAGGATCGACAAAGAACCTGCGCAGCTCTGTGGACAGGATGAAGCGGCCCGCGACCGCACAGAACCGTCCCTTGAGGGCTGCGGAGAGGCAGGTCACGGCAGGAGTGCAGCAGCTGATGATCGCCTGCGCTTCCCTTGCTTCGCAGCGCGCCATCGTCGCGGAGAGCGCCGGGATGTACGAGAAACTGCTTTCCGACGCCAATGCCCGGTATTCCGTGGGAATGGCCACCGCGGCTGATGTGCAGAGCGCACAGACCGCGTATCTGCAGGCCCGGTCCCAGCTGTCCTCCATTGATGCGTCTGCTTACCTGCTGAAGAAGAATCTCATTCTTCTCTGCGGATGGAGTGAAAATGCGGACCCGGAGATCGCGCCGCTGCCGGCGCCGGATCCTGCGAGGATCGACGCCATGGATCCCGACGCGGATCTCACAAAGGCCATCGCCCACAGCCAGGACATCATCAACTTCCGGAATGAACAGCACAGCCTTTCCACGTATTCAAAAAATGTGCGCCATGAGTCCGAGGAGACGATGAACCAGAATCTCCTCGTGAACCTCCGGGATCAGTACCGGACCGTCCTCTCTGCCAGAGAGTCCTGGGAAGCCGCAAAGAGCGGACTCCAGGCAGCGGAGATGACGAAAAACGCGGCGGACATGCAGTACCAGCTGGGTATGCTCAGCACCGCCCAGTACCTCGGCGCCCTGACCCAGTATCAGTCGGCCAGGACCACGATGCTGACTGCCGAAAGCACTTTCTTCCAGGCCATGGAGACCTACGACTGGATGCTGAACGGGGTTTCATCAGTTGAATAACGGCACACAGGAGACAGGGGACGGTTCTTTGTCTCCTTTTTTCTTTTATAGGAGAATCCCCTGGCTCTCCCCATCTGGTCTCTTGCCTCTTCTGATGCGCTTGGGCGTTTTTGAGCTGTTTTGAGAATTTTGTTCCCCTTCGGACAGCGAATTCTGAAGGAATTCCGGGCTGTGGAAGGGCAAGTCGGGCGTTTTCGGAAGAAATTTTCTGTTTTGTTCCCTTTTACCCATGTTTCGCATCTGTGTACCGGGCACGAAAAGGGAACAAAAATCAGGAATTGGCAGGAAAACGCCCACGACAGTCTCGCAGGGTCCTTTCATGTTCAAAATCTTTTTAATGCCCAGAGCCCTTTCACATAAGAAGGAGACAGAGAACCGTCCCCTGTCTCCTGCCCTGTCTCCTGTGCGTTGCAGGACAGGGGGGCTTCAGTTATAATGGAGAAAATGTGCGGCCGGACCTGCCGGTCCGGAAACTACTGAATCAAAGAGAAAGATGAGGTTTTGAAATGGCCAGAATCGGTTTTATCGGAATGGGCAATATGGGATACGCGATCCTGAAGGGACTGCTGAACAGCTATGGTCCGGAGGACCTTCTCTTCACGGACAAGAGCAAAGAGCGCTGTGAAATGGTGGGGAAGGAGACGGGAGTCCGCTTTATGGAGGGGAACGCAGACGTGGCAAAGAACGTGAAGTTCCTGATCCTCGCAGTGAAGCCCATCGTCTATCCCGCTGTGCTAAAGGACCTGAATGGCGTAATGCAGGAGGATCAGATCGTCATCTCCATCGCTCCGGGCATCGCTGTCAGCACCGTCAGCGAAGGCCTCGGTGGGTTCCGGCGCATCATCCGCATCATGCCCAATACGCCGGCTCTGGTGGGCGCAGGCATGACAGGCTATACTCTCGAGGAAAAGCTTTTTACCCAGGAGGAGATCGGGGAAGCCAGAGGGATCCTTAAGTCCTTCAGTGAGATCGTACAGGTGGAGGAGCGGCTGATGGACACCGTGACTACGGTGAGCGGCAGCGGTCCGGCCTATGTGTATATGTTCATCAACGCCCTCGCCGATGCGGGCGTACGCTACGGCCTTACCAAGAAGGACGCCATCCGCATGGCTGCCCAAACAGTGTACGGCAGTGCGAAGATGGTGCTTGAGACAGGAGAGCATCCGGAGGTCCTCAGGGACAATGTGTGCTCGCCCGGCGGCACCACGATCGCGGCGGTGGCAGCCATGGAGGAAGCCGGGTTCCGGAACGCGATCCTGAAGGGCTGTGAAGCCTGCTATTTAAAGAGCTCAGGGAAGATCTGACAGCGGAAGACAGGAGACAGAAGATGAAAGAAAAAGCATTTGAGGAGCAGGGAAGAGTAGAACTGCTGCACAGGGAACTTGCTTACCAGGGAACCATCCTGAAGGTGTACCGTGACCATGTGAAGGCCAACGGGATCGAAGAGGACTGGGATTTTATCCATCATGACGGCGCCGCCGCGGTGCTGCCGGTGACCAGCGAGGGCAAGATCCTGATGGTCCGTCAGTTCCGGCATGCCCTGCAGCGCTTCACGCTGGAGCTGCCGGCGGGCAAGGTGGACGCGCCGGACGAGCCGCGGAGGCTCTGTGCGTTCCGGGAACTGGAGGAGGAGACCGGGCGCAAAGTGGAGAAGCCGGAGGATCTGGAATTCCTGATGCGCATGAATACCACGGTGGCGTTCTGCGACGAACAGCTGGACATTTTTGTGGCGCGGAATCTGAAACCTTCAAAGCAGCACCTCGATGAGGACGAAGTGATCAACGTGGAGGAGTGGGAGGTCAAAGATCTTCTTCAGCTGATCCGCGAAGGGAAAATGACGGACGCGAAGACCGTGGCCGCCATCTGCGCCTACGCGGCGGGAATGGTGGAGTGCTGAAAAAAATACAAATTTTTTTTTGATATAAAAAACTCCAAGATATCAGCCCGGTGAAAAACATAGACCAATATCTTGTATTTTTGGCTGAAAATGGCGCAAAAACGCTGTTTTCAGCCGTTTGATTTTACATAATATAAACTTTATAATGGACTCTGCACAGCCTTTCGTTGTGATGACTTCAAAAGGTGATGCAGGGGGAGATATGATGGATGAAGAGCTGATCCGTTTTGCGTCGTTTTTAGAGAACGAACGTCAAATGGCGAAGAATACACTGGTATCTTATGAACGTGACCTGCGGCAGATGATCTCCTGGATGGCAGGCCGCGGGGTGACAGAATCCGGAAAGGTGACAGAGACGCTTCTTGCTTCTTATGTTCTGTGGCTGGAGCGCCAGGGAAAAGCAACCACGACGATCTCACGCGTGGTAGCCTCCATGAAATCCTTTTTCGCTTATGAACAGAAGCAGGGGATCATCGGGACCAATCCGGCGGAAGGAATCAAGGCGCCGAAGGTGGAAAAGAAGGCGCCTACCATTATGACAGCTGAGGAAGTGGAAGCCTTCCTTGCCCAGACCCGGGGAAAGACCCTGAAGAAGATCCGGGACCGGGCCATGATGGAGCTGCTCTGTGCGACCGGCCTGCGGGTCTCGGAGCTTATTGATTTGAAGGTACAGGACCTGAACTTCCAGATCGGATATGTGATCTGCAGGGATGAGGACCGGGAGCGCGCCATTCCTTTCGGAAGGGAAGCGCAGGACGCACTGCTCACATACCTTTCGGAAGCGAGAGAAAAGCTGCTGAAGAGCGGAAGCACAGACCTTCTGTTTGTCAATATCAGCGGAAAGGCCATGAGCCGCCAGGGCTTCTGGAAGATCATCAAGTTCTACGGCGACAAGGCGGGGATCCGGAAAGAGATCACTCCCCAGGCCCTGCGGAACAGCTTCGCTGCGCATCTCCTGAAGAGCGGCGCCGACATCCGTTCCATGCAGGCGATGCTGGGGCACTCGGATCTCTCCGTGACTCACGCCTATGTGAGCTACATCAACAGCGGCGCCGGGGACCGTATTCCCACCGGCCGCAGGAACTGATCCGGAAAAAAGAAGGACGAAGAATAACGAACCGAAAAAGAGAACCAGCTTTTGCACTGCTGATTCTCTTTTTGTTCTGCAATGATGCACCAAGGAGGATCCTATGCAGTTTAAGCTTCATTCGGATTTCGCACCGACAGGGGACCAGCCCCAGGCGATCGAAAAGCTGGTGGAAGGATTCCGGGAGGGCAACCAGTTTGAGACGCTGGTGGGCGTGACCGGATCCGGCAAGACCTTCACCATGGCGAATGTGATCGAACGGCTCCAGAAGCCGACGCTGATCATTTCCCACAACAAGACGTTGGCGGCGCAGCTGTACAGCGAAATGAAGGAGTTCTTCCCGGAGAACGCGGTGGAATACTTTGTCTCTTATTATGATTATTACCAGCCGGAGGCCTACGTGCCCCAGACGGATACCTATATCGAGAAGGATTCCGCCATCAACGATGAGATCGACAAGCTGCGGAATTCCGCCACCAGCGCGCTTCTGGAGCGGAACGATGTCATCGTGGTGGCCAGTGTCTCCTGCATCTACGGTCTCGGCAGCCCGGTGGATTACAAGGACATGATGGTCTCGCTCCGCCCGGGCCAGGAGAAGGACCGCGACGAAGTGATCTCGAAGCTGGTGGACATCCAGTACACCAGGAACGACATGGATTTTCACCGCGGCACTTTCCGGGTGAGGGGAGACACGCTGGAGATCTTTCCCGCGGACCAGGATAAAGTGGCGTACCGGGTGGAATTCTTCGGGGACGAGATCGACCGCATCACGGAGATCGACGTGCTGACCGGGAATCCCGTCGCGGAGACCATGCATATCTCCATCTATCCCGCGTCCCACTATGTGGTGCCGAAGGAGAAGATGGAGCAGGCGTGCAAAGAGATCCTGGAGGAGTGTGAAGAGCGGGTGGCCTGGTTCAAGTCGGAGGACCGGCTGCTGGAAGCCCAGCGGATCGATGAGCGCACCCGCTACGATGTGGAGATGATGCGGGAGACCGGTTTCTGCTCCGGCATTGAGAACTACACCCGGTTCCTGACAGGACAGAAGGCCGGTGAACCGCCTTTTACCCTCATGGACTATTTCCCGGAGGACTATCTGATCATCGTGGACGAGAGCCACATCACCGTACCCCAGATCGGCGGCATGTTCAACGGGAACCTGTCCCGGAAAACAACGCTGGTGGATTTCGGCTTCCGCCTCCCGAGCGCACTGGACAACCGTCCCCTTTCCTTCGGGGAATTTGAGGAGCGGATCGACCAGATGCTGTTCGTCTCCGCGACGCCGTCGGATTATGAGGCGCAGCACGAAATGCTCCGCGCCGAGCAGATCCTGAGGCCCACAGGGCTTCTGGACCCGGAGATCTCCGTGCGTCCGGTGGAGGGACAGATCGACGACCTGATCGGCGAGGTGAACAAGGAGACGAAGGCCCATCATAAAGTGATGATCACCACCCTGACCAAGCGGATGGCAGAGGACCTGACGGACTATATGCGGGAAGTGGGCATCCGGGTGCGTTATCTTCACTCGGATATCGATACGCTGGAACGCGCCCAGATCATCCGCGCCATGCGTCTGGACGAGTTCGACGTCCTGGTGGGCATCAACCTCTTGAGAGAAGGACTTGATATTCCCGAGATCACCCTGGTGGCGATCCTGGACGCGGACAAGGAGGGGTTCCTCAGGAGCGAGACGTCCCTCATCCAGACCATCGGACGCGCCGCGAGAAACGCGGAGGGGCATGTCATCATGTACGCGGATACGGTCACGGATTCCATGCGCCGCGCGATCGATGAGACAGAGCGGAGAAGAAAGATACAGCAGGCCTACAACGAGGCGCACGGGATCACTCCTGCCACTATTCAGAAGGCGGTGCGGGACGTGATCACCATGACGAAGGCCGTAGTCCAGGACGACCGGACATGGAAAAAAGATCCGGAGTCCATGAATGTTCAGGAACTCCGGAAGCTTTCAAAAGAACTGGAAAAGAAGATGCGGCAGGCGGCCGCCGAACTGAACTTCGAGGATGCCGCAAAGTACCGCGACAGGATGAGCGAAGTGCTGCGGATGATCTCGGAGTCCCCGGGGGGACACGCCTGAGATACGGGATACAGGCCGGAAACTTATTCACTGAGGGAGGCGTATTTCCGGCATACGGTATCGGTAAAATCCCTTTCGATGGGAGAGGGACGCCACTCCTTTTTCGTGAGGATGCCGAAGCAGATATGGTCGCTGCAGTTTTTCAGGGGGACGGACACGACGTCGTAGAGGGCGTCCTGGTACTGGAATTCCGGGATGCCGATGGTGTAGTAGTTCGTCTCCGAGATGAGGCGCATCTGGCCGGCGCGGTCATTGACAAAGATGATGCGGGAGGATTCGTTCAGATCCACGACTCCGTTTTCGGTGGAGATGTGGTACAGAAAGTCTTCATACTGGCCGATGTAGCGGACGAAACCGTAAGAGAGCAGATCACGGATGTCCAGCTCCTTTACGGCGCCGGACTGCAGCAGGGGGTGATCCTTTGAGAGGCATACATAGGGACGGAAGGAGCCGATCTGCCGGAAGGACAGCTTCTTGATCTCAAAATTCCGCTTCATGAGGGCGGATTCGCTGGCGGAGAAATGCAGGACGCCAATGCCGGAATAGCCGTTCAGGACACTCTCGATCACATCCATGGTGCTGCACTCGTGCATGCGGAGAAAGAGGTTCTCCTGGTCGTCGTATTTGGAACAGATATCATTGAAACATTCCGCGGTATGGGAAAAGCGGGTCATGGAGACCGTGAGACGCGCCCCTGAGGATTTGGTCCTGGTGATGAAGCGGTTCAGCTTGTCCATGTCCTGCTGCAGCGTCACGCAGTAGTTCAGGAATTCCTCCCCGCTGCGGGTCAGGCTGGACCCCTGGTTGGTGCGCTGGAACAGAGGAAATCCGATCTCCTCTTCGATGCTCTTGATAATGTGGCTCAGCTGAGGCTGAGAGATATACATGGCTTTTGCGGCCTGGCTGATGGAACCGTACTGTGCCACAGCGATAAAGTATTTCAGATTCTTGCTATCCATGCAGCTGTCCTCCCGGGCGGAAATGGGTCCTGCCCTGTGTCCGGTCTTCGGGTTCTCACTGATCCTATTTTAAACCCTGCTGGCTTCAGTGCCGCTATTTGAATTTCCAATAGCGGCATTTATTAAGCATATTTTTGAATTTTCGCTTCCGGGTATATGATTATATCATAAAAATGACGGTGAACCGCCTGAAAACCTGAGAGGGGATGAATAAAATGACGAATGAAATGCAGCAGCTTCTTGAAGAGGCCTGTGAACTTGCGCGGGGTCATCTGGGGGAAGGAAGAGTGGCGAGCTACATTCCTGAGCTGGCCAAGACCAACCCGGCGAACCTGGGCGTATGCGTCATGACGAAGGAAGGAGAGTGCTTCCAGGCCGGGGACACAGAGATCCCCTTTACCATTCAGAGCATCGGGAAGACCTTCTCCCTGATCCTGGCGCTGGAGACGGGGGGATTCGAGGAGACGTTCTCAAAGGTGGGCATGGAACCCAGCGGAGACAGCTTTGACAGCATTATCCAGCTGGAGATGAAGAACTGGACCCCCTACAACCCGCTGATCAACTGCGGCGCCATCGCCACGGTGAGCTGCATCCGCTCAAAGACCCCCTTTGAGGATTATCTCGATCTGGTGCGGCGCCTCTGCGGAGACCCGAAAGCGCGTCTGAGCGAAAAGGTGTATAATTCGGAGAAGAGGACCGGCGACAGGAACCGGGCCATTGCGTATCTCCTGAAGAGTGATAAAATTCTGGGGGGCGATGCAGAGGAAGTTCTGGATCTTTATTTCCGCTTCTGCTCTGTCCTGGTGACTGCGAAGGGCCTGGCCCGCTACGGCATGATCCTGGCGAATGACGGGGTGGATCCCATTTCCGGCGAGCGGATGGTGGACGCCCGGATCGTGAAGACCGTGAAGACCCTGATGCTGCTCTGCGGCATGTACGACGAATCCGGCGAGTTCGCGGTGAAGATCGGCATTCCGTCGAAGAGCGGCGTGGGCGGCGGAATCGTTTCCGCGGCGAAGTGCGGAATGGGGATCGCCACCTACGGCCCGGTGCTGAACGCGAAGGGCAACAGCGTGGGCGGCGAAGTGATCCTGGAGTATCTGTCGGAAAAACTGGGACTGCATATGTTCCAGGGATGACGGCGGTGCGCGTATACATGTAACACGAGGTACATTTTAACAAGAGGGGGATATAGAAATGATTGGAAGCATTATTGGCGATATCAGCGGCTTTATGTACAGCAAACTGCTCATCATCATGCTGCTGGCTGTGGGACTTTACTTTACCGTAAAGTGCGGATTCCTGCAGATCCGGATGTTCGGGGAGTCGGTCAAGGTCGTCGGAGAGAAGCCGGACAAGGAAGGGTCCGTTTCTTCCTTCCAGGCTCTGATGGTCTCCACCGCGTCCCGTGTCGGTACCGGCAATATCGTCGGCGTCTCCACCGCCATCTGCATGGGCGGCTTCGGTTCCGTGTTCTGGATGTGGATCATCGCTTTCATCGGCGGCGCATCCGCTTTCGTGGAGAGCACCCTGGCCCAGATCTACAAGAGAAAGCGCCCGGACGGCTCCAGCTACGGCGGCCCGTCCTATTACATCGAGGCGGCTCTGAACAGCCACGCCCTGGGCTTTATCTTCGCCATCAGCATGCTGGTCACCTACGCCGGCGGCTTCAACATGCTCTGCGCGTACAACCTGCAGTCCACCTTCAGCGCATACAGCTTCTATGATCCGAAGGTCTCTCCCATCATCATCGGCGCCATCCTGGCCCTGATCTTCGGCTACTGCCTCCTGGGCGGCGACAACCGCATCGTGAAGACCGCCTCCACGCTGGTCCCCGTCATGGGCGTGCTGTACGTCATCGTGGCCCTGTTTGTGGTCATCACCCACATCGGACTGCTTCCCGGCGTGTTCGCACGTATCTTTAAGGAGGCTTTCGACTTCAAGGCGATCTTCGGCGGCTTCTCCGGCTCCTGCATGATGTACGGCATCAAGAGAGGTCTGTACTCCAACGAAGCCGGCTGCGGCTCCGCGCCGAACGCTGCTGCTGCCGCAACAGTCAGCCACCCCGTGAAGCAGGGCCTGGTCCAGATGCTGTCCGTCTTCATCGACACCCTGCTCCTCTGCACGGCCACCGCACTGATGTGCCTCTGCTCCGGCGTTGAGCCCAACGCGGATCTGGCAGGCGCGCCCTATGTGCAGGAAGCTCTCCGCGCGGCGCTGGGATCCATCGGCCCGGTCTTCATCACGGTCTCCATGATCCTGTTCGCATTCACGACCCTGATCGGAAACTTCTACTACATGGATAACCTGCTGATCTTCATGCACAAGGGCATTCCGTCCGAGAAGTTCATGTTCGGCTTCCGCATTGTCGGCACCATCGTCGTGTTCATCGGCGCCATCGCCAGCATGGGTCTCCTCTGGGACCTTGCGGACGTCCTGATGGGCGTCATGGCCATCATCAACCTTCCTGTGATCGTGATCCTGCACAAGGTAGCTCTGGGTGCACTGAAGGATTACGAGGCTCAGAAGGCAGAGGGAAAGAACCCTGTCTTCAAGGCTGAGACCGTCGGCCTGAAGGGCAAGGTGGATTTCTGGAACTGATCTCCGGATATTAAATAACGGGAACTGAATAACGATCTTTGTGCGGTGATATGAACCGCAGAAAAGGCCCCGGCTTGCGTGAAGCCCGGGGCCTTTGTTATGATAGTCCGGGAAAGCTGCTGATGAGACAGTTCCTGGAGGGAAGGACAGTATGGAAGAGAGAGGAAGAGTCCCGGAGATATTCAATGAGCGGGTCCAGGCATTTATTACGGTCTTGTTTTACAGGGAACTGAAAAGACGCTTCGGAACGCGGGGTGTCCAGGCCTTTGTCCAGGGAACGCAGAGCTACGGGGAGCAGCGCGGACGCCGTATGGCACAGCGGGCCATCCGCGCAGGAGAGGAACTGACGCTGCAGACCTATCTCCGGCGGGGGGAGTGGGTAAACACAGAGATGATCCGCGCCCAGGGGATCGCGAACAAGGCGGAACTGACCGACGCGGCGCCGGAGTACAGCGCTGCCTATCCGGACTATATCAAAAAAGTGACGGTATGTCCCTGGCATGAGCAGTTTAAGAAGATGGGGGCGCTGGAGGCAGGAGAACTCTACTGCCGGCACATCGACCCCTCCTTGTTCCGGGGCTTCAACCCGGTCCTGAGCTATGAGGTTCCGCAGAACCTAAACCAGGGGGTGTGCTGTTATCATATCGTGCGGAACGGATACGAAGCCGCGCAGGCGGCGGAAGGAAGCGGAGAGGGGCCTGCGCCGCGGAAGATGCCGGGGAAGGATCCGGCGGGGCTCCGCTCCTTTGAATATCACTGTGCCGATTCCTACTGGAGCTACCGGCGGACAGCGGAACGGATCTTCGGAGCTGAGGGGACCGCTGCGTCAGAGCAGGTGCTTCTGCAGGTCCGGGAGACCTGCGGAAAAGAAGCCGCGGAGCGGCTTCTTCAGTACAGAGGTACGGATTTTACATCCTGCGACAGCAGGGAGATCTGACTGGCGGTCAATGGAAGATATCAGTAGTCCACTTTCATGAGACAGAGCCCCTGGGCGGGAGCGGTGTAGCCGGCTGCGGTGCGGTCCCGGGCGTCCAGGATGGCTTCCATGTCGGAGGGCTGACGCTTGCCGTAACCCACTTCCAGCAGCGTTCCGGTCAGGATCCGGACCATATGCTGCAGGAAGCCATCCCCGTGAAAATAAAAACGGATCACAGGGCCGTTCTTCTTTATCTCAATGGAATCCACCGTGCGCACGGTGGATTTCTTCATTTTTGGGTTGCCGCAGAAGCTTTTGAAATCATGGGTTCCGGTGAGATGGCGCGCGGCTTCCTCCATGCGGGTGATGTCGGGCATCTTCTCCAGGACGGTCAGGTATTTCCGCTCAAAGACCGGCTTTTGCGGTCCGTACCAGCAGCTGTAGCAGTAAGTCTTTCCCACGGCAGAGTAGCGCGCGTGGAAGCGGTCGGAAGCCGTCCGGACATCGGTCACGCCGATATCCTCCGGAAGGTAGCGGTTCATGTAGTCCCGGATCTCCTCTTCGGAGAGGGAGGTGTCCATCCGGACACTCGCGGTCATGGCTTTCGCGTGCACCCCGGCGTCAGTGCGGCCCGCGCCTATGACATCGACGGTGGGGCTTCCGGTCCCGGCACCCTCTGCCGGCACGTCTTTACCGGAAAGCATCGCGGACAGGACAGCCTCCAGCTTTCCCTGGATGGTCCGGTCGGTGGACCGCTGATGCTCCCAGCCGAAATAGCGGCTTCCGTCGTAGCAGATAGTGAGCTTGTAGGTCTTTTCCATGATCGTCTCCTCCAAAAGTTTTGCCGGTGGAAAGCTGTATATTCTCCGCACACTGCACGAAAGTTCTAAGCTCACAGTGCCCGTCCAGGTATCAGTTTAACATATAACAGCAAGAATTCCCCCATCCTCTTCAGGTGGTGGGATGAATTGTCGCCTCCTGGTATTGAGAAAAACAAGGTTTTTGACAGGGAACGCTTGTTCGATTCGCCCGGGCGTGGTATAATTATATCAGCAGCTGCCACAATTCAGTCGAAACAGGAAAGATGCTGATATCATGAACAAATATGACCATA
>CACZFV010000027.1 GCA_902780465.1 uncultured Lachnospiraceae bacterium
TTCGGCAAAGGTCGTGATCGAACAGCACAGGGACGTTCTGGAACGCTGCGCCGCTATGCTGCTTGAGAAAGAAAAAATAGGACAGGAAGAGTTCGAAGCTCTTTTCTCCGGAGAAGAAAAGTCAGGCATTACTTCATAATGATGAATACAGAAGCGTTTTTCAGTGATACAACCGAAAATTACTGCATTCCCGCAGAACCGGATCCGGGCGATACCGTACGGGTCCGGTTTCGTGCGCCCAAAGAAGATCATCTGAGTGTGGAATTCGTATCGGCAGATTCGGGCGAATCCATTTCCATGTTCGTCGCCGGAGCGGACCGCTATTTTCGTTACTATGAGATCCAGTTTGAGGTCGGGGAAGAGCCGGTCGAATGGTACTTCAGGATCTCCGACCGGGTCTCGGAGTGCTTTTATGACGCGTCGGGCGTCACCACACAGCATAAACCGGAGTACCCGTTCCGGATGTATCCCGGTTTTCATACCCCGGACTGGGCAAAGGGGGCGGTCATGTACCAGATCTTTGTGGACCGCTTCTGCCGGGGCAGACGTGACAACGATGTTCTGGATGACGAGTACATCTATATCGGCCTTCCGGTCAGGCACATTGAGGACTGGAACGAAAATCCTTCCACATTTGACGTGGGCTATTTCTACGGAGGAGACCTGACAGGAGTCCAGAAGAAGCTGGGATACCTCAAGGATCTCGGGGTCGAGGTGATCTATTTCAACCCGATCTTTGTCTCTCCTTCGAACCATAAATACGACACACAGGATTATGAGCATATCGACCCGCATCTTACGCTGATCGCGAGGGATGAGGGCGAGGTCCTGCCCCGCGGCGCTGTCACGAACGAAGGAGCCACAAAGTACATCTGCCGCACGACAGACAGGGAGAACCTGGAAGCGAGCGACCGCTTTTTTGCTATTTTCATGAGGGAAGCGCATGAGCTGGGACTGAAGGTCATCCTGGACGGAGTGTTCAATCACTGCGGTTCTTTTAATAAGTGGATGGACCGCGAGAAGATCTACAGCCGCTCCGGGAAATATGCCCCGGGGGCCTATGAGAGCATAGACAGCCCCTATCACAGCTATTTCGCGTTCTCAAAGAATCAGTATAGCGACTGGCCGGACAACAAGAGCTACGACGGCTGGTGGGACAACGACACCCTGCCGAAGCTGAATTACGAGTCCAGCGAACGGCTTGTGAACACCATCCTGGGGGTCGGGAGAAAGTGGCTGATGCCTCCCTACTGTATCGATGGATGGAGACTTGATGTGGCGGCGGACCTCGGACATTCGGCACATTTTAACCACAGCTTCTGGGCACGGTTCCGGCAGATGGTGAAGTCTGTGAATCCGGACGCACTGATCCTTGCGGAGCACTACGGGAATCCTTCTTCATGGCTGAACGGAAAAGAGTGGGACAGCATCATGAATTATGATGCGTTCATGGAACCGGTCAGCTGGTTCCTGACCGGAATGGAGAAGCACTCCGACCGCAGCGACCCCTCTTTCCGCGGAGACGGCAAACGTTTCTGGGATATGATGCGCTTCAATATGGCGAAGCTTCCCACACCGTCCCTCCTGACGGCGATGAACGAACTGTCCAATCACGACCACTCCCGTTTCCTTACCAGGACCAATCATGTGACCGGGCGCCTTCAGACAAAGGGTTCTTTTGCGGCCGAGGAGGGCGTAGACTACGCGGTGATGCGTCAGGCGGTAGTGATGCAGATGACCTGGCCGGGTGCGCCCACCATTTATTACGGAGATGAATCCGGCGTCTGCGGCTGGACGGATCCGGACAGCAGGCGTACTTATCCCTGGGGAAGAGAGAATCACGAGCTTCAGGATTTTCACCGCTATATGTGCCAGGTCCACGAAGCCTATGAAGCCTGCAGAAGGGGATCTCTGATCCCGCTTCTGATGCAGGACGACCTGGTGAGCTACGGAAGAGTACTGAATGATGAGAAGATCATCGTATTCGTATATACCGGAGAAGAGGAACGTATCCTGGACCTGCCGGTGTGGCGCCTTGGCGTGCGGGAATACGACACGGTCCGGAGGCTGATACTTACCACGGAATCAAATTACAACGTGGGAGTGGCGGAATACGCAGTACAGAACGGAGTCCTGTCCCTGCGGATCAAAAGTAATTCCGCAGGAGTCTTTGCCGCGGAGGAGTAAACTAAGCCTTGCAAGAGGCAGAGAAATATTGTATTATATGGGTTGTCCGCAAAAAGGATATGTGTTCGTAGCGCAGCTGGATAGCGTGTCAGACTCCGACTCTGAAGGTCGCGGGTTCGAATCCCGCCGGACACAGTAAAAAGGAAGACCGATGAACTGTGCCAGAGAGAGCACAGCCTTCGGTCTCTTTTTGCGTCTGCGGGCAGGTTATATGCCGTAAAGATCATACATCAGGAGTGCTGCGGAAAGACTCAGACGCGTATAGTAATTTTTCAGATCGAGCCCGCAGAGCTCACGGATGCTCTGCAGACGGTTCAGAAGAGTGTGGCGGTGGATGAACAGGCGGTCCGCGGCCCTGGAGGTGTTGCCGTTCTCCGTGAGGAAGACTCGCAGAGTGTCCACGTATTCGGTCTTTTTTGTCCTGTCCCGCGTGATCAGCTGCTGCAGAGCCTGGTTCCGGACCAGGTGGCTCCGGCAGCTCCGGTAGACGATGCCCAGGTTGCTTATGAATTCGTAATCCTCATAGGCAAGGAAGCCCCGTTTGGCTCCGATCTGGCGGAGAAGGGAAATGCATTCCACCGCTTTTTTCATCGCGGAGGAAAGCTCACGCGCGGTGAATACTATTTCGGCTCCTGCGTAAAGATTGATCCCTCTCTCTTCCGAGGTGGAAGTGATGACCGCAGGGAGGTCGTAAAGGAGAGAAGTCAGGGCCTGCTGGTCTTCACTGAAGAGAAGAATACAGGCAGAACCGCCCGGACGGATCTCCGGAACAGCGTATTCCATCCGACTGCAGAGCATGGAGGAGAGGCGGCGGACCGCATCATTGATCTGCGGCGCGTTCATGGCGGAAGAATTCACCGGGGCCACACAGACCAGGCAGCCGGCTTTTCTCCTGTCAAAAACTAAGCCTGATTCAGCATCAAGGCGGTCAGTCAGGGATCTCAGGAAGCGCTCCGAGTCAAAGCCGTTTACGGGAAGGCTTCCGGCATCCGACGCGATCTCCGAGATCAGGGTGTGGAGAAGATCAGAGAAAGAGTAGTCCGGCGGGATATACAGAACAGGCAGCCCGAGACGGTCCGCGTCCGCAAGGATATACGGAGGGATCTGATCGATGTAGTATCCCGGCTGGATCATGATTCCGGCGGTTCCGCGTTCTTTCAGGCGGCGGATCAGGTTCGTATAGGCCGAGCTGTTGTCCAGGCCGTAGCCGGTGGTGATCAGGAGTTCCCCTGCTTTGACGCTCTCCGTAGTGTCGAGGATCTCCATAATGTTGACCCAGGAAACAACATTTGAGCTGTGGTCCGCACCGGCGCGCAGCTCCAGCCCCGGAAAGAGATTCCTGGTCAGAATATCGCTGATCGTTAATGACATGTTCTTCACCTGTTCTTTCGCTGGGAAACAGGCATGCTGTTTATCCCACATAATAGTCTTTGATAATAGTTTAAATGATTCTGTCTATTTTGTCCATAAAATAGAAAAAACAATAAAAAGTATGTACAATTTGCGATTGCATCTTTTCAGGATTACGGTATGATGGAAACTAGGGTCAGAGACCCGGAAGGAGCACAGTATGAGAGTAGTGGAACATCCGATCCTGGATGAGCTGGATACAGCAAAAACAGTGACGATCTATTTTGACGGTATGCCGGTCCGCGCGCTGGAGGGAGAGCCTGTGGCGGCCGCACTGATGAACGCGGGGATCCGCTCGTTCCGTCTGACGGCGAAAAAGAAGGAGAAGCGAGGGATCTTCTGCGCGATCGGAAGATGTACAGACTGTATGATGATCGTGGACGGCGTGCCGAACACAAGGACCTGCGTCACCAGAGTCCGCGAGGGAATGAAGGTCCGTACGCAGGAAGGGCTTGGATCATTCATTCAGGAAGAATTCGCTCCGGGGGAGGAACAGAAAGTTGAAGATCAAAGAGACTGATATCGCAGTGATCGGCGCTGGTTCCGCGGGACTGTCCGCGGCGTGCCAGGCTGCGGCTGCAGGGGCGAAGGTCCTGGTCATCGATGAGAACCATCTCCCCGGGGGCCAGCTGTTCAAGCAGATCCATAAATTTTTCGGCTCCCGCGCGCACCAGGCGGGGACCCGCGGATATATGATCGGGAGAGAGCTTCTGAAGCGAGTGGAGGAATCCGGGTGCGAGGTCTGGCTGGACACCGTTGTCTACGGCATGCAGAAGGACTGTTCTCTCGGCGTGATCAGGAACGGTGAGCACTGGGTCGTGAAGGCACGGAAGGTCATCGTAGCAACAGGCGCAAAGGAAAACTACATGGCCTTCCCGGGCAGTACCCTTCCCGGTGTCATGGGTGCCGGAGCGGCGCAGACCATGATCAATGTGAACCGCGTGCTTCCGGGAGAGCGCATTCTGATGCTGGGCAGCGGAAACGTGGGACTGATCGTTTCCTACCAGCTGATGCAGGCCGGGGCTGAGGTCGTAGCGCTGGTGGAAGGCGCCCCGCTGATCGGAGGATACGGCGTCCACGCCGCGAAGATACGGAGAGCGGGCGTCCCGATCTATCTGAGTCATACGATCCGGCGCGTCCTGGGAAAAGACCAGGTCGAGGGAGTGGAGATCGTGGAAGTGGACAGCCGCTGGAACCCCGTCCCGGGGACAGAAAAGCACTTTGATGTGGATACGGTCTGCCTCGCTGTGGGGCTGAATCCCATGACGGAACTGCTTTTCATGGCGGGCTGCACCTTTGACCATTTTGCATCCTTCGGCGGACATGTGCCGCTGCACGATGAAAACATGGAGACCACGATCCCGGGACTTTACGCCGCGGGCGATGTTACCGGAGTGGAGGAAGCCTCCTCCGCGATGGAGGAAGGAAACCTTGCCGGCGTGGCGGCAGCGGAGGCGCTGGGGCTTCTGTCAGAAGAGGAAGCTTCCGCAAAAAAGAACGAGATCAGGGAGCGGCTGAACACGCTCCGTTCCGGTCTGTTCGGCGAAAAGAGACGCACAGCAAAGAATGATCTTTTAAAGGATATGAAGATCTGGCAGCATGAGAACGGGAGGGATCAGGTATGGAAGGCGTGAGATATACAGGCATCCCTTCGGCTGCGGAGCTGGCGGCATGTCCCGGCATTCCTTCGGAAGAGCGCATGCGGAAGGGCCGGGTGGCAGTCATAGAGTGTGTCCAGGAGATCCCGTGCAATCCCTGTGAAGGGATCTGCAGATTCGGGGCGATCACGGTGGGAGCGCATATCACGAATCTCCCGGTGCTGGACGAAGAAAAGTGTACAGGGTGCGGACAGTGTGTTGCGAACTGCCCGGGACTCGCCATCGTGATCGTGAACAAAGCCTACTCGGAAACAGAGGCAACGGTGGAATTTCCGTTTGAGTACCTGCCGCTTCCGGAGAAAGGCAGCGAGGTGGATGCGGTGAACCGGGCCGGGGAGACTGTGTGCCGGGGAACTGTCCTGGCGGTCACAAAGCTTCCGGCCTATGCCGGAACAGCGGTGGTGCGTCTTGCAGTGCCCCTGGAACTGGCGGACGAGGTCCGGAGCATGAAGCGTCTCCCCAGGACCGGCCTGAAAAAAGGACCGGAGCCATGGGTCAGGGAAAGACCGGAGAAGGAGGTGTGAAGCGATGGAAAACAGTGAAGAGCTGATCATCTGCCGGTGTCAGGAAGTGACAGAACAGGAGATCCTGGACGCCATCCGGGACGGCGCGGACACCGTGGACGGCGTAAAGCGGCGCACGAGAGCCTGCATGGGCCTCTGCCAGGGCAAGACCTGCGGACGTCTGGTGCAGCGGCTCGTAGCAAGAGAGACCGGGCAGAAGCCGGACGACGTCTTCCTGCAGAAGAACCGTATGCCGGCCCGTCCGCTTAAGATGGGCGATTTCTGCGGAGGTAATGAGAATGTATGACGTGATCATTATCGGAGGGGGCATCATAGGAAGCTCCGTCGCCTGGCAGCTGGCCCGCAGAAAGAAAAAGGTCCTGGTAATCGAGCGGAAGGACGTGTGCAGCGGGTCCGCCGGGGCCACGGACGGCGTGGTGGGATACCACACAAAAAAGCCCGGGCTGCAGCTTGACCTTGCAGTGCAGTCCATAGAGATGTTCAGGACCCTGAACCGGGACCTGGAGACGAACGTGGAGTACGGTCTTGAAGCCGGCGGCATGCAGCCTGTGGAGGATAAGGATCAGTGGGACATGCTCGCCTCCATGGCTGCGGAACAGAGAAGATCCGGAGTGGACATCCGGATGATCACCGCGGAGGAAGCCTGTTCCATCGAGCCGAATCTGAACCCGGATATCTACGGCGCCCTCTGGTCGCCCACGGGGGGAAAGGTGAACCCGCTGGCGATGACCTTCGGATTCGCCAGGGCGGCAAAGCGTCTGGGAGCGGTGTATCTCACTGAAACGGAAGTGACCCATATCCTGACGGAAGGCGGCCGCGCGGTGGGTGTCAATACCTCCGCGGGAGAGTTCCGGGCGGACTGCATCGTGGACGCGGCGGGCGCCTGGGCCGGGAAAGTGGCGGCGCTGGCGGGGATCGACCTTCCCATCAGACCCAGAAAAGGCCAGCTCCTCATCACGGAGCCCATCGGCCCCTTCCTGCGGGCCACCGTGCAGTGCGCGATGTACAATGTGATCAAGTTCCGGCCGGAGACCATCAAAGATCCTGCAGTGCTGAAGCTCGGTTCTTCCTTAAGCATCGAGCAGCAGGAGAGCGGCGGGCTGATCATCGGCGGGACCCGCGAGTTCGCGGATTTTGAAGAAGAGAATACGTTTGAGGCTGTGGAGACTATGGTGAAGCGGGCTGTCCGCTTTTTCCCGGCGCTGAAGGATGTCAGCATCATCCGATGCTTCTCTGGGTTCCGGCCTTACACTCCCGACGGACTTTCCATGATGGGAGAGGTCCGGACTCTGCCCGGCTTCTATATGGCCGCAGGCCATGAGGGAGACGGTATCGCGCTTTCTCCGATCACGGGACGCCTGATGGCGGAACTGATCACTGACGGAAAAACTTCATACGACATAACACCATTCAGTCCCAACAGATTCTTAAAAGGAGGCATCTTATGATCGCTGTTGTTATCCCCGTATGTTTTCTGCTGCTGGTAGTTCTTTGGAAAAAGTTCCCGCTGATCGGCGGCAACATCAACGCCGCGCTGCTGCTCACCGGTGTCCTGACCCTTCTTCTGGGCGCGGTGTCTGACCCCGCGGACTGGATCGCCGCGTGGATCGACGGTCTGAACCGGATGGCGTGGATCATGGCACTCTCCATCACGGGCGGGATTTTTGCCGAGATCTCAGTTCAGCTTGGTACAGTGGATACCATCATCGGCGCACTGACCGCGAAGTTCCGCAGTCATCCCAGGATCCTGGTGGTCTGCATTATTGCGACCCTGGTCCTGGCGGGATCCCTGCTGGGCGATGCTATCGCAGCATCGACAGTGGTCGGCATCCTGACCTTCGGTATCCTGGTCTCCATGAACCTGGAGAACGAGAAGATCGCGGCGATCGTCATGATGGGCGCCTCCGTGGGTTCCATCATGCCTCCGATGACCCAGGCCCTGGCCCTGTCCTCTTCCCTGATCGGCACCGATCCCGATCCGGTCATCTCCATCGGTTATAAGACGGTGTTCATCTGCTTCATCGTGGTGGCGGTCTACGGTGCGATGATCCTGATCAAAAAGGACAATGTGCCCGGCGCCAACAAGGAGATCGAGATCAAGTTCGAAAGCGAGACCGCGGGAGATATCCTCAGGAAGAACTGGAAGTCCCTGATCCCGCTCTGCTTCCTGATCGTCGTGATCTTCCTGCGCACCCTGAAGATCGTCGACGTGGGCCCTGTGATCCTCAAGAACATCAATTTCCTGAAGATCAGTGATGAGAAGACTGTGAACATGTATGAACTGCTTTCCGGGATCTCCATCGTGAGCGGCCTCACCAACGGCATCGTTCTTTCCATCATCTGCGCCATCGCGTTCTCCTTCCTGTTCCGGAAGGTGCGCGCGAACAGCGGCCAGATCTTCCGTCAGAGCCTGACCAATGTCCAGAGGACGCTGATCCTGCAGATCTGCTGTTCCTTCATGCTGGGCAGCTTCTACAAGTCCGGCGCCATTGATACGGTCGGCGCTTTCGCCCAGAGCCTGAACGGAAATGTCCTGAAGCTGGGCGGCACCGGAGCCATGTGTCTTCTCGGCATGCTGACAGGCTCCCAGTCCACGACGCAGAACGTGGTCTTCACGTTCTTCGGCCCCGCCCTGGTGGCTTTCGGTGTGGACCCGACCAGGGCAGCAGTGGCAGGTGCGCATCTCGCGGCAGCAGGACAGGGCATGCCGCCGGCAGACCTTACGACCTTCGTGATCTGCGGCATGATCTCCTCCCAGTTCGGTAAGAAGGTGGACCCGGTGAAATCCATGTTCTACTCCCTGCCGATGTGCATCGTGTTCCTCATCACCGGTCTTGTTTTCCTGTACATGTGACGGGAGAGAAGCGGACGATGGACCAGATGCTTGGCATTCTGATGCTGGATACGCATTTTCCCAGGATCAAAGGAGATGTCGGCAATCCGGACAGTTTTTCGTATCCGGTGCGGAAGCTGACGGTCCGGGGAGCGTCTCCGGACCGGGTGGTCCGGGAAGCGGATCCTTCCCTGCTCGAACCGTTTCTTCAGGCGGCAGAGCAGCTGGAACGGGAGGGCTGCGCGGCCATTACCACCAGCTGCGGCTTTCTGGCCATGTTTCAGAAAGAACTGGCTGCCAGAGTCAGCATCCCTGTATTTACGTCTTCCCTGCTCCAGGCGAGGACAGCCTGCGGGCTTCTGCCGGCCGGGAAAAAGATCGGGATCCTCACAGCCGACGGAAGAAAGCTGGGCATGCGTCATTTCAGGGGCGCGGGCATAGAGGATATTCCTAAAGTCGTATATGGCATGGAGGGAACACACTTCCACGACATCTATGTCGGCGACAGAGAGGACCTGGACCCTGCGCGCGCAGGAGAAGAGCTGCAGAGGGTGGCCCTTCGCATGATGGAAGAAAATCCGGAGGTCGGCGCTGTGGTATGCGAATGTACCAATATGCCGCCGTATACGGACGCACTGCGAAATATCCTGAAATGTCCGGTCTATGATATCCTGACGCTGGCGGATCAGGTAATGCAGAGTGTCCGGAGGACCGGATCTTCGTAATGTCCTTTATATTCAGCAATATCCTTCAGACGTCGTACAAGGGGGCGCCGCACTGTGTGAACAGCAGTGCGGCGCCCTTTCTGACCATGCGATGCATGAATATGATTTAATAAAATATAAAAATCATATATCTGTATAATAACGCATTATACAAATTTAAGGATTATTTTATAGCATTATTTTTTCTGATGCAGTATATTTAGTACTATAAAAATGATGCGATAATAATTTATGGTTTAGAATAATACTATAAAATGTACCCGCAGTACAAATGAAGGAGCAGTGATGAGAAAAAAGCGAAGAACTGTGGAACAGCTTGCGGGTGAATGGATCGAAGCCAGAAAAGCAGAGGTGAAGGTCACAACGGTGTCGACTTACAATTACACTCTTTTCCATTACGTCGTGCCTTTGATCGGGACATGCTGCCTGGAAGAACTGACAACACAGCGTATCTCGGAGTTTGTTCAGGAACTGCGCGAAAAAAACCTGGAGGCAAGGACTGTCAACGGTATCCTGAGGATCCTGAAAATGATGCTGCGTTTCGCGGAAGAGCGGGAATACCGTGTCCCGGACCACTGTGAGATCAGAAATCTGAAGGAGCGGGGGAAACAGGCGGGGATCCTGAGTCAGGAGGAGCAGAGAAGACTGGAAGTATTTCTCCGGGAGGATCAGGACAGGACAAGGGAAGGGATCCGGGCGGGAATAATCCTTTCTCTTTATACAGGACTTCGGATCGGAGAGGTCTGCGCTCTGAAATGGGAGGATATTGACCTAAGTGAAGGAATGCTCTATGTCAGGAAGACCATTTCCAGAGTCCAGAGCTTTGACCAGAAGGAGAGCAGAAGGACCAGGATCGAGATCGGCATGCCGAAAACCGAGAACTCCTTCCGTCAGATCCCCCTTCCTGCGTTTCTGAGGATCTATCTCAGAAAGATCAGAAAAGGGCCGGACTGCTATCTGCTGACAGCCCGGCGGAAATACATGGAGCCGAGGGCTTATCAGTACCAGTATAAAAAGATCATGCGGGAACTCGGCCTGGAACAGTGCAATTACCACATGCTGCGTCATACCTTTGCGACCAGGTGCATTGAAGCGGGATTCGATCTGAAGTCCCTTTCCGAGATCCTGGGACACGCCAGCGTCAGCATTACGCTGAACCGGTATGCCCACCCGACAATGCGGATGAAGCTCCAGAACATGGAAAAGCTCCGGGATGTCTATCTCGGAGCTGTATAATAGATTCAGTTGTCGTCCGGAAAGCCGAAGCAGGAATATTATACACCGGGGACAGCTTCCACGGTCCCGGCGGAAGCCGGACCACCGGCGTCGCCGGCAGGCTGAGGACCGGCAGAATCGGTCTGCGGCGCAGCAGGTGCCTGGGGACCCGCAGCAGTAGTCTGAGGTGTATCTGCTGCCTGAGGTCCTGCAGCAGCCTGGGTCGTTGCAGCGGTCTGGGGCCCTGCGGCATCAGTCCGTGTCTCAGCAGCTGTCCCGGGAGCAGGAGAGGCGGTGCTGCCGGGGGCGTCTTCATTGATCGGCGCAGCCGGCGCAACAGTTCCGGAGCTTTCCGCAGCTTTTGTGGTCTCGGCTGCCTTCGTGGTCTCGGCTGCCTTCGTGGTCTCGGCTGCCTTCGTGGTCTCAGCTGCCTTTGTGGTCTCGGCTGCCTTTGTGGTCTCAGCTGCTTTTGTGGTCTCAGCCGCCTTTTTAGTTTCGGCTGCCTTTGTGGATTCAGAAGCTTTTTTGGTCTCGGAAGCCTTTGTGGATTCCGAGGCCTTCTTTGTTTCGGAAGCCTTTGTGGATTCCGAGGCTTTCTTTGCCTCGGAGGAAGAGCTGTTGCCGGAAGAAGAGCTGCTGCCGGAAGAGGAACTGCTTCCGGAGGAACTCTTTTTACTTTCGTTTTCGCCGTAAGTATTGTAGTCAGCGGTCCGGTTTTCTCCGTCGTTGCCCATCAGCTTCAGGCCGTCGAAGGTCATCGTGGCTTCGTTCCCGCAGAGATCCTTGACATGGATCTCCAGACGGTCTGTTTCTGCCCGGAACATGACTCTGTGTTCTTCTTCATTGACATCCAGCGGCGGTACAGGATCGCCGTTCAGGTCCAGAGCGGAAACAGTGCTCATGTCCACGCCGGACTGGGCGTCTTCGAAGGAAACGGTGAGAACGGAAACATCCAGTTCTTCGCCGATGATCGCCGGCGGCTGATCATCGATGGTGGAGATGTGCTCGTACTGGGTCTTAGTCATGCCGTTTTTGTAACCGATCTTCACCTCCAGCGTCCCGTTTCTGTCCAGGACAGCGCGGTAGAGGTTCTTTCCTTCCTTTTCCGCAGAGACCTCCACATCGTCCAGCTTGATGCTGAACTCGCTGGGCTTCAGGCGTCCGCTGGTCTCGACGGAAAGATTTACGGTCTTATAGTTGCCCGGGTCCTCGATCACAAGAGTAAAGTCGGGACGCGCGGTCATATAAAAAAAGATGGCCATATTGATGAGAACAAAGGGGATCAGATACCAGAAGATGCTCTCCACTTTTCTCTTCTTCCGTCCCGGGGCGTTCCTTCTGTCCGGTCTGCGGCTCCGGCTGGTCCTGTTTTCCCGCACTTCATGCGTTCCCTGTTCGTCAATGACAAAATCTTTATGCTCCATGCGCATTCTCCTCTGCGATTCTTATCTGTCCAGCATCCCTCATCTTATCAAAGTTGAAACACGTTTTCAATATAGTGGTTTCCCGGAAGAAACTGTGATAAAATGAAAGCCGTATTTAAGAGGGGGTATTATGAGCACCAGGAATCAGAACGAACGAACCAGACAGACGGGGACTGCCGGCAGAAGAACGGAGGAGCGGCAGCACAGATCTGCAAAGCCGGGCCGCAGGGTTCACAGCGCCAACAGACGTCGGAAAAGAAGACAAGCGGGAAAGTGGAAGCTGGCAGCTATCCTGATCCTCGCTTTTTTTATGACGCTGCTGTTCGCGCGAAGGTCTTCCGAGCTTTCCTACCAGGAGCAGACAGAAGAAGATCTGGAAATGGACGCGATCTTTGCCGTGGAATTCCTGGGACAGGGCTGGTCCGCCTGGATGCCGGACAATTACGCGGTGTACAGGACGTCGACGTATCCTGTAGCCTTTAAGGCGTCCATTCAGAGACAGACCGAGGGAATGACAGGAACCATCCAGTACCAGGTGAATGTCAGCGGCTACGGCTGGACAGATACTGTGGAGAACGGCGAAGTGGCGCGGGTGGACGGCGTCAGCGCCCCGCTGGAAGGGATCAGGGCATGGGTGAACGGTGACCTGGCAGAGTACTATGACGTCTACACCAGAGTCATGGTGGAAGGAGAGTGGACCGGCTGGGCGGTCAACGGAAAGGACGCCGGAGAGCCCGGGAGCGGAAAGCATATCGAAGGCATCCGGATCGCCATTGTGAAAAAGGGAAATACGCCGGCGCCCATCACGGAAAAGGAGATCGACGACGAAGAAGCGTGGAAGGCGTCCGGAGTGAACCCGGCGCTGCCCATGGTGGCTCTTACCTTTGACGACGGCCCCGGCATCTACGAGGACAGGATCCTCGACGCGCTGCAGTCTGCCGGCGCGAGAGCGACCTTTTTCATGGTCGGAGAAGAGGTGGTCAAATATCCTGACGCGGTGCGCCGGATGGCGGAACAGGGGTGCGAGCTGGGAAATCACACCTGGGGTCACGAGAATCTTTCGGAGCTGAGCGACGACGGGATCCGGGAGACGATCCGGAAGACCAATGAAGCTGTCTTCCAGGCCAGCGGAAGCCAGGTGACCGTGGTGCGGCCACCCTACGGTTCCACACGAAACAACACGCTTCCTGTGCTCGGATCCATGGGATACCCGGCGATCCTCTGGAGCCTGGACACGGAGGACTGGAAGCATAAGAAGGATCCCAACGCCACAGTACAGGCAGTGCTCACCCAGGTGAAGGATGGAGACATCATTCTGATGCACAGTATCCATGAAGCTTCTGCAACCGCGGCAGAGACCATCATCCCCGAGCTCGTCTCCAGAGGGTTCCAGCTGGTGACTGTGAGCGAGATGGCGCAGGCGAAGGGAGCGGCGCTGGAACCGGGAAAACGCTACGGAAACTTCAAATGATATGAAAAACCTGAATGCAGACCTGAGATCGGGAGAGTTTAAACCCGTGTATCTCCTGTACGGGGACGAAGCATACCTGAAGCAGAGTTATAAGAGCCGTTTCAGGAAGGCTGCCGCAGGAGATGACAGTATGAACATCTCCGAGTTCGAAGGAAAGGATATTTCTGAGGACGCGGTGATCGACATCGCGGGAACGATGCCTTTCTTTTCAGAGCATCGTCTCGTGATCGTGGAGAACAGCGGCTGGTTTAAAAACAAGACGGAGAAACTCCCGGATTTTCTGGATGGCTTTCCTGACACCACGGTGCTTCTGTTCCTGGAGGAGGAGACAGACAAGAGAAACCGGCTTTACAAGGCGGTGCAGAAGCGGGGATACATCTGCGAGCTGTCTCATCCGGAACGGCGGGAGCTGTCCGTATGGGCGGCGAGATATCTGGCTGCTTCCGGGAAAAAGATCACGGCAAGCACTATGGACCATTTCCTGGACCGCGTCGGGGACGATATGCAGAATGTCCGGAACGAGCTGGAGAAGCTGATCTCTTACCTGGGAGAGGAAGAGGTCGTCACGACCCTGGACGTGGATATGATCTCAACGGGTACCGTGACGAACCGGATCTTTGATATGGTGCGGGCTATCGCGGCCCGGAGGACAGGGGAAGCCCTTGGGATGTATCATGATCTCCTGACACTGCGGGAGCCTCCAATGCGGATTCTGGTCCTGATCGCACGGCAGTACCGGCAGCTTCTCAGCGTAAAGGAAATGACTGCGGCGGGGAAAGACAGAAACCAGATCGCAAAAGACATCAAGATACCTGTTTTTGCTGTGGGAAAGCTGCAGCAGCAGGCGAAGAGCTTCCGAAGCGCGGCGCTGTTCGCGAAGATCCGGCGCTGCGCGGAACTGGAGGAGGCTGTGAAGACAGGAAATCTCCAGGACCGGCTGGCAGTGGAGCTTCTGATCACGGAGGAATAGCAAATAAAGAAGCGCTGCAGATAACTGCAGCGCTTCTTCAGCATACACAAGTGTATATTACTTCATGTCCGAAACAGCCTTGGACAGTCTGGAGACCTTACGGGAAGCGTTGTTCTTGTGAAGGACGCCCTTGGTGGCAGCCTTGCACAGAGCGGTCTCGGCGGCAACAAGGGTGCTCTTTGCAGCAGCCATATCACCGGCTTCGATCGCAGCATGGACTTTCTTCACAGCGGTCTTCACGGAAGACTTGATGGACTTGTTTCTCTCAGCTCTCTTAGCGGATGTAAGGATTCTCTTCTTCGCAGATTTAATGTTTGCCAACTTTCTTTCCTCCAATGACGTATTGATCGATCGATTAACGCACCGCTTTCCGACAACCGGTCTCCCGGGCAGCCGCGCAAATGTCTTCCGGCGTGATACGTGCGCTCACGTTGGCATCGAAGTCTGGACACGGACAGTTCAATGTAAACATGCCTTGATATTTTATGATATCCGCGGAGGGATGTCAAGCGGGAATGTGCGGGATTTTTCATCGCTCTTGAAAGTACGCTTCCAAAATGATACCATTAGGAATGTTCTGAATCAATACAGCTGTTTAAGTTCACCGGAGGTACTATGTCTTTATCCGATCGCTCTCATATCCGCAATTTCTGCATTGTAGCTCATATTGACCACGGCAAGTCCACACTGGCGGACCGCATCATCGAGAAGACGGGACTGCTCACCAGCCGTGAAATGCAGAACCAGGTCCTGGACAATATGGATCTGGAGCGGGAACGCGGGATCACCATCAAGAGTCAGGCCATCCGCACGGTGTACCGGGCGAAAAACGGCGAAGAATATATCTTCAATCTGATCGACACCCCCGGACATGTGGACTTTAATTACGAAGTTTCCCGTTCCCTCGCCGCCTGCGACGGAGCGGTCCTGGTCGTGGACGCGACCCAGGGAATCGAAGCGCAGACCCTGGCGAATGTTTATCTTGCCATGGATCACGATCTGGAAGTGATCCCGGTCCTGAACAAGATCGATCTTCCTTCCGCCCACCCGGAGGATGTGGCTGCGGAGATCGAGGACGTGATCGGCATCGAAGCCCAGGACGCCCCCAGGATCTCCGCGAAGACCGGGGAAAACGTGGATGAGGTCCTGGAAGCAATTGTGGAGAAGCTTCCTCCGCCCGGAGGCGACGAGAAGGAGCCTCTGCAGGCGCTGATCTTCGACTCTCTGTACGATTCCTATAAGGGAGTCATCGTCTTCATGCGGATCAAGAACGGCACGCTGAAAAAAGGCGACAAGGTGCGGATGATGGCCACGGGCGCCGAGGCTGAGGTCGTGGAGGTGGGATATTTCGCTCCGGGCCGTTTTATTCCATGTGATGAACTTGCCGCGGGAGAAGTCGGCTACCTCACCGCCAGCATCAAGAACGTCCGGGACACCCGGGTCGGCGATACCGTGACCCTTGCGGACCGTCCCTGTGCGGCTCCGCTTCCGGGCTATAAAAAGGTGACGCCCATGGTCTACTGCGGTATTTACCCTGCGGACGCGGCCCGCTACCAGGACCTGAGGGACGCCCTTGAAAAACTGCAGCTGAATGATGCCTCCCTGTTCTACGAGCCGGAGACTTCCCTGGCGCTGGGCTTCGGGTTCCGGTGCGGATTCCTGGGACTGCTGCACCTGGAGATCATCCAGGAGAGGCTGGAGCGGGAGTACGACCTGGATCTGGTCACCACAGCCCCCAGCGTCGTGTACAAGATCTTCAAGACTGACGGCACGGAGATCTCTCTGACGAATCCCTCCAACATGCCGGATCCCGCGGAGATCGAACATATGGAAGAGCCGGTGGTCAGCGCGGAGATCATGGTGACGAAGGAGTTCGTCGGTTCCATCATGCAGCTCTGCCAGGAGCGGCGCGGCATTTACTTAGGAACGGATTACATTGAGACGAACCGTGCGATCTTAAAGTACGAGCTTCCGCTGAACGAGATCATCTACGACTTTTTTGACGCCCTGAAGTCCCGGTCCAGAGGATACGCGTCCCTGGACTACGAGCTGAAGGGGTACATGGTGTCAAAGCTGGTGAAGCTGGACATCCTGATCAACAAGGAGCAGGTCGACGCTCTTTCCTTTATCGTGTTCGCTGACGGCGCCTACGAACGCGGCCGCCTGATGTGCGAGAAGCTGACGAAGGAGATCCCGCGGCACCTGTTCGATATTCCGATCCAGGCGGCTGTGGGTTCGAAGATCATTGCCAGGGAGACGGTGAAGGCGCTTCGGAAGGATGTCCTGGCGAAGTGCTACGGCGGCGATATCTCCAGAAAGAAGAAGCTCCTGGAAAAACAGAAAGAAGGAAAGAAGCGCATGCGGCAGATCGGTTCCGTCGAAGTGCCGCAGAAGGCTTTCATGAGCGTCCTGAAGCTCGGGGACGAATAAAGGACAGGGGCAGAGGAGGAAGAGAAGTGGCAGAAAAACGCCGGATGGAACTGTATATCCATATTCCCTTCTGCGAGAGAAAATGCAGCTACTGCGATTTTCTCTCCGCACCGGCCACGGAACTGGTGCAGAAGGCCTATGTGACACAGCTGATCGAAGAGATCCGCTCCCAGGCCCTGGTCTATCCGGAATATGATATCTCCACGATCTTTATCGGCGGGGGAACACCCTCGGTGCTTCCCGGCCTGCAGATATTCAACCTGATCAGCGCCGTCTATGAAAATTTCGCGGTGCTATCTGACGCGGAGATCTCCATCGAGTGCAACCCCGGCACCCTGGACGAAAGCAAGGTCACCTACTACCGGGAGGCCGGCATCAACCGCATCAGTCTGGGACTGCAGTCGGCGGACAATGTGGAGCTGAAGCTCCTGGGACGCATCCACACCTATGAAGATTTCCTGCGGAGCTATGAGCTGGTGCGGACGGCAGGGTTCCGGAACGTCAATGTCGATCTGATGAGCGCCATTCCGTACCAGACCGCGGAGAAGTGGAAGACCACCCTGAAAAAAGTGCTGCTCCTGAAGCCGGAGCACATCTCGGCCTACTCCCTGATCCTGGAACCCGGCACGGTGTTCCACGATATCTACGGGACAAAAGAAGGGCAGAAGCTGCTTCCGGACGAAGAGACAGAGCGCCGGATGTACGAGGAGACCAGGGAGATCCTGGGATCGCACGGCTACCGGCGGTACGAGATCTCCAACTATGCGCGCCCGGGCTTTGCCTGCCGCCACAATGTGGGCTACTGGACCGGAGCGGAATATCTGGGGGTGGGACTCGGCGCCTCCAGCTTTGTACTGAACCACCGTTTTCATTCCGAGACAGATCTGGACAAATATATGGAAGTGAAGATGCATGAGGACCTGACGCCGCTGTTTCAGGACGTGGAGGAGCTCAGCACGGAGGACCTCATGGAGGAGTTCATGTACCTTGGCCTGAGGATGACGGAGGGCGTATCCGGCGCCGAATTCTTTGACCGCTTCGGAAGGAACATGTTCTCAGAGTTCGACGCCGCGATCCGGAAGAACGTGCTTCTCGGTCTGCTGGAAGTGAAGCCTCCGACAGTGAAACTGACGGACAGAGGGCTGGATCTCAGCAACCGGGTCTTTGCGGACTTTTACAGGGCACTGCCCAGAGCCTGAAAGGAGCAACAGAATGAAGAGATCTCCGGAAGTGCTTGTGATCGACGGACAGGGCGGCGGACTGGGAAGGCAGCTGGTCCAGACACTGAAAAAAACGATGCCTGACCTTCCAGTGTACGCTGCTGCGACCAACGGCACCGCGGCGGAGGCCATGCGGAAAGCCGGGGCGGACAGGGCAGCGGCAGGAGAGAACGCGGTGCTGGTCGCCTGCAGAAAGGCGGACATTATCATCGGCCCCATCGGGATCGTCATCGCGGATTCCATGTTCGGAGAGATCACCCCGGCCATGGCGCTGGCGGTCGCCCAGGCGGACGCGAAGCGGATATTGATTCCCATGAACCACTGTGATAATATTGTCGCAGGTGTTCCGAACGGTTCCGCCGGCGCCCTGATCGGGAGCGCAGTGGAAAAGCTTGCGGCCATTCTTCAGGAAGAAGAGTGAGGGACAGAGGTCCCGGCAGCTGACAAGGATCTGACAGCCAGGAAGGCGGTCGTTTCTCCGGCAGGAGAAGCGCGCCTTCCTGTTCTTTTTTACAGGAAAGGAGCTGTTTATGCATATGGCAGACGCCCTGCTGTCCCCGGCGGTGGGGGCGGCAATGTACGGTGCGACCGCGGCAGCGGTCGCGAAGGCTGTGAAGGAGACCGACGTATCAGAGGCAGGACAGCGCAGGCTTCCCCTTATGGCGGTGTCCGGCGCCTTTGTGTTCGCGGCACAGATGATCAATTTCACGATCCCGGGAACAGGGTCCAGCGGTCATATCTGCGGCGGGATCCTGCTGGCGGGACTCCTGGGAGGCGGTCCGGCTCTTCTTACCATCGCCTCCGTCCTGCTGATCCAGTGCCTCTTTTTCGCGGACGGCGGCCTTCTGGCTCTCGGCGCGAATATCTTCAATATGGGAGTGATCCCCTGTATGATCATCTATCCCCTGCTGTTCCGGCCGCTGCTCCGGCGGTACGGAGAGAAGGGGATCCCTGCAGTGACGATCCTTTCCTGTATTACCGGCCTTGAGCTGGGTGCGTTCTTCGTGGTCACTGAAACGCTTGTTTCGGGGATCACGGAACTTCCTGCAGGAGTATTCCTGGGGCTGATGCTGCCGATCCACCTGGCGATCGGCGCCGTGGAAGGCGTGATCACCGCGGCGGTCTTTGCCTGTGTGAAGCAGACCCGGCCGGAGCTCCTGATGGAGACCGTCCTCGGCAACGCTGCACAGTCCCCGGCTGCGGATGCCGGAAGCGCGGCTTACCCGGCCCGCTCCCTTAAAAAAACAGTCGTCATGCTGGCAGTGCTGGCTGCACTGACCGGCGGAGGACTTTCCCTTCTTGCTTCCGGATATCCTGACGGACTCGAGTGGTCCATGGAAAAGACAGCGGGTACTGCGGAGCTTGAGAGGACCGGTGCAGTCCACGACGCTGCAGCAGCATTCCAGGAGGCGGCAGCTGTCTTTCCGGACTATGATTTCAAAGACGGCGAGGGGACCGGCACCTCCGCTTCCGGGCTCATCGGCGGCCTGATGACCTGCGCTCTGGCGGGGGCTGCGGGCTGCGCTGTGGTGCTGATCAAGCGCCGGCGGAAAGCCGGATGAAGCCGGACAGGACCCTGTCGGACCTCCGGACATTGGAGGAGCTGGCGGAAGGAAACACGCTGCTGCACCGGCTGCACCCCGGCGCGAAGCTTCTGGCGGCGTTCCTTTATCTTGTCTGCCTTATGTCCCTGGAACGGCATGCCCTGAGCAGAGTCACACCCTTTCTGTTTTATCCCGTGCTGATGTGCACTTCCGCGGAACTTCCGGCGGGGCTTCTCTTAAGGCGCACGGTGCCGGCACTGCCCTTTGCGTTTTTCGCGGGACTCAGCTGCCTGGTATTTGAGCGCGGGACCGCCGGGATGCTTTCCTTTGCGGTGCTGATGGCCCGGACCTTTCTCTGCGTTTCCGCCGTGATGATCCTGATCGGGACGACGCCCTTCCCGGCACTTACGGGAGCCATGAAGCAGCTGCATGTGCCGGCGGTGATCGCGGATCTTCTGGAGATGCTGTACCGCTATCTTTCGGTGGTGGCGGAGGAGGCGGAGCAGATGCTCACAGCCTTCCGGCTGAGAAGCGGCGGAAGAGTCTGGCCGGATCCCCGGGAGTACGCCCCCATGATCAGTCAGCTGTTTTTCCGGAGCGCAGACCGGGCAGAGCGGATCTATGACGCCATGCAGTGCCGTCTGTACCGGGGAGCCGGGACCCTGTCCGGAACGGCGGGAAAATGGAAACGCCGGGACTATGTGTTTTTCCTTCTGTCGGGCGGAGCTTCGGTCCTGTTTGCTGCAGCGGATATTCCGGGCTTTTTAGGCAGTATTGCGAGGTAAATTATGGTATGATAAAGCTCATTGACTGGACGGTGGCATACCCCGACGGGACAAAGGCGCTGGACCGGCTGAGTCTTTCCGCCGGCAGAGGAGAGAGAACTGCGCTGATCGGCGGGAACGGCGCCGGAAAGAGCAGCCTGATCCGCTCCCTGGTGGGGATCCTCCCGGGGCAGGGAACGGCGGAGATCGCCGGACTCGAGGTGCGGAAAGAAAACCTGCAGGAGATCCGGAGAAGGACCGGTGTGGTGTTCCAGAACCCGGACGATCAGCTCTTCCTGCCGACGATCCGGGACAATGTAGCCTTCGGCCTCAAAAATCTCGGAATGGGAAAAGAAGAGGCAGAGGAAAAAGTACGGAACATTCTTCAGCAGTTCAATATTCCGGGCCTTGCGGACCGGCTGGCCATGAAGCTGTCCGGCGGAGAGAAGCGGCTGGCGGCTCTGGCATCCGTCATGGTGATGGAGCCGGAGGTGCTGCTCCTGGACGAGCCGACAGCATTCCTTGATCCGAAGGCGCGTAGAAATCTGATCCGCATCCTGAAGCGTCTTCCGCAGACGATGCTGATAGCAACCCATGACCTTTCATTTGCGGCAGAGGTCTGTCCGCGGGCGGTGCTCCTGTCCCGCGGCACCCTGATTGCCGAAAAAGCAACGGAGGAGATCGATGAAGACCTTATATCTTGAGTGCAACATGGGCGCTGCGGGCGATATGCTGACCGCTGCCCTTCTTGAGCTGCATCCCGATCCGGAGGGCGTGATCGCGTGGCTGAACGGACTTGGCATCCCGGACACCGTCATCAGCAGTGAAAAGGCGGTGAAATGCGGGATCCACGGTACGCATGTCTCCGTGAAGGTCGGAGGAGTGGAAGAGGAGAGCCTGGACGCGGCGGAGCACGGCCATGGGCATCATCACCATGACCATGACCACGATCATGACCACGACCACGAGCATCATGACCATGACCATGACCATGACCATCATCATCACGAACATCATCATCTGTCGGATATCGAGAACATCGTCCGCGGACTCACGCTGCCGGGAAAGGTGCATGAGGACATCGTCAATGTGTACCGCCTGATCGCGGAGGCGGAGGCCCATGTCCACGGGACCACGCCGGACCAGATCCATTTCCATGAAGTGGGGACGATGGACGCGGTCATGGATGTGGCCGCGGTGTGCCTTATGATCTACGAACTCGCCCCGGAAAAGATCGTCGTGTCTCCGGTCCACACAGGAAGCGGCGAAGTTCACTGCGCCCACGGCATCCTTCCGGTGCCGGCGCCGGCGGCAGCGTATCTGCTGAGAGACATTCCGACCTACGGAGGTGAGGTCAAGGGAGAACTGTGCACCCCGACGGGGGCCGCGCTGCTCCGGTACTTCGCGGACGAATTCGGAGAACAGCCGGTCATGCGGGTCTCAAAGATCGGCTATGGAATGGGGAAAAAGGACTTTCCGCGGGCAAACTGCCTCCGGGCTATGCTGGGAGAGACGGCGGAAGCAGGGGACCGGATCCTGGAGCTCCGCTGTAATCTGGATGATATGACCGGGGAGGACATGGGCTACTGCGTGGAGCAGCTCTTTTCCGCCGGAGCGCGGGACGTGTTCACCACCGCGGTCGGCATGAAGAAGGAACGGCCGGGGACACTGCTCACCGTGATCTGCGATCCGGAGCACCGGGACAGAATGCTGGAGATCCTGTTCCGCGATACAACGACCCTCGGCGTGCGGGAGACGGTCTGCAGCAGACATATTTTAAGAAGGACCGAAGAGACGGTGACGACATCCTTCGGCCCTGTCAGGGTCAAAAATTCGGAGGGCTTCGGCGTAAAGCGCCGCAAGGCGGAATACGAAGACCTTGCGCGGATCGCCCGGGAGACAGGACTGCCGCTCGCGGAGATCCGGGAAAAGATCGGCGATGAGATCAGAAGGGACAAAGAAGACTGAAGGTTATGGAAAACAGCAGAAGAAACGATAATATCAGAAGCATGACTTTTGCGGCGCTGTGCACAGCGCTGTGCCCGGTGATGCCGCTCATGGCGGGGCTGATCCCGAACGGCAGACAGTTTTTAAGCCCCATGCACATTCCGCCGCTGCTCTGCGGCCTTGTGACAGGGCCTGTTTACGGCGCGGCAGCGGGTCTCCTGGGCCCTCTGCTCGGGGCGCTGACAGTGGGGACGCCGCCCATGGCAAAGCTCCCGCAGATGATGACGGAGCTCTGCTGCTACGGCCTTGTGACGGGGCTGATGATGAAGTTTGTCCGCACCGGAAAGCTGCGGACGGATCTCTGGCTCAGCATGGTCACCGCCATGGTCGTCGGCAGGATCGCCGGGGGCCTGGTGACAGGACTCATCATGCTGAAGGGAGAGTACTCTGTGAAGCTCTGGGCCGGGGCTTACTTTGCAGGAACAGCGCCGGGCATCGTCATCCACCTGCTGCTGATCCCGGTGATCTATTTCGCGCTTGAAAGATCCGGGCTGATCCCGAGGAGATACTGAGATATCAGGAAGATACTAATAAAAGCCGCGTCCGGGAGAGTGAACCCAGGTGCGGCTTTCTGATATGACGCAATACAATGAAGCAAATAACCATTACATACAGGGCAGCGTCACCGTAAAGGTGGTGCCGTCCTTTTTTGTGCTCTCACAGGAGATGCGGCCGCGGTGCAGGCGGACAATGCTGTCGGCGATGCTCAGCCCCAGGCCGTAGCCTCCTTCTTTTCTGGCGCGGGATTTGTCGGCGCGGTAAAAACGTTCAAAAATATGTTCCAGATCTTCAGGAGGAATGGGCTCTCCCGTATTGTTCACCACAATGCGGACAGCGTTCTTCCCGTTTTTTTCCTGGCAGGGGGAGAGGCCGATCCGGACGCGGCCCTCCGGGCCGGCGTATTTCACAGCGTTGTCCAGAAGGATGGTGAGCAGCTGCTTCAGCTGGCTTTCGCTTCCTGTCACTTTCAGCCCCGGCGGGATGCTGCTTTCCAGGGCAACTCCCTTTTCAAAGGCAACTGCCTCGAAGTTCAGCGCCCGGTCCTCCGAGAGATCTGAAAGATCGATCTCCGACATCTGCTCCTTCAGGGCATTGGCGTCATTTTTCGCGAGGAAAAGAAGGTCTTCGATGAGTTCCCGCATCCGCTCCGCCTCTTCCCGGGTATTTCTGATCCAGCGCATCTGGGACTGCACGGTCTCATCCCTGTGGGTCCGGAGAATGTCCAGGTTCGCGAGGATCACCGTGATGGGCGTCTTCAGCTCATGGGAAGCATCCGCCACGAAACGGTTCTGCTGGTCCCAGGCCTTTTCCACGGGGCTGAGGGCCCACCGGGCGAGCCAGAAGCTCAGCAGGAAAAAGAGCGCCAGCGCCGCGAGAAGGACGCCCCCGAGGGAGAGCAGGAAGGAGCGGAAAGCAGCGCTGAAACCGGAGATATCACCGAAGATCACACAGCGGGTCCCGTCCTCCGCGGTCTGGACTGCGTACCGGATATCGTAGGAACGGAAAACGCCTGAGCTGCCGGAGAAGCCGGCAGATTTTTTTTCTTTTTCCGGCGTTTCCGGAAGATAGGACAGAAGAGCGGCGGCATTCTCTTCGGAAAGCGTCAGGCCTCGCTCGAGGCTGTCGAGTACCTCACCGTCCGGACTGATCCTGTAGACTGCATAGGGCACGAAGGCTCCCTGCTGGCGCCGCGGTGTGTCCATCAGAATGGACTGCATCGTATCCAGTACACCCCGGTCCCGGTCCTGCTCCCGGCTGCGTGAATTCCGGTTCCTGTCCCCGCCGGCGGAAAAAGGCTGAGGCGCAGAGGCGGTCCTGTCCTGGGAGTTCCCCTGCATGACCCGGCGGAGTTCATTCTCCAGAAAGAAGGTGCTGTTCCGGGAGTTCCTCTGATAATAAGAGACCGAGAGAAACGCCGAGATGGCAAAGAGGATCGCTGTCACGAAGCACATGTTGATGAATATGAATTTATTCCGAAGTTTTTTGATCATAACTGCCTCCGCGGGATATCAGCCGTTGCCTGATTCCAGGCGGTAGCCCACCTTCCGGATGGTGGAGATCTGGACGCGGGAACCCAGGAAGCTCAGCTTTTTCCTTAAGAAGGAAATGTAAGCTTCGACGTTGTTGTCCTCCGCGTCCGAATCATCGCCCCAGACCTTGCTGATCAGCATTTCCTTGGAGACGATGGTTTTCTGGTTGGAAAGCAGGATCTTCATGATCTCGAATTCCTTAAAGGCGAGGTGGATGCTTTTCGCACCGCAGAGAAGATCGTTGGTGGAAAGTGATAAGGTAAGATCCTCCATGGAGATCTCCTCCAGAAGGACTTCTCCCTGCCGGCGGGAGAGGGCGCGGATCCGCGCCAGAAGCTCCTCCGGCACAAAGGGTTTGGTCATGTAATCGTCCGCGCCCTTGTCCAGTCCACGGATCTTGTCCCGCACATCGTCCCGGGCGGTCAGCATGATGACCGGTGTCTGCACCTTTGCTGCCCGCAGGGCGCGCACCACCTCAAAACCGTCCTTTCCCGGCAGCATTACGTCCAGAACGATGACATCGTAATCGCCGTAGAGAGCGTAATCCAGTCCGTCGTTTCCGTCATTTGCCACATCCACCTGATATTTCTGCTCCTGCATGATCTGTGAGAGGGCCTCCGCCAGGCGGAGCTCATCTTCCACGACCAGTATTTTCACTTCAGATATTCCTCCTGTAATTTCCTTGATTAAATTACATCATAGCACAGATTCCTTAAGGGAAGCTGAAGAAGCATGCCGGAGGCCATGACTTAAAAGCTGGAAGAGTGCCGGAGGCTATAGCTTAAAAGCTGGAAGAGTGCCGGAGGCTATAGCTTAAGACTGGTCAGGATATGAGTATTTATAAAAATGTGGACACACTTTAAAACTCAATTTGAGCGAAAATGAATGATATAAGGCGTTTTTGGCAAAGAATAATAAACTTTGACCGGAATACAGATCCTGTTGTTGGTTCCCAAATGACATATTTGCTGATTATGTTGATTATTACCCACTTCTGCAGAAAATGATGTGTCCATTAATTCCGAAAATGAAAAAACATGACCACGTCCGGACAAAATAATCTCAACGTCCACGACCCGGTAAAACAAAACAATCTCAACGCCCCCAGCCAGGTATGATCAGCGCGCTGCTGTCTGCTTCGGGAATAATCTGATCACAAATTGTTCACGGTTTCATGCGGCACTTTTCAGAATGGTTTCAGTTTCGTCTCGTAAACTCAGGCACATCAAAGGAAACGCAGGGCTGATGAACCGCAGCCCGGAGAGACAGGGCTGCTTGCAGCAGCCCGGAGAGGAGGGGCCGGAATGGCACAGGAGATCTTCAAAAGAGTAGAAGAGAAATGGCTGCTGCCGAAGGAGGAGTACAGAAGACTCCTTCCGGAGCTCAGGAAACATATGGAAGAGGATGTGTACGGAAAGTACACGATCAGCAATATCTACTATGACACCGCGGATTTCCGCCTGATCCGGGAATCTCTGGAAAAACCGGTCTACAAGGAAAAGCTGAGACTCAGGCTGTACGGAGACGCGGACGAAAACGGAAAGGTCTTCGCAGAGATCAAGAAGAAATACAAAGGGATCGTCTACAAACGCCGCATCGGCATGAAGCTCCGGGACGCGAGAAGGTGGCTGAATTACGGCATCGCCCCGGCGGAGAAAGGCCTTGACGGAGTCGCCCCGGCGG
>CACZFV010000028.1 GCA_902780465.1 uncultured Lachnospiraceae bacterium
GTGAACGGCTGGACCTTCGCCCCGGTGGACATCCTGGACGAGGACGGCACCGCGCTTCTGCCGGTGAAAGGCGGAAAGTGGTTCACGGAGATGTCCGTGGGCAAAAATCTGCTGAACTACGACTCCATGCTGGCCCTGACCCATTTCAAGGGTCACGTGCAGGGCGGCTTCGGCGGTTCCAACAAGAACATCGGCATCGGCTGTGCGGACGGCCGCATCGGCAAGGCATGGATACACACCACCCCGGGCCAGCCGAACCAGTGGGATATCGCGAAGGAAGAGTTCATGGAGCGCATCACAGAATCCACCAAGGCTTCCATTGACTTCTTCGGAAAGAACGTCGCCTACATCAACGTTCTGCGGAACATGTCGGTCTCCTGCGACTGTGAAGGCGTCGCGGCGCAGCCCGTGGTGACGCCGAACATCGGCATCACCGCTTCCCTGGACATCCTGGCTGTTGACCAGGCTTCCATGGATCTGGTCTACGCCCTGCCGGACAAGGACCACAAGGATCTGCTGCAGCGCATCGAGTCCAGGCACGGCCTCAGGCAGCTCACCTACATGAAGGAGATGGGCATGGGCAACGACCGCTATGTGCTGATCGACCTGGACAACGGCGAAGTCCGCATCCAGCCGAAGGACGCGGTGAAGGATGTGAAGCCCTTCGAGGGATAAGTTTTAAAAGGAGACAGGGGACAGTTCTCTGTCTCCTTTTTTATGGAGGACGAACCGTCCCCTGTCTCCTTTATTATGTCCGTCAGATCTTCTTTCCCTTCAGGATCACTGCGCGGATGTTCAGATCTTTATCGGCGAGGATGATGTCGGCGAAGGCGCCGGCAGAAAGGGTGCCGTAGTCTCCGTATACGCCCAGGGCCCGGGCAGGGTTCTCCGAGGCTGCCCGCACAGCGTACGGAAGGGGAATGCCCATTTCCAGCACGGCGCAGCGGAGGCAGTCATAGAGTGTGGCGACGCTGCCCGCCAGAGTCTCCGGGTGATCCGTGAGGACCGCCTTCTTTTTTTTGCTGCTGGAAACACCCGCCGGCTCTTCCAGTACGGTCACTGCCTGGCCGCCCAGTTCGTACTGTCCTGCCGGCAGACCGCAGGCCCGCATGCTGTCGGAGATCAGGATCATATTTCCCGGGCCGAAATTCCGGAAGGTGAAGCGGACCATGGCGGGATGTACGTGGATCCCGTCGGCGATCAGCTCCGCGGAGACTCCGGCGTTCTGATCCTGCGATGCAGCGGCGCCGGCATTCATATCCAGGGCCGCGATCACAGGTCCCGGCGCGCGGTGGTGGATGCCCGGCATGGCATTATAAAGATGCGTGAGCTGCCGCGCTCCGGCCCGGAAAGCCTCCACTGCAGTATCATAATCCGCGGTAGTGTGGGCGACGCTGATCCGGACTTCCTCTGAAAGCTCCAGGATCATCTCCAGGTTGCCGGGCTCCTCCGGAGCCGTGTCCAGGACGCGGATCATACCGCCGCACCGTTCCTGGATCTCACGGAAAAATGCCGTATCTCCCCGGCGGATATACTTCGGGTCCTGGGCGCCTGCCTTCAGGGGACTTAAGAAGGGCCCCTCCAGGCGGACTCCCAGAAGGGACGCGGCAGGCAGCTCCTCCGGAGCGCCGGTTTCGGTTCCGGTTCCGGAAGCCGCAGTTTCCACTGTCCTTCCATACTCCGCCGCGGCATCCAGGATCTCCTTCAGCTTTTCCTCCCCGCAGGTCATCGCCGCAGGACAGAAAGCCGTTATTCCGTTCTGCGCTTCAAATTCCGCGATGCGGCGGATGGAAGCCGGATCAGCGTCAAACAGGTCAAAGCCCGCCGCGCCGTGGAGGTGAATATCCACCAGCCCGGGCAGGGCGTACAGCCCTTCCGCGTCGATCCCCTCTTCCGCTGCCGCGTCACGGTTTTCTTCCTCCGGCGCTTCCGGACTCCCGGTGATCCGGTCTGCTTCGCTCCCGTCGATCCGATCCCCCACTATGCGCAGATCCCTTTTTTCAAAACGATGGTTCTCCGTATATACAAGCGCGTTTCTGATCAGCATACGCTGCCTCCCGTTCTTCCCGCTGTTCTGTGAGCAAGCTCCCCGGGCAGGTCCCGCCCATTTTTCCGGGGTGCAGAATAATTACAGTTTACCACACTCCATCGTGACTCTCTCTGATTTTTATTCTATACTGAAAATGTCTGTTTTTTTCATTAATACGGAGGCGCCAGATCCATGAATTACTACGATGAATACCGCGGAAAGCTCCGCACACCGGAAGAAGCTGTCAAGGTCGTAAAAAGCGGGGACTGGGTGGACCTCTCCCCCAATATCACCTTTCCTGTCCTGCTGGAGGCGGCACTGGCAAAGCGGCATGACGAGCTTTTCGATGTGAAGATCCGAAGCAATCTCATATTCCACCGGTTAAAAACGGTGGAGAGCGATCCGGAGCGGAAACACTTTATCTACAACAGCTGGCACTGCTCCAACTACGAGCGCCAGCTCTGCGACCGGGGACTCTGCAACTTCATTCCCATGATCTTCCGGAACCTGGGGCCTTATTACCGTCATTTCCTGACAGTCAACGTCGCCATGGCCAGCGTCACTCCCATGGACTGCCACGGATACTTCAACCTGTCCGTGGGGACCGGCGTCACCCGGACCATCCTGGAAAAGGCGGACATCGTGATTCTGGAAGTCAACGAGCGTCTTCCACATATGCTGGGCGGATTTGACGAAATGATCCACATTTCTGAAGTGGATTATGTGGTCGAAGGGGAACATGAGGCGCTGATGCAGTTTCCCATGGAAGAGCCCACAGAGAGCGATCTCCGCATCGCGGACTACATTCTTCCCATGATCCCTTCCGGCGCCACACTGCAGCTGGGCATCGGCGGAATGCCGAACGTGATCGGCTCCCTCCTCGCGAAATCCGACCTCAAGGATCTCGGAATGCACACGGAGCTTTGCAGCGACGCTTATTATGAGCTTCACCAGGCCGGGAAACTGACCAACGCGAAGAAAAACTACTATCGCTGGAAGGGGCTGACCGGTCTCGCCTTCGGCTCCGGCGACTTCTACAAGTGGATCGACAACAATCCCACAGTCATCGCCGCGCCGCTGGAATACGTCAACTCCCCTGAGGTCATCGGCCGCATCGACAACATGATCTCCATCAACAACTGCATCGCAGTGGATCTCTACGGCCAGATCTCCGCGGAGAGCGCGGGACTCCGGCAGATCAGCGGCACCGGAGGCCAGCTCGACTACCTGACTGGCGCCGCCATGTCCCGGGGCGGAAAAGCCTTCATCTGCATGAGCTCCACCTATCAGGACAAGCAGGGAAAGACGCACTCCAGGATCGTGCCTTTTTTCCAAGGAGACATCGTCACAGACCCCCGGAGCCAGGCATACTACCTGGTCACGGAATACGGCATCGTGAACCTGGTGGGCCGGACCTCCTGGGAGCGGGCGGAGATGCTGATCTCCATCGCCCACCCGGATTTCCGGGACGAGCTGATAAAAGCCGCGGAGCAGCAGAAGATCTGGATCTCCTCAAACAAGAGGTAACGGTAACTGACACCGGAAAAAACAAACTGTCGGAAAGAACCGGAAAAACATTTTTATGGAACCTGATGGTCTTCTATGGGATCTGATCGTCAGAACTTCAGCGGGAGCTCGGGGAGCTTCAGCTGCACATCGGGCCTGAACAGCTCCGGAAGGTATCTGACGCCAAGGGCCGCCAGCTCCTTCAGGGTGCCAAGGAGAAAGCTTCTGATCTCCGGATCCAGGTCCTGCAGCGCCTTCACCACCGAGGGGATGTTGCTCTTCCAGTCGGTGCGGAGTTCTGTCAGGGATTTTGTGCCGTTGGTCTCCAGCAGAGAAAACAGGACGCCGAAAAACTTCTGCCGGTCCTTCTCTGACAGTTCCGCCAGCCACTGGTCCAGCGTGTGGTCCATAAATTCCGCCTTTTTGGTGAGACGCTCCTGGTCGCAGAAATCGCCGTCCTCTATCAGCCAGGTAAAGGGGTTGTGCTGCCAAATCGTGTTGACGAGCACATTGCTCTTCACGACGCGCAGGGCTTCCTGGTGGTCCAGCAGCAGTCCCACGATGGATGACTGGGGCAGCGTCTTCTCCAGCTTCGGGAGGAGCGAAAGATATTGCGCAGACTTCCACACCTTCTCTGGGAAACCCGGCCCGTCATGGGAGAAGACCCGGACGATCCTGTCCCGCAGTTCCTCCTCCGCGTTGGCCGCAGCGTAGACCGCCAGGTTCCCGCCCTTGGAATGACCGCCGACGTACAGTCTGCCTTCCACACGGGACGCCGCTTCCTCCAGGTATTTCAGCGCTTCCTCCTGGGCCGGAATAGGGTAGCGGAAGCTCATGTTGAAATCTTCCTTCCAGCCCACCAGCGACATGTCCGTGCCGCGGTACGCAATGTAGGCACCGCCTCCGGGCAGAAGAAAAGTCATGGCAGCGAACTGCTTCTCCGCCTCCGGATCCGTGATCTCCGTGAAGCCGGTGATGCGCATGTCCCTGTAGCGCGGGTTCGCGGCCATCGCCGACAGAAGGAGGAGACTGTTCTCCGGATCCCAGGTCTCCCGGAACAGGACCGGAAAATGCTCCGCGTGGTACAGATCCGATAATTTAATACTTCCGTCCCATCCCCGGGCCTCCTCGTATTCTTCCGGAAGATACATGTAGGAGAGCCAGGACAGGATCAGGCTGTCGACCGAATAGAGCGGGCGCGTCCCGAACCTGTCCAGGACGCGCTGCGCAAAAGATACGATATTATTCATACAGTTAATGTGTGGTCAGAATCTGATTCCCGAAGCTGTTATTCGAAACTGATGCTGTCCAGGATCTTGTCGCCAAGGGTTCCCTCATCGATATCCACGCGGACGATGCCGATGGAGATGGCCAGTTCATCGTTCGCCTGTCCAATGTACTCGGTCCATTCGTAGCCGATGTTCTTGTAGGTGCGGCCCTGCATCTCCACGCCGCCGATGACTCTGGGCTCGATCTCCTTGTAGTTCTCAAACTTGTCCTTGTAGAAATCGAACTTCGCGATATCCTTATCCACCTTGAGCTGGATAAAGCCCACGCCGAAGGTCTTGGAAAGATCCTCGGTGTTGTAGATCTTGCCGGTGCCGTTCTTCACTTCCTGGCTCCATTCCTTCTCCGGGATCTGCACCTTTACATTCAGCGGGATGCCGCCGGAACCGAAGGTCTTAAGCTCCATGGTGACGTCGTTCATCTTCATGTTCGCCGCCGCTGCCTTGCTCTTTTCCTTCTCTTCCTCCTGGAGGACCGCAAGATACTCATTCTTGGCCTGGGTCGCGGTAAATCCGCTGGAGTTGAAGCCGCTGACTTTGTAGACGCCGTCCTTCTCCTTCAGGTTGATGTAGATGAAGGTGTTGGGATCCTGATCGGAGATCCACCTGTAGTAGCGGTAGTTCGCCTTCATGTGCTCGGAGTACTCTTCCTTGTCGAACTGGCCCTCCGCGCCGAAGTATTCCACCAGATCCTCATAGGTCATATCAAAGGCCTTGGAATCGAGGATCTCGTCCAGATAGACATATCCCTTCTTCACTGCTTCGTCGGAGATGACACCGTCTCCGCCTTCCGCGCCTGCCGGAGCGGCTGCGGTGGTCTCTGCCGCGGTGGTCTCCGCTGCCTTTGCTTCACCCTTCTTTCCTGTGATCACCACGCTCTGCATGATGGCCTTGATATCGTCGTTCCAGACCTGCTCCTTCGTGTCGCCGCTGGTATAGATATAGACCGCGTCCATGGAATAGCCGCCGCCTGCTTCCACATTCTCCGGAAGGGTCAGGATCATCTCGCACTGCGGTCCCAGCCAGTCTTCATATCTCCAGACCGTGGCTTTTCCGCCGGCGACATCGATCTCCTCTGTCTCGCCGCCGTAACCGTTCAGAGCTTCGATCTTCTCCCTGACCAGATCCCCTTCCAGGCTTGTGATGTAGATCTTGGTCCCATCCGCAATATTCACAAGATCGCCGAACTCACTGGCTTCCGGTTTGCGGTACGTGGCAGACGGATACTTCACAGTGTAGAGTCCGTGCTGGATCTCCAGGTCCGAATCAAGATCTGCCGCGCCGGCCGCAGACTGGCCGCCGGTCTTCCCGGCATCTGCCGCTGCCGCGCCGCCGGAGGAAGCACTGCCGTCCTTCTTCATGACGTAGGTGACACCCGCCATGTCAAGGGTCAGGGTATCTCCGTCGATCTTAAAGGGCCATTTGGAGGTCCCGTAGGCAATCAGGGTGCCCGGCTCCCAGGTGACATCCACCTTCTGGTTGAACAGGAAGAAATCCGCCTTGCCGTCTTCCTTCAGCTCGAGATAGGTGTCGCCCATGCCGGCGGTCACGAGCAGGTCGTGGCCTACCTTCTGCCCGTTCGCCTCATACTCGTAGATCACATACTTACCGAGATCGCCGCTGCTTCCCGCACCGGTCTTCACTTCCCCGGCTTTCTTCGTCTCTGCTGCGGTGGTTTCCGCCGCAGTGGTCTCGGCCGCAGTCGTTTCTGCTGCCCCGGTCTCAGCAGCGGAGCTTTCTCCCTCTGCTGCACCGAGGGATTCATTGATACTGTTGACTTCACCGAGCAGCGCCGCCAGAGGATTGTCTTCGCCGGATGCCTTGATCTGCTCCGCAGCCTTCGCTTCACTTCCCGCCTTTGCGAGGATCAGGGTCTCACCTTCCATGTCCAGGGTCATGACGCCGTCGATCACAGTTCCCTTCAGAACGTCATCGCTCTCGCCCGGGTTCTCCTTATCCGAGATGGTGATCGTATCCCCGTCCATGCTCCAGAACACTTCTGTCGGTTCGTCCTCCGCTGTGAAGGTACCCTTTCCTCCTTCCTTCATTTCCATACTGAAGGAATTCCGGAAGGCTTCAATGTCGCCTCCGCCCAGAATGGGAGCCAGCTCCTCCGCTGTCATGCCCATCATTCCTTCCACCCGGTAAAGGCCGAGATTCGGGTCCGGGATCTCCTTCAGAACTTCGGCGGCGCTGTCCGCTTTCGGAGCGCTGTCCGCTTTTTTGCCGCCGCAGCCGGTGAGGCAGAGCGCCAGTATAAGAAACGTACTAATGATGATTGCCCAGAATCTTTTCATACTTTTCTCCTTTCCTTATACAGTACTGTTTTAAGTTTCCTCCCGCGGAAATCACCCCGGCGGAGAGCCGGGATGCTTTCTTACTTTACCATGATACCATACTGATGCGCAATCCGTCCTGACAGACGGTACCGCACATTTAATATCATTTATTTTTCTCTTCCATTTTCTTCAGGAACTCCGGCCCGTAGCCGTAATGCTCCACAATGAAGTCAAGGTCCTTATCTCCGCGGCCGGAGAGATTCACAAGAATGGAACCTGTTTTTCCGGTCCTCGCGACCTTGATCGCATAGGCCAGGGCATGGGAACTCTCGATGGCCGGGATAATACCCTCGTGCCGGGACAGAAGGAACAGCGCTTCAATGGCCTCCTCGTCGCTGATGGTGGTGTATTTCACGCGGTCCAGGTCATGCAGCAGGGCGTGCTCCGGTCCCGCGGCGGGATAATCCAGTCCGCTGGCATTGGAATAGACCGGTGCCGGATCTCCGTTTTCATCCGCCAGCATGATGCTGTTGAACCCGTGCATGACGCCTTCTTTTCCGTAGGTGATGGACGCTGCGTGATCGCCCAGCTTCGGGCCGCGGCCCAGGGGCTCCACGCCGATCAGCTCCACGGGATCTGCCAGGAAGGGCGTGAACATGCCGATGGCATTGGAGCCGCCGCCCACACATGCGGTTACCTTGTCCGGCAGATGTCCGGTCTGCTCCAGGAACTGTCTGCGCGCCTCTTCTCCGATCACATACTGGAAATCCCGGACCATCAGGGGGAAGGGATGCGGACCTGCGGCTGTTCCGATGCAGTAGATCGCGTCCTTGTACTCCTTCGAATATGCCATGAATGCGGCATCTACCGCCTCCTTCAGGGTCTTCAGGCCGAAGCTCACGGGGATCACATTGGCTCCCAGGAGCTTCATGCGGGTCACATTCGGGGCCTGTTTGGCGATATCCACTTCACCCATGTAGATGTCGCACTGCAGACCGAAGTACGCGGCGGCCGTCGCAAGCGCGACGCCGTGCTGTCCCGCGCCGGTCTCGGCGATGAGTTTCTTCTTCCCCATATATTTCGCCAGCAGCCCTTCGCCCATGCAGTGGTTCAGCTTGTGGGCGCCGGTGTGGTTCAGGTCTTCTCTCTTCAGATAGATCTGGGTCCTGCCCAGCAGGTTTGAAAGTGTCTGGCAGTGATAGACAGGGGTGGGACGTCCCTGGAAATCCCGGCGGATGCGGCGGAGCTCCGCGATAAACTGCGCGGACTGGGCGATGGTGTTGTAGCCTTCCGCGTACTCATTGAACGCTTTGATCAGCTCCGGATCTTCCAGATAGTTGCCGCCGTATTTTCCGAAATATCCGTCCTCGGAGGGATATTCCTTCAGGTAGTTGTCAAAATCCCTGTACTTGTTCATTTCTGTCATTCCTTTCAGTGGTTTTTCTGTATCATACCATATTTAACCCGTTTCGGGGAATTCCTCAGGTGCCCGGACCGGCAGCAACTTTACCGGGCGTCGGGTCGTTCATTTTTTCCGCGTTCAGAATATCGATCATCTCGCGGATCATCTCCTCATCCTTCAGGCGGAACAGGATCTCCACGCGGCGCGAGGCCTCCATGTCCACCGTCCCGTCCGGGTTCAGCACGGGATTGCTGAAGGATTTTCCGCTGCTCGTCAGCACTTCCTGGAGGGCCTTCCTCTCGCTCTCTGACAGTACGGAATTCTCTCCGGCCATACAGTACTGCGCCACAGAATATGCCCTCTTCTGGGAAAGGTCCAGATTGAAAAGATAGTCTCCGACCGTATCCGTGTGGCCTTCGATGACGATCTCCGAGACGTATTCTCTGTATTTCGGATCCATGAGGATCTTCGTATAGCGGGGCAGAAATTCCGACAGAAACGCCGCGCCGCTGTCCTTCAGTTCGTCCTGGTTGTACTCGAACAGGATACTGGAGTCCATGGTGATGGCGCCGCTTTTTTCATCCACGGAGATCTGCAGGGCGGAATCGTCAAACTCCGCCTTCAGAGCCTCGATCAGCTCGCTCCGCACGCCGATGATCCGGTCCAGCTTCGCCTGCTGGGATTCCATGATATCCTTCAGCTCTTCCAGGAGGTCGGACTGTCGTGTCAGCAGTTCTTCCTGCTCGTCCAGCTTCGCTTTCTGCAGTGTCAGTCTTTCTGCCTGTTCGTCCAGCTGGCTCTGCTGGACAGAGATCTTTGCCTGCTGTTCCTTTGCCAGCGCCTGCTCCTTCTCCAGCGCGTCCGCCTGGATGAAGAGCTCCTTTTCCTTGCCCAGCAGCTCCTGCTGCTTCATGTCGAACTGGATGTTGGCGTGAAGCACTGTCAGCGCAATGACGAGAACAAAGGTCAGAAGAAGACCTGCCATCATATCGGAGTAGGACAGCCAGTAGGTCGTCTCCTCATCCTGCTTTCTTCTGAAATTCCGTGCCATGGATCATCACCTCCTGGCTCTGGATCTCTGCATGATCTCCACCGTGTCCCGGATCGTCTCGGCCGCCTCCGCGGTGCGCTCCAGGTTCTCTTCCGCCTGTCCGAAGGACTCGGCAAAGGTGCGGTTCATCTCCTGGATGGCCCGCTTCGTCTCATCAGCCAGGATCTGCTGCTTCTCAAGCTGCGCGTCGATCACCTCGGAAGCTTCCGAGAGGGACTGGCGGTAGCGGTCCAGGTCCTGCAGGTATACACGGGTCGCGGACAGGTCCCGGCGGTGTTCTTCCGACTGCGCACGGAGATCCTCCAACAGGTCGGCGTTCTGCCGCTGCGCCTGTTCCGCCCGCTGCAGAACCGTGTTCAGCCGGGTAAACGTGCTTCCCATGGCGGCGTCCATCTCTTTCAGGAAAGCCGCCGTGACAGAACGCAGGGCTTCCGTCTGGTTCCGCGTGGCAACATGCGAAAAATCCGTGATGACCCCGTTCAGCTTTTCGAACTGGGGGTCCATGATCCGGTTCAGGTTTTCCGTCACCCGGTCTGTCATCGTTTCCACCGCGGTGACCTGCTGCTGCTGAAGCTCCATGAACTTGTTGATGCCGTCGGTGGTGGTGTCCGGAAGCACGTACTTCTTGTATACGTCAAGGAACTCCTCCACCGCGTCCTCCGCCTCCTCCAGCTTGCACTTGTAGGTAAAGTTGAAGACCAGGGAGAAGACCATGCCGTAGATTGAGGTGTGGAACGCCACCTTGATACCGTCCATCAGGGGGGCAATGCTGTTCGTCACTTCCGCCGTCGTACCGGTGCTGAAGTGCTGCAGGCCGAGGGACAGGCCGATGAAGGTCCCGAGAATACCGAGACCCGTCATGACGCCGGCGACCTGGTTCAGGATATTCCTGTGCATCACGGAATCCACAAGGCCAGTGTTGATATAGTCCCCGATATCGCACTTGTAATAGGCTTTCTCCGTATTGTCGATGCGGTTCAGCTCAAAAAGGTAGTCCTGGAACTGCTGCCTGAGGCGCGGCTCCTGGAAGAGCTCCACCTTGCTGTTATTGTAGGGCTCCCACAGGAACTGATGGGAATTCATGGCGTCGTTCCGGATCTTTTCGGATGCCTCCTCCAGATCCTCAATGATCCGGTTCATCGGCAGGAAGCAGTTCCTCTCACAGCTGAGAAAGATCAGGCCGACGATCAGGAACATGACAGCATTGACTATAAGGTTTGCCATCCCTTCCTTCTGTCCGGTCGTCAGGTTCAGGCCGACGCAGAGCCCCACCATCGCGATATAAGTCAGTGTAAGAAGCCATTCATACCATCTTCTGTTCTGCACGTTTTTTACCTCCGGTATCCTGTCAGCAGATCACAGGTTTTTCTTTAAGATCGTACCATGAAATCATGGTCTTTCAAGGCATTCGATCAGCCGTTCCACATCCTCCGGCTGCGTCGCCCAGCTCGTCGCGATGCGCATCACCGTATGGGAGTCATCGGTATTTTCCCAGAATCCCATCTCCACCTTTTCGGACAACGCCGCAGCCTGCGCCTTTTCCAGCAGGATGAAGATCTGGTTCGTGGGCGTCCGGAACGCAAAGCGGTATCCCTTTTCCTCCAGCGCCTGGCGGATCTTCCCGGCCGCTTCGATCGCGTTCCTGCCGATCCTGAAGTAAAGGTCATCGGTAAACAGCGTTTCGAACTGGATCCCGGCGATCCGCCCCTTCGCCAGCAGGGCGCCGTGCTGCTTGATGATGGTAAAGAGATGCGGGAGATATCCGTGCCGCGGGATGACAGCAGCCTCCCCGAACAAGGCTCCGCACTTGGTGCCCCCGATATAAAACGCGTCGCAGAGCGCCGCGATATCCGGCAGCGTCACATCATTCTCCGGGCAGGCAAGAGCATAGGCAAGTCTCGCACCGTCGAGATACATCGGGATCCCGTTTTCCCGGCACACTCCGCTGATCTTCCGCAGCTCTTCCAGGGAGTACAGAGTGCCGTATTCCGTAGGCTGGGAGATATAAAGCATGCCGGGCATGACCACATGATCATGATTTTCGTCCTGCCAGTAAGTCCGTATGCAGGCGGCGACATCCTCCGCGGAGACTTTTCCGTCCATCTGGGGGAGCGTCAGCACCTTGTGACCGCCGAATTCGATGGCGCCGGCTTCATGGGTGCTGATGTGGCCGGTCTCCGCTGCCATCACGCCCTGCCAGGGACGGAGGATCGCGTCGATCATGACAGCGTTGGTCTGTGTACCTCCCACAAGAAAGAACACGTCCGCCTCCGGCGCACTGCAGGCTTTGCGGATCCTGTTTCTCGCCGATTCGGAAAATTCATCCAGGCCGTATCCGACGGAACTCACCATGTTGGTCTCCATCAGCCGCTGAAGGATCCTCGGATGCGCCCCTTCCATATAGTCTGAAGCAAAAAACAGTCTGTCTCCGCTGCTCATTTGTCTTATCTCCTTGTCGTCTTTCTCTTACATTGTCCGCTGCATGATGCCTTCGATCTTCGTCAACACCCAGTCGTGGTCGTCGCTCGTCACGACGGAGTGGCAGTAGGAACACACTCCGCTCTGGTTGAGATTCAGCGGCGCGCCGCAGTGCGGGCAGAACTTCGCGGTGATCTTCCCCGAGACCGCCGTCTGTTTCCCGAGGCTCCGGATCATGGTCCAGTGATAGGTCATGAACTTCTCCCGGTTCCTGTCGCCCCGGACCACTATTCCGGTGGCGTCATCCGTAACATAATCCACGATCCGCGTGTTCATGCGGACAGTGATGATGTCGTTCCGGCTGTCCTTTGTACAGCCGATGATCTCGGTGCCCAGGACGGCGATGCGGTCCACATGGTTCGTCTGCTTTGCACGCAGGTACTGGTTCACGCCGCGCTCCGCAGCCGCGTACTGCTCCTCGGAAAGTCTGGAGCGCACCGGTTCCAGGTTCCGTTCCGTCCAGGCGTTCTGCAGGCGGATGTAGAGATTTGCAGCGTCCTCCAGGAACCGGGACTCGCTGAAGCCCGGATCCCGCGCTTTCAGGTCAGAAAGAGCGGCCTGGACATCGCCCGCCGGCTGCATCGCCGGCGCAGCGGGGGTATAGGTCTGCGGTTTCCCGTGCTGATTCCGTCTGTTTAACCAGGATATGACCTGCATCATAATGATCATGTAAAAGATAAAGGTGAGGATCGTTCCAAATACTGAGCCGTCCCCCGAATAGAGGACAATGCCGCCGCCCCCGTAGGAATCGTCGCTGTCCCAGGAGCTCCCGCTGTCCCAGGAATCCCAGCTCCCGCCGTAATCGCTGTCGCCGGAGAAATCCCCGAAATCTGTCTTCGCTTCCTTTGCGTTGAAAAACCGGGGGATAAAGCGCGCAGCCTGCACCGTAACAACGGTCAGCACCACGGAAAGCATGACCATGCTCAGGATCTGTTTCCAGTTCAGTCTTTTCATCTTCGGTCTCCTGTCCTGATCACCAGTATTCGTTCTGCTCCGGCTGGATCCAGCTGAAGAGCTCCCTGCCGCTGTAGTCCTTTATAATATACTTTCCGGAATTCCAGTCGTTTAAGACGCAGAAATTCTCATCCACCAGGGTGACAGAATAGGGTGAGCCCTCTTCCCTGTAGACGATATTGCCGTCCCGGTCGGTGATCACGAAGCCGGCGTCTTCATAAACGGCCTCTCCCTGATCGTCCTCTTTGTAATTGTTCATTGTGACGAGCCACCAGCCTGCGGGGATGAAATCCTCATCCGATTCATCGACCATGAAGGGACGTACCATCATGTAGGAGCTTTCCGCCACGACAGTGCCGTTCTGTTTCAGGACAGCAGCTTCCTTCAACGAATCATCGTCGTAATGCACTGTGACCGTGATCCCGTTTCCGGCATCAATGACCGAGGTGTTCTGCTCATCGTTCCAGGTGCTCTGCCCGTGGACCCGGTAAGAGGTATTCCTTACAAGTTCATTGAATTCCTCGTCGGAGTGAATATCCACCGTCCGGACCAGCGCGCCCGTGTCGTCATAGACGGCAACGGTATACACGCTGTTCTCTTTCTCTTCCTCTTCCTCCCAGTACCACTTGCCCATATAGTAGACGGCGTGCTCCCCGTCCAGGCTTTCCGTGTAGCAGTAATCGTATTCCGGCTCGACAGCCCATTCTTTCCGGTCGATGTCATAGAGGCCAATGATGTTATGGACGTCTTCGTGTTCGCCCCGTTCTGCTCCGATAAAGAGCGGAAGCCCTGCCGGGAAGACACTGCCGCGGATCCGCGTGATGTCTTCTCTTGCCCGGATCTTTGTCCCGTCGATCCTTTCCACCACCTGGAAGTTTTCGTCCAGAATAACAACTCCCGCGTCTCCGTCGAAGTAGGGACCGCTGATCGCAAGACGCCGGGTATTCCCCTCCAGACGTCCGGTCTCCAGGGACACCCGTCCGTCAAGGCCTTCGGGCAGCTTCTTTTCCGCCTTGTCGACGCTGACGTAGCCCATCGCCTCCACCAGGGACTGTCCGTCTTCTCCGGCAAGCCAGTTGAACAGCTTCCGCGCTTCCGTATCTTCCGGCTCGTCCTTCCGCACGCAGGCGTAGAAGGGATTCACAAAGGGATACTTTCCCTCCCGGACAGTCTCCGGGGAAGGAGCGGCGTCATCCACCGCCATAAACCTGAGATTCGGCCGCTGGTACATGTTCCGGGCGTAGTAGTAGACAGAATAGCCCAGGGCATTTCTCGTGTTGGAGTAGCGGGCCACGCTGTCCACCAGCTCGCCCATCTCTCCCGGACGGAGTTCGCCGGGGGCGTCCATCATGGGTGTTCCCTGCATCAGGAGCTTTTCCACCAGGGTCTGGGATCCGGAGTTCACTTCCCGCTGGAAGGCGATGATCTCCGCGTCCTCCCCGCCGACTTCCTTCCAGTTCCGGATCTTCCCGGTGTAGATGTCCTTCAGCTGGGACGATGTCAGGGACTGCACCGGATTCTCAGTGTTGCAGAGAAACACGAGGGCGTCCAGACCGATGGGCTTCAGCTCCAGGTCCTTGAAGCGCGGGTCTTCCTGCGCGTTGGGACCGGGCTCGTAGGCAATGACCAGGTCCGCCTCCTTATCCATGAGGCGGATGTAGGCGTTGTTGGTCTTGGTGAAACCCATGGCGTTTTCCGCTGCCGCCTGGTTCTCCCCGGTGCAGAGGCGGTACAGCATCCAGGCGAGAGGCAGTGTGGCGGTGGAACCGTCCGTCACCGGGAAATCCGCCGCTTTGATCTGCGGCGCTTCGATCACCTTCTCCACTGCCTTCTCCGGCAGCACCTGTTCCGGAGCGGTTTCTTTCGCAGTTGTTTCTGCCGCTGCTGCGGTGGTTCCCGCAGTTGTTTCAGCGGCTGCTGCCCCGGTGGTTTCCGCCGGTGCAGTGTTTCCCTGCCCCTGCTTTCCGCAGGAGCAGAAGATCATGGATGCGGACAGTACGGCGCTTAAGAATAATGCGATCGTCTTTTTCAATTTGCGTCCTCCCTTCTGTGATAAGTTATGCACGTTCCACTCTGAAAGTCACGCACTCGCTGCAGTCGGGGCACTGGATCAGGCCGTCTTTTACGTCGCCGCCGCGGCGTACCGCATAGACAAAAGGATAGACTGCGTTCAGCGCGACCATACAGAGAGCGGCACTCTCTTCTTTGTTAATAAAAGCACCTTCAAAACGGACCACATCGCCCGCTTTGTATTTCGGACACTGGCTGCTCACCACTGTAAGCTTTACGTCATAATTATGCGTCATCTGCTTCTCCTCCTGTCATGAAGCTGCATCCGTTCTCTGTACGGCTGAAGATCTGCTGTTTCTATTGTACAGAAAACCAAGTGATTATGTGAATACGTTTTTCTAAAGCTTTTCATAAAGGAGCTAAGCTGAGATTCCTTATATAAAGACAGATATGGCGCATGGAGAGTCACAGCTTATCCCGCCGTTCATCTCCATGCGCCACTAATAATATCTTATAATTTAAAACGTACTCAGTGCGCCTCGATCTCCTCGATCAGCGCCTGGTAGACGATCCTCAGGTTCTCATTCTCGGCCCTCAGGTTCCGGACTAGTGTCGCGGACACTGCCATAAGCAGCTCCACTCCGATCCCCGGATACTCCCTGCAGAAGCGCTTAAACTGTTCGGCGCTCAAAGCCAGGGTGCGGCAGTCGGTCTTCGCCCGCACCGTGGCGGACCGGGTCCCCTCGTCAATGAGAGCCATCTCACCGAAGGAACAGTGATAACTGTCCTTCAGGGACGCCGTGACATACGGCTCCCCGAAGAGCGTCGTCTTCAGCACGTCCACACTCCCCTCCAGAAGCAGGAACATCTGATCCCCGGAATCTCCCTCCCGCAGGATCACTGTTCCCGCCGGAAAGTTTTTCTCTTCCATGACCTCGGCCAGACAGGCCAGATCCTCATCCGGCAGCCTGCTGAAAAGCTTGAAGGTCTTCAGCCCCCGGATCATATCTTCGTCAGATCGCATTGTCTTCTCTCCTTTGCCGGCACTTTGTCACTTGTCCTCTGCCAGCATGATCACGCCCATGTTTCTTCCGAGAACATAGTCATCCGGCGGATTCAGCATGGGATGGTTCAGCTCGGCATCTTTTACGGTCTTCAGCTTCTGGATGATCTCTCCGTAGTTGTCCGATTTCATGGCCTCGGCAAGGGTCGCGTGCTTGATGGTATTCTCGGCTCCCATGTTTTCCAGTACGCCGAGGACCATTGCTCCCTTCTCCTTATAGTACCGGGAGAGCTCTCCGAAGGTCTTGTTCCTCCACGAAAACTCCACCGGCTGGATCTGGACGCTGATCCCGTTGCTGGTACCGAACATGGCCCGGAGAACATTCGCCATGCCCGTATAGCTGGTGGCGGTGGAAAGAATGTAACGGCTGTACTCTTCCGTGTAGATCACCTCGTCGCATTTCTGCGCCTCCAGGTAGTTCCGGTAGCGCTCCGTCTGCACCAGGGCGCAGACGTGGCAGCGCGGATTCATGGCCTTGATCATCAAGGTACAGACAAAGATGCGGGAGTCCACCAGCTCCGCGTCCAGGCTTTCCTGGGCTTCCCCAAGGACAAGCGCCGTGGAGGCTTTCCGGATATTGGCGTTCTGCAGAACCTGTTCCTCTGTAAATTCGCCGCGGATATAGTTGATCCCCTTCAGCTCCTTGTCCATCAGAAGCGTCTGGATCTTCAGGTCGCTCACATTGTTCACGAGGACAATGTCCTCCGCCGTGAGTTTCGGGGACTTGCGGATGATGTCCGTGATCAGGGTCTTAATATCATTTTTCCAGCCGATAATAACAACGTGATCGGAGAGTTCCTGCACTTTTCTGATCCTCCTTACGGGACTGTTTCTGTATTCGCTGATTCTGGACGAGATGAAGCCGATCATGGTGGACAGGAACAGCATGCTGAACAGAACGAAGATCATCAGCAGCGCCCGGCCCTTCCAGGTGGTGGGAACGTAGTCTGTGTAGCCCCGGCTGAAAATAATATTGATGTTGTTCCAGAGCAGGATGTCCAGAAAACTTTTCTTTCCTCCCGGCCCGATCTCTACCATCCAGTAAACGAAACAAAGCAGGGTGTAGACTGCGACGCCGGTCAGTACCATGGCCATCCGGGAGCCGGATATAAGTCTTTTCAGTTTTGAAAAGAGTTTCTTCAGTTTTGAAAGGAATCTCTTCATTTTATTCTGATACCTCTCCCGCATTCTTCTTTACTGTCGATTAATGTACCAACTATTACCTTTTCTTGCAAGAGAGAATCTCAGAAGCCCCTTCCTTCCGGCCGTTCTTTATACAATCTTTGCGGGAAATGCTATAATAGGATCATCGAAGATTTCATCAGAAGAAAGGATCTGCGGAAATGAAAAAAACAATTCTTACCGCGCTTTGCGCTGTTCTGACCCTGGGATCTGCATGCACTGCGTTTGCCGGATCGTGGCAGGTGAACAACCGGGGCTGGTGGTACCGGAATGATGACGGTACCTGGCCGCAAAGCACCTGGCAGACCATCAGCGGACGGAACTATTATTTTGACGAAGACGGCTACATGGCGGAAAGCCAGTATATCGGCGGGACGCTGGTGAACATCACCGGAGAAGCCATCCCCGACGCGTACGGCAGCATCATCCGCGAGTATATCGACTGCAATCTGGCGCAGGATCCGGACACGTTCCGGGAGAACCATGGCCTGATCTATGAACTGACCCGGACGGGTTCCTACGAGAACTGCGGATACTGGCTGACCGACCTCGACGGCAACGGGACAGAGGAGCTTCTGCTCGGAGAAGACACACACGCTGAAGGACGGGAAGGCGGTGCAGTTCCTGAACGGCTTTACCCGGAACCGTTTCAGCCTGTGTGAGGGAAATTATCTGAAGAACGAAGCCAGCAGCGGCGCTTCGAACACCGTCATCAATATCTTCCGGTTCGACGGGGAGGAGCTTCAGCTGGTCGAAGGTCTCTACTTCGACAACTGGAAGGATCCGGCGCAGCCGTGGCATTACGGGACAGGGGCTGATGTGATCAATGGCGAAATAAGGTATCCCTACGCGGTGACGGAAGCGCAGGCAAATGCAGCAGAAAACAAGTACGTCGTGATCCCGATCCATTACAACCGGTTCAGCGGGATCATGGGACTGCAGTAAAGCGAAAGAACGCAGCTTATCAGAGAAAAAAACAGCGCACACATTACAAAATAATAAGGTTTACATTAAGAATGTAAAGCTCGCTTGACATACAGGACATGCTGTATTATGTTCAGTATGTAAAGCGAGCTTTACTTTATTTGCAGAGGTGTTTATGAAGAACCGTATTTCGGAACTGCGAAAAGCCCGGAGCATGACACAGCAGGATCTGGCAGATCTCCTGGGAGTCACCCGGCAGACGATCATTTCACTGGAGGGCGGACGGTACAATCCTTCCATCATGCTGGCTTTCAAACTGGCTCAGGCGTTTGATCTTCACATTGAAGATATCTTTATTTACGAGGAGGAGAATGGATCATGAAGGGTACTTATCCCAGATTCGTATATATTCTGATGACAGTACTGGGTGCTGCTGTCCTGGTCATCAATGCCTGGATGGATCTGACAGTGGCAGTCTGCGCGATCGGCGCCGGTCTTTTCGCCTACGGAGTAAACCGGCTGATTGGAGAGTGGCGGATCACACATGACCCGGAGTATGCCCGTCAGCTGGAGATCGCTAATCAGGATGAACGGCTTGCCTACATTGCGGATAAATCCAGGAGCATGACACTGATCATCACTGTCATTTCCCTGGCGGTCCTTGGGATCGTGCTGCAGTCTGTGGGAATGAAATCTTATGGATTACTCTGTCTCTATATTATGTGCGGGATCTCCGTGCTGTATTTTATTATTTATAAGATCCTGAGCCGAAAATACTGATGTCCGGACACCCAGACCTGATCCTTCTGAAAACCGGTGAGGGTCTTGACAGAAGAAATCCCCGGTGTTATGAAATATTACAGAGTGCAAAGCACGAAGGGGCATACCACCTTGGGTATGTGTCTTCGTGCTTTCCTTTTTTTTCTCTGAAATATATCTCAGTGGGACAATTCAGGAGGGCAGTTGAGAATGGCAGAAGAAAAAAAGAAAGCAATGCTCCGGGAAAAGATCCTGGACGCGGTCCGGGCGGTGAAAGAGACAAACCCGATGGCCGGGTCTGTGACAAACACGGTGACGATGAACTTTGTGGCGAATGCCCAGCTTGCGGTAGGCGGCTCGGCGGCCATGGTGTTCCTGCCGGATGAGGGAGAGTTCCTGGTATCCGCCGGGAACGCGGTCTACTGCAATGTCGGGACGCTGCTTCCCATCTCGAGGGAGACGCTGCCGCGCACCGCAAAGGCAGCCCATGAAGCCGGGAAGGTCTGTGTGCTGGATCCCGTCGGCATCGGGATCGGGTCTCTGCGGACCGAGATCCTGACCGCGACCAGACCTTACAAACCGAAGATCATCCGCGGCAACGCATCGGAGATCATCGCTCTCCGGAATCTCTGGAAGATCGAAAGCGGGACCTTCGCGAACAAGGCGCGGGGCGTGGACTCCACGGAATCTGTGGATCAGGCGGCGGAAGCTGCCGTGGAGCTGGCAAACTATACCGGCGGCGCAGTGGCGGTCTCCGGAGCGTCGGATCTTGTCACAGACGGCAGCATCATCGTCCGCACGGAAGGCGGCTCGGAGATGATGACCCGGGTAACGGGAAGCGGCTGTTCCCTGGGCGGCGTCATGGCGGTGTACGCCTGCGTGACGGATCCCTTTACCGC
>CACZFV010000029.1 GCA_902780465.1 uncultured Lachnospiraceae bacterium
AGTGATCTTCCACACCGGAGATTTCAAGATCGATTACACGCCGGTCTTCGGAGAAGCCGCAGACCTGCAGCGGATGGCGGAACTCGGGAAAAACGGCGTTCTCGCGCTGCTCTGCGATTCCACCAATGCGATCCGTCCGGGATTTACCATGTCGGAGCGCACGGTCGGCAGGACCTTCGACATGATCTTCTCGGAACACCAGAAGAACAGGATCATCGTGGCGACCTTTGCCTCCAATGTGGACCGTGTGCAGCAGATCATCAACACCGCGTACCGGTTCGGCAGAAAAGTCGTGGTGGAAGGCCGTTCCATGGTGAATGTCATCGGTATCGCCAACGAGCTTGGATACATTTCGATCCCTGAGGGAACACTGATCGATATCGAGCAGCTGAAGAATTATCCGCCGGAAAAGACAGTGCTGATCACCACAGGCTCCCAGGGAGAGAGCATGGCAGCTCTGTCCCGGATGGCCAGCGGAATCCACCGCAAGGTGACCATCACCCCGAACGATGTGATCATCATGAGCTCCCATCCCATTCCCGGAAACGAGAAGGCGGTGGACAAGGTCATCAATGAGCTTTCCATCCAGGGAGCGGAAGTGATCTTCCAGGACACACATGTCTCCGGACATGCCTGCGCCGAGGAGATCAAGCTGATGTACTCCCTGCTGCGCCCGAAGTTCGCACTCCCGGTGCACGGTGAATACCGTCACAGAAAAGCGCAGGTGGAGCTGGCGGAGGCCGTGGGCGTTCCGAAGGAAAATATCCTTTTCATGTCCACAGGCGATGTGGTGGAGCTGACAGCGTATTCCTGCCGGATCACAGGACGTGTGCAGGCCGGCGGCATCATGGTGGACGGACTGGGCGTCGGCGACGTGGGCAATGTGGTCCTGAGAGATAGACAGAATCTTGCCCAGAATGGTATCATGATCGTGACTATCGCACTGGAACGCGGAACGAACCGCCTCATCGCCGGTCCGGAGATCGTCTCCAGAGGGTTTATTTATGTCAAGGAGTCCGAGGACCTGATGGAGGAAGCGAGAATGATCGCGCAGACAGCGGTGGAGGACTCTCTGAGCGCGAGGGTGAGCGACTGGACCAAGCTGAAAGGGATCCTCAGGGATGAGCTTTCAGATTTCTTCTGGAAGCGCATGAAGCGGAACCCGATGATACTTCCGATCGTTATGGGAATCGACTGAGAACATGGGAAAGACGACACGAGGTTCGGAACAACTGAACAGGCTTTCCTCGGGCATGATGGTGATCGCGGCACGCATCCTGATCTACACGCTCCTCCTTCTGGTCCTGTATCGCGGTGTCACAGCCGCCTACAGTTTCGGCTACGAACTGTTTTACAGCCAGAGCGCGGAGGAGGCTCCCGGCAGGGAGATCCGGGTCACCATCCCGCAGAATGCGGACACTGCGCAGGCGGCGGAGCTGCTCCTTAAAAAGGGACTGATCCGCAGCACGGCTTCGTTCCGTGCCCAGGCGGCTTTTTTCGGCCTGACGGTGAAGCCCGGCAGCTATCTCCTGAACACGTCGGAGACAGTGAAGGAGATCCTGGAGGAGCTGAACGCCGGGCCTGACAGCAGCCAGGAGGGGAAAAAGTGACCCGTGACACAAGGATCCGGGAATATATCGATTCCCTGGATCCGGGCAATGACGCGGTGACGGAGGAGATCCGCAGGGAAGCCGTGCGGAACGAGGTCCCGGTGATGAGAAGGGACACGGAGGCGCTGCTGAAGACCGTCATCGCGATGATCCGCCCGGAACGGATCCTGGAAGTGGGAGCCGGCGCAGGGTACTCCGCCATTGTGATGGCGAAAGCCGCGCCGGAGGCGGAGATCATGACCATTGAGAACTGGCCGCCCAGGATCATGGCGGCAGCAAAAAACATTGACCGCGCGGAACTTTCCGGGCGGATCAGTCTGCTGGAGGGCGACGCGGGCATCCTTCTGCCCGGACTTCCGCCGGAGCAATATGATCTTATTTTTCTGGATGCGGCCAAGGGTCAGTACCTGATCTGGCTTCCGCATCTTTTAAAATGTCTGAAAACCGGAGGTGTCCTGGTCTCCGACAATGTTCTTCAGGAGGGGACGATCGCGGAATCGCGCTATGCCCTGGACCGGCGGGAACGGACCATCCATTCCAGAATGCGGGAGTACCTGTACGTGCTGACACACACGGAGGGACTGAGGACTTCCGTGACGCCCTGCGGGGACGGTACGGCGCTGACGGTGAAGACAGAACAGTGGACAGGATCTTTACAGAGATAAGGAGAAACATGCAGAAAATGATCAGAAAACCGGAGCTTCTGCTGCCTGCAGGGAGCCCGGACGTGCTGAGGACCGCCATCGATTACGGCGCGGATGCCGTGTATCTCGGCGGAGAAGCTTTCGGTCTCAGGGCCATGGCAAAGAATTTTTCGGCGGAGGAAATGGCGGAGGGGATCGCCTACGCCCACGCGCGGGGAAAAAAGGTCTATGTGACAGTGAACATCCTGGCTCACAATGAAGACCTGGCTGCAGCTGAAAAGTATTTCGGGGAGCTCTCCGGGATCCGCCCGGACGCACTGATCATCTCGGACCCGGCACTGTTTATGATGGCAAAACGCATCTGCCCGGAGATCGACCTCCACATCAGCACCCAGGCGAACAACACAAATTACGGGACTTTCCAGTTCTGGCACCAGCTCGGCGCAAAACGTGTCGTGGCAGCAAGGGAGCTTTCCCTGAAGGAGCTTGCAGAGATCCGGGACAGGATCCCGGAGGAGCTGGAGATCGAAGCCTTTGTCCACGGCGCCATGTGCATTTCTTATTCCGGCAGATGCCTGCTCAGCAGCTTCCTCGCCGGAAGGGACGCGAACCGCGGGGCCTGCGCCCATCCCTGCCGCTGGAAATACGCTCTGGTGGAGGAGAAGCGGCCGGGACAGTACATACCGGTGGAAGAGGACGAGAGAGGAACCTATATCTTCAACTCGAAGGATCTCTGCATGATCGGCCATATCCCGGAACTCTGCGAGGCGGGCATCCGGAGCTTCAAGATCGAGGGAAGGATGAAGACGGCGCTGTACGCCGCCGTGACTGCCCGGAGCTACCGGAAAGCCATTGACGACTGGTTTGAGGATCCCGCCCTCTACAGGGAGCACCTTAAGCTGTACGAGGAGGAGATCGCGAAGTGCACTTACCGGGAATTCACCACCGGGTTTTATTTCGGGAGACCGGACAGCAGCGCGCAGATCTATGACAGCAACACCTATGTGCGGAGCTGGACCTACCTCGGGACGGTGGAACGCACTGATGAAGAGGGGCGCGCCCTGTTCCGGCAGAAAAACAAGTTCTGCACCGGCGACAGAGTGGAGATCATGAAGAAAGACTTCCGCAATGTGTCAAGTATGGTCCTGGGGATCCGGAACGGCGAAGGTGAAGACATGGAGAGCGCTCCCCATCCGCTGGAGGAGCTGCATGTCCTGATGGATCCCGCGCCGGAGCCAGGTGACCTGATTCGTATGGAGACAAAGGAATGACCTTTTATTTCGGAGCCCTGACCGCCTTGTGCGCGGCTTACTGGATCCTGCTTCTTGTGTATTCTGGATTCCTTGTGCAGCAGCACTGGATCTGGCTGTTTTTTACAGCCTTTTTCCTTCTGAACGCAGCTGCGGCATGGGGATACCGGCGCAGCCTGCGGATGACACCGCTCTGGCTGGTGACAGCCCTCCACACCACAGCTTTTGCCGGAATGGCAGTGATGATCGCCTCCGGGATCCTGATCGCTACCGGCATGAGCCAGGAGGAAGTGCGGAATCCCGAGTTCTGCATTGTGCTCGGGGCATCGGTAAAGGAGGACGGCAGTCTGTCACCCTCCCTGAAGCGGAGGCTGGACGAAACGATACGCTTCTCTGACCGGAATCCCGGAACGCGCTTTGTCCTTTCCGGCGGGAAAGGCCCGAAAGAACCGGTGACGGAGGCGGAGGCCATGGGGGCCTACCTGGTCTACAACGGTGTGCCGGAAGACCGGCTGCTCCTGGAGATCCAGTCAAAGAATACCTATGAGAATCTTCTGTACAGCGATGCGCTGATCGGACGTATCCGTGCGGGAGAAAAAAGTGCCCGCAGCAGGGCTGCAAAAAAGGCGCCGGAAGGGACCTCGATCATCCAGGCGGAAGGGCTGCCGGTCAGAGTGGCGATCCTCAGCGCGGACTATCATCTGTTCCGGGCGATGCACATGGCGGAAAAAATGACAGGCGGAGAGTACTGCGGCATCGCCGCGCCGAGCGATCCGGTGATGTTTGCCCATTTCGTTACGAGAGAGTGCATCGCGATCGTGAAGGACAAGTTTTTCGGGAGGTTGTAAAGAATGGCGGAAAACCGTGATATGAAAAAGCAGCTGGAAGAGCTGAAGACACTCAGCGCCTATGAATATCTGACAGAGACAGAGATCCCGGAGATCCGGGCTACCGGAGTGACAATGGCGCACCGGAAAACAGGAGCCAGGATCTTTCTGCTGCTCTGCGGCGACAGCAATAAGGTCTTTACCATCGGTTTCCGCACACCGTCCAGGGATTCCACCGGCGTGGCGCACATCGTGGAGCACACAGTGCTCTGCGGATCGGAAAAATATCCCTCCAAGGATCCTTTCGTGGAGCTGGTCAAAGGATCTCTCAATACGTTCCTGAACGCCATGACCTATCCGGACAAGACCATCTATCCGGTGGCGAGCTGCAATGACACGGATTTCAGAAATCTGATGGATGTGTATCTGGACGCGGTATTTCATCCGAACCTGTACCGGGAGGAGAAGATCTTCCGCCAGGAGGGATGGCATTATGAGCTGGACGATCCTTCCGGAGAACTGCGGCTGAACGGCGTCGTGTACAACGAGATGAAGGGCGCTTACTCCTCCCCGGACGGCGTGCTGGAGCGTGCTGTCGGAGAGGCCCTGTTTCCGGGACATCCCTACGCGGAGGATTCCGGCGGCGATCCGGACAGGATCCCGGACCTGACCTACGAGGACTATCTGGAGTTTCATTCCAGGTATTATCATCCTTCCAATTCGTATATTTATCTTTACGGAGATACGGACATGGCGGAACAGCTCCGCTACATTGATGAAGCCTATCTTTCGTCCTTTGAGCGGAGGGAACCGGATTCCGTGATCCCCGTTCCGGCGGATCTTAAGAGCTTTGAAGAACATGTCTGCGAGTATTCTCTTTCGGAGAGCGAGTCCGTTGAGAACGCGGTCTATTATTCCTGGAATGTCCGTGTGGGCGCCGAGCTGGATCCTGTCAGATACAACGCGTTCCAGGCTCTCTCCTATGTATTGATGGAAGTGCCGGGCGCGCCGCTGCATGAAGCAGTGATCAACGCCGGTCTGGGGGACGATGTCTACGGAGGATACGCCAACGGGATCCGGGAGCCGTATTTTACTGTGACGGTGAAGAACAGCGCTCCCGAAAAGAAGGATGAATGCACCAGGGTGCTGTTCGAAACGCTGAAGGAGCTTTCCGAAGGCGGACTGGACCATGAGATGCTGAAAGCGGCAATCAACGCTGCGGAATTCCGGGCGAGAGAAGCGGACTTCGGCTCCTATCCGAAGGGTCTGATGTACGGGATCGAATGCTTCAACAGCTGGCTTTACGACGAGGATCCCTGCATGCATCTGAAGTTTGACGACCTGTTCCGGGAACTCTACCGCAAGGTGGATGAAAACTTCTTTGAAAAGCTGATCCGGGAAGAACTCCTGGAGAACAGGAACGGGGCCCTGATCATCATGAGACCCGTCCGGGGACTGACCGAGAAAAAGGACCTGGAGCTGAAAGAGAAGCTGGCCGGGATCAAAGCCTCCCTCAGCCGGGAGGAAACAGAAGCGCTGGTAAGAGCGACGAAGGAACTGAAGGACTACCAGAGCGAGCCGTCCTCTCCGGAGGATCTCCGGAAGATCCCGCTGCTGAAGCGGAGCGACATCACCCGCCAGGCGGAAAAGGTGATCTTTGAGGAGCGGGAAGAAGACGGCGTGAAAGTGATCTGGTCGGACGTGTTCACCTCCGGGATCGCTTATCTGCGGGTCCTGTTCGACTGCAGTTTCCTGAAAGAAGAGGAATTCCCCTACCTTGCCCTCCTGAAGGATTCCCTCGGATATATCGACACCGAACAACACAGCTACGCGGAACTGTCGACCTTGATCAACCGCTGCAGCGGAGGCATCAGCTTCGGCATGGACAGCTACGCGGACTACAGCGGCGGTGACAAGGTCACCCTCGTGTTTGCCGGCTTCGGGAAAGTCCTGTACGACAGGATCCCCTTTGCCCTGGATACAATGCGGGAGATGCTCCTCACCACGAAGCTGACGGACCGGGAGCGCCTGAAGGATATCGCCGCGGAAGTGAAAGCGGGCCTGAAGGACAGGCTGACGTCCTCCGGGCATACGGCAGCCCTGGTGCGGGCGGGAAGCTGCCTTTCCAGGACGTCTTTGTTCAGCGACGCCACGAAGGGGATCGCGTATTACCGGATGCTGGAGCGTCTGTGCGCTGATTTCGACGGGGAAGCAGAGAAGACAGAAGCCATTCTGCAGGGGCTGGTGAAAAAGATCTTTACCGCCGGTAATCTTACCGTTCATGTGACGGCGGACGCGGAGGGCTTCGAAGCTTTCCGGAATGCGTTCCGCGGCTACAGGACGCGCTGGCCGGAAGCAGAACAGCAGGCAGAGACAGAGACCTTCGTTCCCCAGGTGCGGAGGGAAGCCTGGACCAGCGCCTCTCTGGTGAACTATGTGGCGCGGATCGGCAATTTCAAAAACCATGGGTTCAAATACACCGGCGCTCTCCGGATCCTGAAGGTCCTTCTGAGCTACGATTATTTATGGAACAATATCCGCGTGAAGGGCGGCGCCTACGGCTGTTCCGCCGCTTTCGGACGGGGCGGTGCCGCGGGCTTTGTCTCCTACCGGGATCCGAAGCTCCTGGAGACCGACGGGATCTATGAAGGGATCGCGGACTATGCCGCAGCTTTTTCCGCAGAAGAGAGGGAGATGACGAAGTTCATCATCGGCGCGGTCAGCGAGCTGGATATGCCGCTGACGCCCCAGGGAAAAGGAAGCCGTGGGCTTTCCGCCTGGTACTCACACCTCACGGATGAAGACATCCAGCGGGAGAGGGATGAGATCCTGGACGCTGTGCCGGAGGACATCCGGGCGCTGGCGCCGCTTCTCAGGGCGGTGCTTTCCGACGGCGTGAAATGCGTGATCGGAAACGAGGCGCAGATCCGCGCTGCGGCGGATGCCTTCACGGACGTGAACCCGCTGTTCACGGCATGATCCGCACTCCTGGAGGCCGGGGATGACAGGAAAACAGACCTGACAGAAGAAAGAGGAAAGAAAGAATGAGATCCGGATTTGCGGCGCTGATCGGGCGCCCCAACGTGGGAAAATCCACACTGATGAATCATCTGATCGGACAGAAGATCGCCATTACTTCGGAGAAAGCGCAGACAACACGGAGCCAGATCCGGACCGTCTATACAGACGAGAGAGGGCAGATCGTTTTTGAGGACACACCGGGCCTCACCAGGGCAAAGAACAAGCTGGGACGGTTCATGGTGGACGTGGCGGAGAAGACCATCGCCGACGCGGACGTGATCCTCTGGATCGTGGAGGCGGGAGCGTATCTCGGCGCCTCCGAGCAGGAGATCCTGGAGCGGCTCCGGAAAGTGAACAAACCCCTGGTCCTGGTGGTGAACAAGGTGGACAAGGTGCAGGACAAAAAAGCGCTGGCCCAGTCCATCGAAGCCTATGAAAAGGCGGTCCGCCCGTCGGATCTGATCGCTGTCTCGGCGCTGAAGCACCAGAACATGGAAATGCTCCTGGAGACATTGTTCCGGTACCTCCCGGAAGGCCCTCTTTTCTACGACGAGGATACCGTCACGGAGGAACCCATGCGCGACATCGCCGCGGAGCTGATCCGGGAGCAGGCCCTCCGGCTCCTCAGAGACGAGGTGCCCCATGGCATCGCCGTGACAGTGGAGCGGATGCACGAGCGGGAGGACGGGACCTTCGATATCGATGCGGAGATCATCTGCGAGCGGGAAAGCCACAAGGGCATGGTCATCGGCAAAGGAGGACAGATGCTGAAGCGCATCGGCACCGGCGCCCGGAAGACCATTGAAGAGATGTGCGGCGCGCCCGTAAACCTGAAGCTCTGGGTGAAGGTGCGGAAAGAGTGGCGGGACAACGACACGCAGCTTAAGAGCTTTGGATATGATCTGAAAAAACTGAAGTAACTGGAGCGGCAGATGCGGAACGGAGTACAGGAAGTGACCGGTATGGTGATCAAGTCCATGCCGGTAGGCGAGCGCGACAGGAGAGTGACCCTGATGACGATGGAACAGGGGAAGCTGTCCTTTTTTGCCCGCGGCGCAGGAAAGCCGGGGAGCCCTTTCATGGGCGTCACCCGGCCTTTTTCGTATGGGAAGTTCTCCCTTTTCCAGGGCAGGGATTCCTACAGCCTGGAGGGAGCGGAGATCGTGAATTATTTTGAGAAGCTCTCCGCGGACCTGGTCACCACCTGCTACGCCACCTATTTCCTCGAGCTGGCGGATTACTACGCCCGGGAATTCGCCCCGGAGCCGGGGATCCTGAAGCTTCTGTACCTGAGCTTCCTCGCGCTCCAGAAGCCTGCCATCCCGCAGCTTCTGACCCGGCGGATCTTCGAGCTGCGGATGATGGTGACCGACGGGAGCTACGACGCGCTCCCGCCCCTGTACCGCGGCGGAAGAGAGCCGGGCGCCTCCGGCGCCGACTGCACCTATACCTGGAATTACATCTGTACATCGCCGCTGGAGAAGCTGTTCAGCTTCAGCGTGACGGAGGAGATCCTTTCGGACCTTGGAAAGAATGTGGACGCGTCCCTGAGAAAATACACGGACAGGAAGTTCCACTCCCTGGAGATCCTGGAGATGATGAACGGATAACAGCGCGGCGCCGCACTGCGCGGTGAAACTCTCCGGCGCAGGACGATCAGCTTCCGGGAGTCCGCTCTCACGGGGCACTTCAACAAAAAAAACAGCAGGCCGTCGGGCCTGCTGTTTTTTGAGTCAGAAGCTGAACTTGTCCAGGAAATAATTCCGGAGATCTGCGATGGCAACGCGCTCCTGCGCCATGGTGTCGCGGTCGCGGATCGTGACACAGCCGTCGTTCTCGGACTCAAAGTCGAAGGTCACGCAGTAGGGAGTGCCGATCTCGTCCTCTCTTCTGTAGCGCTTGCCGATGGCGCCTCTGTCGTCGAAGTCTGTGTTCCAGTACTTGCTGAGTTCCGCGTGAACAGCCTCCGCCTTTTCGGACAGCTTCTTGGACAGCGGCAGCACAGCGATCTTCACGGGCGCCAGCGCCGGATGGAAGTGCAGCACAGTGCGGACGTCGCCGCCCTCCAGCTGCTCCTCGTCGTAGGCGTTGCAGAGGAAGGCCAGGGTCACGCGGTCAGCGCCCAGGGACGGCTCGATGACGTAGGGGATGTACTTCTCCTTGGATTCCTCATCGAAGTAGTTCATGTCCTCGCCGGAGACTTCCTGGTGGCGGGACAGATCGTAATTGGTGCGGTCAGCGATGCCCCAGAGCTCGCCCCAGCCGAAGGGGAACAGGAACTCAAGGTCGGTTGTCGCCTTGGAATAGAAGGACAGCTCTTCCTTGTCGTGATCCCTTGCGCGGAGGAAATCTTCCTTCATGCCGAGATCCTTGAGCCACTTCACGCAGTAATCCTTCCAGTACTGGAACCACTCGAGGTCGGTGTCCGGCTTGCAGAAGAACTCCAGCTCCATCTGCTCGAACTCTCTGGTGCGGAAAGTGAAGTTTCCGGGCGTGATCTCGTTGCGGAAGGACTTTCCGATCTGGGCGATGCCGAAGGGCAGTTTCTTTCTGGAGGTGCGCTGCACGTTCTTGAAGTTGACGAAGATGCCCTGGGCAGTCTCCGGGCGGAGATAGACCACGTTCTTCGCGTCCTCGGTGACGCCCTGGAAGGTCTTGAACATCAGGTTGAACTCACGGATGTCGGTCCAGTCGGACTTGCCGCAGGACGGGCAGGGGATGTTGTTCTCGCGGATAAAATCCTGCATCTGCTGATGACTCCAGCCGTCGACGGAGGATGTTAAGGCAATGCCTTTCTCCTGAGCGAAATCTTCGATCAGCTTGTCCGCGCGGAAACGCTCGTGGCATCCCTTGCAGTCCATCAGCGGGTCGGAGAAGCTGCCGATATGACCGGAAGCGACCCAGGTCTGGGTATTCATAAGGATCGCGCAGTCCACGCCGACGTTGAAGGGAGACTCCTGCACGAACTTCTGCCACCATGCCTTCTTGACGTTGTTCTTCAGTTCAACGCCGATGTTGCCGTAATCCCAGGTGTTGGCAAGTCCGCCATAGATCTCCGAACCCGGATAAACAAAACCGCGGTTCTTTGCGAGGGCTACGATCTTTTCCATTGTGTATTCCATTGTCTTTCTTTCCTCCTTATCCTGGCCGCTGGCTGCGGTCGGTCATGCGGTTAAAACACTGCTATTATATCCGCTGCGGGATGACATGTAAAGAAAAAACCTGCGCCCCGGCATGCTGGCGGAAGAGACAGACCCGACGCATACCGGCGGGCGGAGCAGGGTCCCTTATCGGAAAAAACGATAGGGTCGATTTATAGATTCTTTACTGTTCCCTCTTTGTGTTTTGTGCTAATATAAGAGATGTTGAACTGTATTTTAAACCACAGGAGGAAAACTATGGCTAGAAAGTGGGTATATCTTTTCAGCGAGGGCAATGCGAACATGCGTGAGCTCCTCGGCGGCAAGGGCGCGAACCTGGCAGAAATGACCAATATCGGTCTTCCGGTTCCGCAGGGCTTCACCATCACGACGGAAGCCTGCACGCAGTACTATGAGGACGGCAGAGAGATCAACGAAGAGATCCAGGGCCAGATCAATGAGTACATCGTGAAGATGGAAGAGATCACCGGCAAGAAGTTCGGCGACAAGGAGAACCCGCTTCTCGTTTCCGTCCGTTCCGGCGCAAGAGCTTCCATGCCCGGCATGATGGACACCATCCTCAACCTGGGCCTGAATGAAGAGGTCGTCAAGGTCATCGCAGCGAAGTCCGGCAACGAGCGCTGGGCATGGGACTGCTACAGAAGATTCATCCAGATGTACTCCGACGTCGTCATGGAAGTCGGCAAGAAGTACTTCGAGCAGCTGATCGACAAGATGAAAGAAGAGCGCGGCGTGAAGCAGGACGTCGAGCTGAACGCGAACGATCTTCACGAGCTGGCAAATCAGTTCAAGGCTGAGTACAAGGCGAAGATCGGCTCCGATTTCCCGGATGACCCGAAGGAGCAGCTGATGGGCGCCATCAAGGCTGTGTTCCGTTCCTGGGACAACCCGCGCGCCAATGTGTACCGCCGCGACAACGACATTCCTTACTCCTGGGGAACTGCTGTCAACGTCCAGTCCATGGCGTTCGGAAACATGGGCGATGACTGCGGCACCGGCGTCGCGTTCACGAGAGATCCGGCTACCGGAAACAAGGGCCTGTTCGGCGAGTTCCTGACCAACGCTCAGGGCGAAGACGTTGTGGCAGGTGTCCGCACCCCGATGCACATCACCGAGATGGAGCAGAAGTTCCCGGAGGCCTTCGCGCAGTTCGTCGACGTCTGCAAGACCCTCGAGAACCACTACAGAGACATGCAGGATATGGAGTTCACCGTTGAGAACAAGAAACTCTATATGCTGCAGACCAGAAACGGAAAGAGAACCGCGCAGGCTGCTCTGAAGATCGCCTGCGATCTGGTGGACGAAGGCATGAGGACCGAGGAAGAGGCGGTCGCGATGATCGACCCGAGAAACCTCGACACCCTGCTTCATCCGCAGTTCGACCAGAAGTCTCTGAAGGCCGCCACCCCCATGGGCAAGGGCCTCGGCGCTTCCCCGGGCGCTGCCTGCGGCAAGATCGTCTTCACCGCTGACGACGCTGTGGCATGGGCGGAGAGAGGCGAGAAGGTCGTCCTGGTCCGTCTTGAGACCTCTCCGGAAGACATCACCGGCATGAAGTCCGCACAGGGTATCCTGACTGTCCGCGGCGGTATGACCAGCCATGCAGCAGTCGTTGCCCGCGGCATGGGCGAGTGCTGCGTCTCCGGCTGCGGCGACATCATCATGGATGAAGAGAACAAGCAGTTCCAGCTGGGCGGCAAGACCTTCAAGGAAGGCGATTTCATCTCCATCGACGGAACCACCGGCAACATCTATGACGGCGTGATCCCGACTGTCGACGCACAGATCGCCGGCGAGTTCGGTCGCATCATGGCATGGGCCGACAAGTACAGGAAGCTGAAAGTCAGAACCAACGCCGACACTCCGACCGACGCGAAGAAGGCGAGAGAGCTTGGCGCTGAAGGTATCGGCCTCTGCCGTACCGAGCACATGTTCTTCGATCCGGAGAGGATCGCCGCGTTCCGCGAGATGATCTGCTCCGATACCGTCGAAGAGAGAGAAGAGGCTCTGGACAAGATCCTTCCGTATCAGCAGGCTGACTTCAAGGCTCTCTATGAGGCGCTTGAGGGCAACCCGGTCACCATCCGCTTCCTGGATCCGCCGCTGCACGAGTTCGTTCCCACCGAGGAGCCGGAGATCGAGAAGCTGGCAGCTGCCAAGGGCAAGACTGTCCAGGAGATCAAGGACATCATCAACGGACTCCACGAGTTCAACCCGATGATGGGCCACAGAGGCTGCCGTCTGGCTGTCACCTATCCGGAGATCGCCGCGATGCAGACCAAGGCTGTGATCCGCGCCGCCATCGAAGTCCAGAAGGAGCACCCGGAGTGGAAGGTCGTTCCGGAGATCATGATCCCGCTGGTAGGCGACGTGAAGGAGCTGAAGTATGTGAAGAAGACCATCGTGGCCACCGCGGACGCGGAAGTCGCTGCCTCCGGCATCGATCTGAAGTATGAGGTCGGAACCATGATCGAGATCCCGAGAGCCTGCCTGACCGCAGACAAGATCGCTGCGAACGCAGACTTCTTCTGCTTCGGAACCAACGACCTGACCCAGATGACCTTCGGTTTCTCCCGTGACGACTCCGGTAAGTTCCTGAACGCTTACTATGACGCGAAGATCTTCGAGAACGATCCCTTCGCGAAGCTGGATCAGGAAGGTGTCGGCAAGCTGATGAAGATGGCCATCGACCTCGGCAAGCCGGTGAACCCGAACCTGCACATCGGCATCTGCGGCGAGCACGGCGGCGATCCGTCCTCCGTCGAGTTCTGCCACAAGATCGGCCTGAACTATGTCTCCTGCAGCCCGTTCCGCGTCCCGGTCGCAAGACTGGCAGCGGCACAGGCAGCCATCGCAGACAAGAAGTGATGAACTGAACTGCATACCTGAGTTACTGAAGTCCCCCGGCTGATGCCGGGGGGCTTTTTTCAATGCAGTTGTTCCGCGGACTCTGCGCTGCTGTTCGATGATTTCGATGGTTATGATCAAAACAGATACAGACAAAAGACATGCAGAAAAAGATATGCTAAGATTGCAGGTCCTTTATTGACAAGGCGGAAAAGAAGACTATACTGTGTTGAGGCTCTGAAAGAGCGTGGAAAATCAGTGGTAAATGATTGAGATTTTTGATGAATCGTCTGAATCCGGCGGGTCATCAGGGGAGTTTTATGATCATATTTTTCTTTCTTCTGTGGCTGATCCTGAACGGAAGGGTCACTGTAGAGCTCATTCTTCTGGGCATTCCGATCTCTGCCCTCGTGCTGCTTCTCGCAAACCGGGCGGTGGGCTATACCTTAAAGACCGACATCCGGATCATGCGGAACCTCCCTGTATTCTTTCTCTACACGCTGAACCTGGTGGCGGAGATCCTGAAGGCTTCCGCCGCAGTGATGGGCGTGGTGCTGGATCCGTCGAAAAAACCGGAGCCGGTGATCGTGGAGTTCCACTCCGGTCTGAAGACGGAGCTGCAGAACGTCCTGCTGGCAAATTCCATTACCCTGACACCTGGAACCTACACCCTGTTCCAGGAGGGAGACCATTTCGTGGTCCACTGCCTGAAAAGAGAGTACGGGGAAGGAATGGAGGAATCGAGCTTCGTGAAGTATTTGAGACTTCTGGACGGAGGTGAGGAAAAATGAGCCTGCAGGAAGCGTATCACATGCTGTACAGCGCGGCGCTGATCGCGCTGGCGTTCCTGATCGGAATGGTCCTTCTTTCCGCGGCGCTTAAGAAGACCGTGACGGACAGGATCCTCTGCGTCAACATGCTGGGGACTATGGTCATCGCCTCCATCGCGGTGCTGTCCCGGCAGCTGGAGGAAGCGTATCTGCTGGATGTGGGCCTGATCTACACCATGATCAGTTTTGTCGCGGTGCTGATGCTGGCCCTGACCTACATTCCTCCGAAGCCGGAGCGGCGCGAGTTTGAAGAGGAGGAGAAAACAGCGGAACAGAAGGGAGAAAATTCATGACGGCGGAATGGATCCGGTTCTGGATCACGGCGGCCTGTCTTACGGCGGGCCTTTGCGGCTTCGGGTGCGCGGTGCTGGGCGTGTACCGCTTCGGGTTTGTGATGAACCGGATGCACGCTGCGGGCATCGGCGATACCTTCGGCCTGTTTTTTACGGCTCTCGGCCTTGCAGTGTCCTCCGGCGCCTTGTCTGAGACGCTGAAGCTCCTGCTGCTGGTGGTGTTCATGTGGTTTTCTTCTCCGGTCTCGACCCATTTCCTGGGCCAGGCGGAGTACTATACAAACCCGCATCTGTACCGGAGGGTGGACAGAGCGGGAGAAGAAGAGGAGGAGCGGGGATGAGTATCACGGATCTTCTGGCGGGAGTGCTTCTGGTCCTCCTGATCCTGTGCGCTGTCTGCGTGAACCTGACCTCCAGCCTTCTGCAGGCTTCGGTGCTCTTTATGGCCTACAGCTCGGTGATGTGCATCATCTGGATCCTCATCGAGTCCCCGGACCTCGCCATCACCGAAGCTGCCGTCGGGGCCGGCATCAGCGGCACTCTTTTCCTGATGACCCTGAGAAAGATCCACGCGGTGGACCGGGAGCAGAAGGCAGAGGAGGAACAGTCATGAGCGGCAGATTTCTTCACTGGCTGGACGGAGAAGAGGAACTGCTGGAGCATCTTTCCGACGGGGCGGAGACGCCGGACGCCAGCCGGAAAGAGAGAAAGCACCTGGTCAGCGGTCTGAAGGACGAGGTGGATCACTCCGCCCGGGGGCAGAAGGTGATCCGCATGGAGCGGACGATGTTTTACAGATTCTACGCGGTGACCGCGGTGCTCAGCTGTCTTTGTCTGCTGGGAGTGCTTCTTTTCGTAGTGGCTTATCTTCCGGAATTCGGCGCGGAGAATCCCCGGACACTTCCGGTGGTGGAGCGCTATGTGACGAGAGGACTTGAGGAGACCGGCGCGGTGAATATCGTCAGCGGGATGATCCTTGACTACCGTGCTTTCGATACTCTGGGAGAATCCCACGTGCTGTTCACGGCGCTGATCTGCGTCACGATCCTTTTGAGGGTCGACCGGAAGAACATGCGGACCGAATACGAAGACTATCATCTCATCCGGGAGGAGCGCTACCACGAGATCAGCGGAGACAGTATCCTCCACAGGGTCGGTATGATCCTCATTCCCTGCGTCGCGCTCTACGGGATCTATGTGCTGCTGAACGGACAGAATTCCCCGGGCGGAGGCTTCTCCGGCGGGGCTGTCATGGGGGCCGGCATGATCATCTACGCCTCCGCTTTCGGATTCCGAAAGGCGGACCGGCTGATCACAGCACGGCTCTCCTCAGTGCTCACCTTTGCTGCTCTCGGTTTTTACAGTTTTGCAAAGGGCTATGTCTTCTTTACTGGTGCCAACGGCCTTGAGAACCATATCCCGAAGGGAACGCCCGGCGCCATCTTCAGCGGCGGCCTTATCCTCCCGCTGGATATCGCGGTGGGACTGGTGGTGGCCTTTACCATGTATGGATTCTACAGTCTTTTCCGAAGGGGGAACATCGGCGGTGGTCAGTAATCTTTTCTCAAATTATCTGGAGGCGGGGGCGGTGATCCTGTTCGGCATCGGCTTCACGATGCTCCTGTTTCACAGAAACCTTTTCAAAAAGCTGATCGGCATGAACATCATGGACACCGGCACTTTTCTGTTCCTTGCCTCCATGGGCTATATCTCAGGACGGAAGGCGCCCATCATCGTGGACGGTGTTCAGAGCACGGAGGCCTACATCAACCCCGTACCTGCCGGACTGGTCCTCACGGGGATCGTGGTGTCTGTCTCTGTCACGGCGATCATGCTTTCCTTGACGGTCCGGCTGTACCACCGGTACCACACTCTGAACCTGGATGACATCTATGCCATGTCCAGGCATGAAACGGAGGACAGATAGTTGGACTTTGTCAGGAATTTTCCGCTGTTTTCCATTGTGCTGAGCCTGTTCTCGGGCGTTCTCTGCACTATGCTGGACGGGAAGAAGGCGGAGCGGTACACCACGGTGTACGAGCTCTTTCTCATCGCCCTGAACGGGGCGGTGCTCCGGTACGTGCTTCAGACGGGAGAGTCCTTCACCTATGTGATGGGGGAGTTTCCGGCGCCCTGGGGGAACGAGATCCGGGCGGGTGTCCTGGAGGCCCTGCTGGGACTCTTTTTCCTCCTGGTCCTGTTCTGTTCCGTGCTGGCCGGACGGCGCTTCGTGCGGCAGGACATGGATGAGAGCAAGATCAACCTGTATTACACGCTGCTGAATCTTCTGACCGCGGCAATGATGGCCCTTATCTGGACCAACGATGTGTTTACGGGATATGTATTTCTGGAGATCCTCACGCTGACAAGCTGCGGCATCCTGATCGTCCGGGAGATCGGCCGGACCACTCTGGCGGCGGTACGGTACATGATCCTGAACCTTCTGGGCTCGGGCCTGTTCCTCCTGGGGGTGGTGCTGCTCTACAGCCTTACCGGCCATCTTCTCATGGTGCCGATGCGGCAGGAGATCGCGCTGCTCGCCGGGAACCGTGAAAGCATGGTGGTCCTTTCACTGACTCTGGGGATTCTTACCATCGGCCTCGGGATCAAGAGCGGACTGTTTCCCTTCCACTACTGGATGCCGGACACCTACGGCTCGGCGACGCCGACATCGGCCGCGGTGCTTTCCTCGCTGGTGTCGAAGTGCTATATTTTCCTCCTCTTCAAGATCTACTGGAGGGCAGTGGGGATCGACGTGTTCGAGCAGCTTCCCCTGAAAAATATCCTTCTGGTGCTGGGGCTCTGCGGCATGATCCTGGGGTCTGTCTCGGCGCTGCACGCGGACAGCCTGAACCGGATGGTGGCTTTTTCCTCCGCGGCGCAGATCGGCTACATCTATATGGGGATCGGTCTCGGCGGGGTCGCAGGGTACGCCGCGGCGCTGTTCCACATGCTGGTGCATTCCGTCACCAAGTCGATGCTCTTCCTCACAACGCCCCGCCTTGCGGAGACGGCCGAAGACCAGAGTATGAAGTTCCGGAATCTTCAGGGCAGCGGGAGAAAGAATCCGCTGGCCGGCTTCTTTTTCCTGGCCGGTGCCTTCTCCATGATCGGCATTCCGGTGTTCGCCGGCTTTTCATCGAAGCTGTTCTTCGGAATGGCGGCGGTCTCCGGCGGCAGCGCGAAGAAGCTGATCCTGGTGATGGCCGCGCTGGCGGTGAGCTCCGTTCTGAACGCTCTTTATTTACGAAGAGGAGACTGATGAGGCGGTCCTGCCGGGAAACGCGTTTTCCCGGATGAACTACACAGTCCCCATGCTGGTCCTGACAGCCATGAACCTGTCTCTGGGACTTGTTTCCTGGGGATATATGGACCTGATCCGGAGCGGACTTGAAATGTTCTGAAACAATAATTGAAGGGAGGCAGCACAATGCTGATGATCCTTGCGTGTCTTTTCCCTGCGCTCGCGGGAACACTTGTCTGTGTTTCCGGAATGCAGATCCGCACAAGAAACCGGTGCCTCGGGGCATGCGTACTGGCGACGGATCTGCTCTGCGCCGCGGCGGCGCTGCAGGGCGGACGCGTCTCTTTCCTGACGCTCGCCGAGAACCTGCACATGACCTTTGCGGCCGATGACATGGGCATTTTCTTTCTCGCCGCGGTACTTCTGCTTTACACCGCGGTCTGCTTCTACGCCTTTGAGTACATGGAAAGGGAAGAGCGCACCGGAATGTTTTTTTCCTTTTATTTCCTGTCCTTCGGGGCGCTCATTGCCGTGTGCTTCGCGGGAAATCTCCTGACGCTCTATTTCTGCTTTGAGATGCTGACGCTTCTCTCCATGCCGATGGTGCTGCAGGAAATGACGAAGGAGGCCATCGCCGCGGCGCTGAAATACCTGTTCTACTCCATCGCGGGAGCGCTGATGGGTCTTTTCGCCGTATTTTTCGTGTACTTTTTCGCGGAGGGAAGCGCGGAGTTCGTACGGGGCGGTTTTCTCGACGCCGCGAAGATCGCAGGGCATGAGGCCGTGCTGCTGGCGGCGGTGATGGCGGGCATCAGCGGCTTCGGGACCAAGGCGGGTCTTTATCCCATGCACGGGTGGCTGCCGACAGCGCACCCAATCGCGCCGGCGCCCGCGTCGGCTCTGCTTTCCGGGATCATAGCGAAGGCCGGCGTCATCGCGGTGATCCGGCTGGTCTATTACTCTGTGGGAGAGGAGCTGATCCGTGGGACGTGGGTGCAGTACGCCTGGATGACATTGGCTATGCTGACCATTTTCATGGGGTCGATGATGGCGTTCCGGGAAAAGGTCACGAAGAAGCGGCTGGCCTACTCCACGGTGAGCCAGATCTCCTACATCCTGCTGGCTCTGTCGTTTCTCTCGGAGGATGGGCTGAAGGGAGCCCTGCTGCATGTGATCAGCCACGCTTCCGCAAAGGGCTGCCTGTTCCTTTGCGCGGGCGTCTTCATCTGCAGACTCGGGAGACACCGGGTGGAAGAACTGCGCGGTGTCGGGAAACTTATGCCGAAGACGATGATCTTCTTTACCGCGGCGTCCCTCTCCCTGGTGGGCATCCCGCCCATGGGCGGATTCTTAAGCAAATGGGTCATCGCTTCCGCTGCTCTGAAAGACGGCATGGGCGTGTGGGCGGTGCTTCCGCCGGTGATCCTTCTCATCTCGGCCCTGCTCACAGCGGGGTACCTATTCACGGTGGTGGTGAATGCGTTCTTTCCCGGGGAAGAGTTCCGGGAGGATCTGGCACCGGGGAGCGCCGAGCCATCCCGGCTTATGACGGTTCCCATGTTCTGTCTCTGCGCGGTCTCCCTGGCAGCAGGCCTTTTCGGTCTCACGCTTGTCAGAGGATTCTGAGAGAGGCAGGATTCATCAGTTTGTAATCACAGTAAATGGAGGCAGTACAGTTGAGCCCGTTTTTTCTTATGATCCCCGTACTTCTGCCGGTGGCGGGCGGAGGCCTTCTGTTCCTTCACCGGTTCCGGGAAGACAGGAACAGGGAGCTTTATACAGAAGCAGTGGTCTGTCTTACGTCGGTCCTGGTCTGGACCGCGCTTTTCCTGGTAAAGCCCGGAAAAGCAGAGATCTATTCTTTTACCGGGGGGTTTTCCGTCGACTTTGCCCTGGACCGGATGGCGGCTCTGTTTGCAGGGATGGTCTCAGTCATGTGGCCGCCGGTCCTTCTCTATGCCTTCGAATACATGAAGGAAGAGAAGCGGAAGAATGCTTTCTTCGCTTTTTATGTGATGACCTACGGCATCACCCTGGGGGTCGCTTTCGCAGGGAACATGACCACCCTGTACGTGTTTTACGAGATGCTCTCCCTGGTGACGCTGCCGCTGGTGGTGCACTACGGAGACCATGAGAGCATGTTCGCCGGCCGTGTCTACGCGGCATTCACCATCGGCGGAGCGGCAGCGGCATTTTTCCCGGTGGTGCTGACGACGTTTCTTACCGGCGGCGGGGATTTTGCTTTCGGCGGATGTCTGGGGCCGGAGGCGGTCTCCGGAGGTCTCCCGGGGATCGAACCGGAAGGGATGCGGCAGATGCTGCTTCTCGCCTTTCTTTTCGGTTTCTTCGGCTTCGGCACGAAGGCGGCAGTGTTTCCGCTCTGCAGATGGCTGCCGCTGGCATCGGCGGCGCCCACCCCTGTGACCGCGCTTCTTCACGCAGTGGCGGTGGTGAATTCCGGCGTCTTCGCTGTTACGAGGGTCGCCTGGTTTGTCTACGGTCCCGGATTCCTGAAGGAGACCTTCGTACAGAAGATCTGTCTCGGAGCGGTGTGCTTCACCATCGTCTATGCCGCCTGCATGGCACTGAAGGAGCGCCATTTCAAACGCAGGCTCGCATGGTCCACGGTCAGCAACCTTTCCTACATGCTCTTCGGGATCATGCTCCTCACTCCCGGGGGACTGAAGGGAGGACTGCTCCACATGCTGTTCCACGGCGTCATCAAAATGTCTCTGTTCCTCTGCGCAGGCGCTTTCATGCATCAGACAGGCCGGGCCTATCTCTATCAGGTGAACGGTGCCGGCAGAAAGATGCCCGTCACCTTTTTCTTCTACACGCTGGGGGCTCTTTCCCTCACGGGGATTCCTCTGTTCTGCGGGTTTGTTTCGAAGTGGGCACTTCTCACTGCGGCAGCCGGAGCCGGGACCCGGGAGGGAATCACCGGACTTCTGTGCCTCATCGCGGCGGCCTTCCTTTGCGCGGTCTACACCCTGACAATCTCGGCCAGGGCATTCTTTCCCGCATCGGAGGAGACGAAGGAGGGAAAGGATCTCTTCACCGGCGCGGACGGTAAGGAGATCCGGGAAGCAGGCGTGCGCATGCTGTTTCCCATCGTGCTTTTCGGTATCATCAATTTATATTTCGGCCTTTTTCCGTCATCGGTCCTTGAATTTACCGGCCGCATCGCGGAGGGGCTCTGACAGGCAGGTCGTACTATGCTGATCGCTTTTGTTGTTTTTCTGCCGTTTCTTTTTGCGTGTCTTTCCTGCTTCGCGGGTGATGCTTTCCTGATCCTCTCTTCAGGAATGGAGCTTCTCCTGACCCTGCCGCTGGTCTTCGGACATGCGGAATTAACGGTTCCGGGCATTCTTGCCGGGGGATTAAGCTTCATGACGGACGGCTTCCGGAGCGTCTATGCCGTGATCGCAGCCTTCATGTGGTTTTTTACGTCGGTCTTTTCCAGGGAATACTTCCGGGAGGAACCGGAGAATCTGAAACGCTACCGCTTTTTTGTCCTGATGACTCTCGGGGCCACGGAGGGCGTGATGCTTTCCGGGGATTTCATGACTTCCTTCGTGTTTTTTGAGATCCTCTCCTTTACCTCCTTCACCTGGGTGATCCACGAGGAGACGAGGGCAGCGGTAAGGGCAGGATATACCTACCTTTTTATCGCGGTGATCGGCGGACTGGTCCTGTTCATGGGGCTGGCCCTTTTAAACAGCACCGCGGGGACTTTCGCTTTTCAGGAGCTTCCGGGAAAGATCTCCCGGATTTCAGATGAGCCGTCCCGGAGACGGATCTTTGCCGCGGCGGTCTGCATTCTCCTCGGCTTCGGCGCCAAGGCGGGCATGTTCCCGCTGCACGTATGGCTTCCGAAGGCCCATCCGGCGGCGCCCTCCCCGGCGTCGGCCCTTCTTTCGGGGATCCTGACCAAGGTCGGGATCTACGGGATCCTGATGACAGCGCTGTGGCTTCTCCCGGCGGATCTTTTCTTCGGCGTCCTGGTGCTCACCCTGGGACTTGTCACTATGGCCCTCGGCGCGGTGCTGGCGCTGTTCTCCGTGAATCTGAAGCGGACCCTCGCCTGCTCCTCCATGTCCCAGATCGGGTTCATCCTGACAGGGACTGCCATGACGGTGCTCCTCACCGCGGCCGGAGAAGAAAAGGGCAGGGCGATGGCTCTGGGAGGGACCATGCTTCATATGGTGAACCATTCCCTGATCAAGCTGACGCTTTTCATGGCAGCGGGAGTGGTGGTCATGAATCTTCACGCCCTGACCCTGGACGATATCCGGGGATGGGGAAGGAACAAGACAGGGCTGAAGGCGGCCTTTGCCCTCGGAGCCCTGGGGATCAGCGGCGTACCGCTCTTCAACGGCTATATCAGCAAGACGCTCCTCCATGAGGGCATCGTGGAAGGGATCCATGTCTGGACAGAGATCATGGAAGAGTCCGGCGCTCCGGCTGCCTGCGCTGCGGGATTTGCCTGGCTCCCGCAGTACCTCCGGGCTGCGGAATGGATCTTCCTCTTCTCCGGAGGACTTACCTTCGCCTATATGCTGAAGCTTTTTATCGCGGTGTTCGTCGAGCGGAACCGGGACAAAGAACGGCAGGCGGCGTTTGATGCCTCCGCGTATTCCATGGACCGGCTGAGCGCTTCTGCGGTCTGCGGCTCCGCGGCCGCCATGCCTCTGCTCGGACAGCCGGCGGTCATGAACCGCCTCGGCACCTTCATGACCGGCGCCTTTCTCTCCGGAGAAGCTGATCTCATGGAGTTCCGGCCTTTCCTTCCGGGAAACCTGAAGGGAGGGATGATCTCCCTCGGCATCGGCGCAGCAGTGTATCTTCTGTTCGTGCGGCGGGTGCTGCTGAGAGATGGCAGATACGTAAATCTCTGGCCGGAGAAGCTTGACCTGGAGGAGGGCCTGTACCGGCCGCTTCTGACAAAGATCCTGCCGGCGTTCTTCGGCGGTCTGGCGTCTGTGTTCGGAGAGAACCGGGTGCTTGCTCCAGTGGGCAGAACTCTGACGGGCATCCCGGAAGAGCGCGGAGAAGGCACTCTTCCCGCGGCGGCGGCGCTCTTTGGGGAGAACCGGATCCTGAGACTTCTTTCTTCCTGGATCCTCCTGACAGCCTCCGTCCTGACGAAAGTCCTCTCCGGAGGCGTGGACGGACTGGTGATCCTTTTGCGCATGACCCTCATCAGAGAGGTGCCGGTGCACGACGCGGAGCGACGGAAGGCGGGACGCCTGTTCGCGCTGCGGGAGGAGACCCGGGCAGCGGCGGAGCCCATCCTCCGGAACTTCACCTTTGCGCTTCTTATGACCTGCATCGGGATCCTAATGATCCTCGGAGCACTGATCTACTGCATCGCGGCGGCCTGAAACGGCCGCCGTTTTTTATCATCCATCTTTCTGCAGGGGAAAAGGCCGGTATATGCTCGGCACACTGCACGGAAGTTCTAAGCTCCCCGTATCCGGCCCTGACGGACCGCGTCTGCGGAACTCGCGCGAAGTGTACCATAGGGTCTGGTGAGCCGGGCTCGGACAGTCCTGTCCGCGGTCCGGACCGGACACGGCTCACTAAGAACTTCCGGCTGATGTGTGCTTCGCATATACCGGCTCTTCCAGCGGAATGAGATTGAATCGAAGGAATTCCGGAATTGTCGGGGCGGGGAGGGGATGGTATGATAAAAAACGGATAAGGAAAGGAGATATGGTATGAAACTGATATCTTTTCACAGAGAATTCGGCCCGGCGGAGGAAGCGGGGATCTTAAGAGAAGAGGGATATGTGCTGCCGCTCGCAGAGACAGACCTCGGGATCGTGACGATGAATGACCTGTTCGTGAAGCTTGCCTGGAAGGCAGAGACAGGCGGGGATGCATCTCAGATAGGGTATTTTGCGCCTCTCGTGGAGGCGGAGCGGAAATTCCTGCAGAATGGCGGGCGCCTTCTGAGCCCTGCCGGCTGCGGGAAGGAGGGCATCCGTATCCTGTCGCCGGTGCCGCATCCCATGCAGGACGTGATCTGCCTCGGGCTGAATTACACCGAGCACGCGGAGGAGGCCTTCGGCTACGACGGTGTCTTCACAGCGGAGAAGGCGTATCCGATCTTCTTCTCGAAGAGAGTCAGCGAGGCACCGGGCTCCGGCGACCCGATCCCGGCCCACAGAGATCTCACAGAGCGGCTGGATTATGAGAATGAGCTGGGGGTGATCCTCGGCAGGGACGCCCGGGACGTGGCGGAAGAGGACGCGGCGAAGTATATTTTCGGATACACCATCGTGAACGATGTTTCCGCCCGGGATCTTCAGACCCGGCACAAGCAGTGGTATTTCGGAAAGAGCCTGGACGGCTTCACGCCCATCGGCCCCTGCATCGTCACGGCGGATGAGATCGCTTTCCCGCCCCGGCTCGCCATCAGCACCACGGTGAACGGGGAGCTGCGGCAGAACAGCAATACAGGCATGCTGATCCACGGCATTGCTGAGATCATCAGCACCCTGTCCCGGGGGATGACCCTGAAGGCGGGGACCATCATCGCCACCGGCACCCCGAAGGGCGTGGTCATGGGGATGGAGGACCTTCCTTTCCTGAAGGCCGGCGACAGGGTGGTCTGCAGTATTGAAGGCATCGGGGAGCTCGTGAACACGGTGGAATGACCGGAACCGCGAAAAGGAATTTAAGAAATGAACGTAAAAGCTTCGGATCCGAAAGCCGGAAAGCTTCAGATCTTTGCCTCTTACATCTACCCCCACAGGAAGCTCTTTGCCATCGACATGACGCTCTCTGTGATGATCGCCCTGACTGATCTGGTGTTCCCCTATGTGTCCCGCTGGTCTATGCACCACCTGCTTCCGGAAAAAATGTTCCAGGCCTTTTTCGCGGTCATGGCAGTCATTTTCATTGCCTACATGCTGAAGGCGTTTTTCCAGTACAAGGTGACTGTCATCGGCCACGGCATGGGGACTCTGGTGGAAGCCGACATGCGGCAGGACATTTTCACCCATATGCAGGAGCTGTCCTTCAGCTTTTTCGATACCCACCGCACCGGCGTACTTATGACCCGGATCGCCAACGACCTGTTTGAGATCGTGGAGCTGGCCCACCACGGGCCGGAAAACATCCTGACCTGCGTCATCACCATCGCCGGCGCTCTGATCGTTCTCTTTACCATCAACTGGAAGCTGACCATGGTGCTGGTGCTGATCCTTCCCTTCTGCCTCGCCTTTTCCATGCGGGAGCGTCTCCGGATGCAGAAGGCGAACAAAGAAGTGAAGAAGAAGACGGGGGAGATCAACGCCGCTGTGGAGTCCAGTATCTCCGGGATCCGCACCTCCAAGGCTTTTGCCAACGAGCGGGCGGAGATCGACAAGTTCAATACCGCCAATGAGCAGTTCAGGTACAGTAAGGGAAAGTACTACGCCGCCATGGGACGTTTCAACGCAGGTGTGGAGGCGACCGTGGGAGTCATGCAGGTGGCGGTGGTGACTCTGGGAGGTTTCCTGATCATGCGGGAGGAGATGAACTACATCGACCTGGTGACCTTTACTCTCTACGTCTCCACCTTTACCGCGCCGGTGCGGAAGCTGGTGCAGTTCATGGAGATCTTCACCTCCGGAATGGCGGGTTTTGACCGCTTCCTGGAGGTCATGCGGACCGCGCCGGAGATCCAGGACGCGCCGGACGCGATAGAGCTCCCGGCAGTTCTGGGAGACATCCGTTTTGACCACGTGAGCTTTTCCTACAACGACGGCACGGAAGTGCTGGAGGACATCAATATCCACATCCGTCCCGGAGAGACCTTCGCTCTGGTAGGAGCCTCCGGCGGCGGGAAATCCACCATGTGCCACCTGATCCCCAGGTTTTATGATGTGAAGGAGGGGGCGGTGCTGATCGACGGGCAGGATGTCCGGAAGGTGACCCAGGAGAGTCTCCGGCGGCACATCGGCATCATCCAGCAGGATGTATTCCTGTTCGCAGGCACTGTGATGGACAATATCCGCTACGGAAAGCCGGACGCGACGGACGAGGAGATCGTCCGGGCCGCGATCCGGGCCGAGATCCACGATGACATCATGCAGATGCCGGAGGGCTACCGGACTTATGTGGGAGAGCGCGGGATCCAGCTGTCCGGAGGGCAGAAGCAGCGCATCTCCATTGCCCGGGTGTTTTTAAAGAATCCGCGGGTGCTGATCCTGGACGAGGCGACCTCCGCTCTGGACAGCGTGACGGAACAGAAGATCCAGGAGAGCCTGGAGCGTCTTTCCGTCGGAAAGACCTGCATCGTCATCGCCCACCGGCTGTCCACCGTACGGAACGCGGACCGGATCGCCGTGGTGGAAGGAAAACATATCCCGGAGCAGGGGACCCGGCAGGAGCTGCTGGAAAGGAACGGGATCTACGCGGCGCTGGAACGGGCCCAGGAACTCTCAGGTGTTTCGGAAAAGCATGAATAAAACTGCTGTCTGTTGTTTCCAATGAACGAAAACGGTGATATTATAGATTATTATAGGCAGGCTTGATAATCAGTATTTTATATCAGTATGACAGAAAGCCGGGAGGGAAAGTATGAACAATTCAAAACGGATCCTGCAGTATCTGCTGATCGTGGTCGGTATCATTGTCCCGATCTATCTGGGCAATGTCCTCAAGATGAACACCGCCAGCGACAGCGGCGTCGCCCTGAAGGATATCCCCGCAGAGGCGGTGACATGTACAGGAGCTGCCCAGGGAATGAACGGACCAGTGACGGTGGAAGTCGTCGCCACGAAGGACCGCATCTATTCTGTCAAGGTCATCGACCAGAAGGAGACCGAGGGGATCGGTACGGTCGCTGCAGTGGAGATCCCCGCGAAGATCTTTGAGAAACAGAGCGTCCAGGTGGACAGCATGACCGGCGCGACCCTGACCTCCAACGCTATCAAGCAGGGCGTTGTGGCGGCTCTGGAGAGCGCGGGCATCGACCCGGCGCCCTTTAATGTGGCAGTGGCTGCCGAGCCCGTGGAAAAGGCCGAGGACCAGGTGATCGATGTCGACGTGGTCGTGGTCGGCGCGGGCGGCGCAGGTATGGTCGCGGCGATCGAAGCAAAAGAAGGCGGAAAGAATGTCATCATCCTTGAGAGCCAGCCCATGGTGGGCGGCAACTCTATCCGTTCCACCGGCGGACTGAACGCGGGCGATACGAAGCTTCAGGATGAAAACGAATTTGCCGAGGAGGCAGGTGTTGAGAAGACCCTCACTGCCGCGAAGGAGCAGTGGGCCGACAATGAGACGATCCAGGCACTGGCAGCCAAGGTCCAGGAGCAGTGGGATGCCTACAAGGCAAATCACGAGGAGGGAGACTACTTCGACTCCACAGAGCTGTTTGAGCTGGATACCATGATCGGCGGCAAGGGCCTGAACGATCCGGAGCTTGTCAGAACGCTCTGCGAGTACAGTGATGATGCTATTGACTGGCTGGAGTCCATCGGCGCACCGATGCCCAGTGTCTCCAGCTTCGGCGGCGCTTCCGTCAAGCGTATCCACCGTCCGGTGAACGCGGAGGGCAAGACTGTCTCCGTGGGAACCTACATGGTGCCGATCCTCAGCAAGAACCTGGAAGACAGGGGAATCGAAGTCAAGCTCAACACCACCGCAGTGAAGATCCTGACGGATGCCGACGGCAAGGCTGTGGGCGTCGAGGCAGTGGGTCCCACCGGTGAGAAGGTCACCGTGAACGCGAAGGCTGTGGTCCTTGCCACCGGCGGCTTCGGCGCGAACCTGAAGAAGGTCGCCGAACTGAAGCCGGAGCTGGAAGGCTTCATGACCACCAATGCCCCCGGCATCCAGGGACAGGGCATCGAAATGGCCCAGGAGCTCGGCGCGGCTACGGTCGATATGGACCAGATCCAGATCCATCCCACAGTCGAGTTCAACACCGCAGGTCTCATCACGGAAGGACTCCGCGGAGATGGCGCGATCCTGGTGAATTCCGAAGGAAAGCGCTTCTACGATGAAGTCAGCACCCGCGACAAGGTCTCCGCAGCGGAGATCGCTCAGCCCGGCAGCTTCAGCTATCTGATCGTGGACCAGAAGATGGTGGACAATTCCAGCGTCATCCAGGGCTACATTTCCAAGGGCTATACCACGGAAGGCGCGGATTACAAGGCACTGGCGGAGGCTCTGGAGATCGATCCCGCCGCATTCGAAGAGACCATGAACAACTGGAACGAGTGCGTGGCGAACAAGAGCGATCCGGAATTCGGCCGCACCAGCTTCGCTGAGCCGCTGGATACAGCTCCCTTCTACGCCATCAAGGTCACCGCAGGCATCCATCACACCATGGGCGGCCTGAAGATCGA
>CACZFV010000030.1 GCA_902780465.1 uncultured Lachnospiraceae bacterium
CCTCCTTTATTCTCACCGGTCCTCATCTGACCGGATCCGTTCCTACAGCACCATCGACAGGCCGATGCGCTTCTTTTTCAGGTCCACCTCGACGACTTTTACGTCGACCACATCCCCCACGCTGACTACATCCAGAGGATGCTTCACGAATTTCTTCTTTGACATGCGGGAGATGTGCACAAGACCGTCCTGATGCACCCCGATATCCACGAAGGCGCCGAAATCGATGACGTTCCGGACCGTGCCCTTCAGGATCATCCCCGGCTTCAGGTCCTCCATGGTCATGACGTCGCTCTTCAGGATAGGCAGAGGCATGTCCTCACGCGGGTCCCGTCCCGCGGTGGTCAGCTCTTTGATAACTGCCTTGACGGTGATCTCGCCCACGCCGAATTCTTCGTTAAACTTCCGGTAAAACTCTTTTTCCTGCTTCTTTCCTACAAAAATGGAGACCGGTCCCTCTGCAAGCGCTTCTTCGGAAAGGCCCGCTTCTTCCAGCAGCGCCTTCGCCAGCGGATAGCTCTCGGGATGGACTCCGGTATTGTCCAGCGGGTCGCTCCCGCCGGAGATCCGGAGGAAGCCCGCGCACTGCTCAAAGGCCTTCGGTCCGAGCTTCGGCACCTTGAGGAGCTGTTTTCTCGCCGTAAAGCGGCCGTTCTCCTCCCGGTAGGCAACAATGTTCTTCGCGGTGGTCTTCGTGATGCCGGAAATATACTGCAGCAGGGGGGCGGAAGCCGTGTTCAGGTCCACGCCCACAGCGTTCACGCAGTCCTCCACCACGCCGTTCAGCGCTTCGCCCAGCTTCTTCTGATCCATGTCGTGCTGGTACTGCCCCACGCCGATGGACTTGGGATCGATCTTCACCAGCTCTGCCAGCGGGTCCTGCACTCTGCGGGCAATGGAAGCGGCGCTCCGCTGTCCCACGTCGAACTCAGGAAACTCCTCGGTGGCCAGGGCACTGGCGGAATAGACCGAGGCCCCTGCCTCATTGGTGATCACATAGTACACCTTCTCCGGGATGTCGCGCAGGACGCCGGAGAGAAACTGCTCGGATTCCCGGGAAGCCGTGCCGTTGCCCACGGATACCAGCGTCACATGGTACTTTTTCACAAGCTCCCTGATCTTCGCTGCTGCCGCTCTCTGCTTTGCCTCGTTGGTGGGCGCTGTCGGGTAGATCACCGCGGTGTCCAGAACTTTCCCGGTGGCATCCACCACCGCCAGCTTGCAGCCGGTACGGAAGGCGGGATCCCAGCCGAGGACCGTCTCACCGGAGATGGGCGGCTGCATCAGCAGCTGATGGAGGTTTTTGCGGAACACCAGGATGGCGCCGTCCTCCGCCTTTTCCGTCAGCTCGTTTCTCAGCTCCCGCTCAATGGAGGGGGCGATGAGGCGCGCGTAGCTGTCCTCGATGGTGCGGCTCATCGCTTCCCGGGTGGCAGGATTGTTTCCCTTGATCAGATGGCTCTTCAGGAAATTGAGGATCTCCTCCTCGGGAGCCTCGATCCAGACCTTCAGGACCTTTTCCTTCTCTCCGCGGTTGATGGCCAGCACCCGGTAGCCGGAGGCCTTTGCCACCGGCTCCGTGAAATTGTAATAGGTCTCGTAGACAGTCTTCTCCTCCGCGTTCTTCGCCTCGGAAGCCAGAAGCCCCCGCCGCTCTGTCACGCCGCGCACATAGGAACGGATCACCTGCGCGTCCGAGAAACGCTCTGCCAGAATATCGCACGCGCCCTGAATGGCATCCTCCGCGGTCAGCACGCCCTTTTCCTCCGAAAGGAAAGGCTGCGCTTCCTCCTCCAGAGTCTTCTCTGTCTTCTGGGCCCAGATGATGTCCGCCAGGCCGGTGAGTCCCTTCTCTGCCGCCACAGTGGCGCGGGTGGTGCGCTTCGGACGATAGGGGCGGTAGATGTCATCCACCGCGACCGAAGTCTCCGCGGCTTCGATCTGCGCAGCAAGCTCCGGCGTCAGTTTTCCCTGGGCCTCAATGGACTCCCGCACCTTTGCTTTCTTTTCCTCCAGGTTCCGGAGGGCGGTCAGGCGGGTGCCCAGAGTGCGGAGCTGCTCGTCATTCAGCGCTCCCGTCGCTTCCTTTCTGTACCGCGCGATAAAGGGGATGGTGCAGCCTTCGTCGATCAGCTTTACCGCCGCATCGACCTGCCCCTGTCCTACTTCCAGCTCCTCCGCGATCTTTTTAATAATGTCCATACTTATTTTCCTTTTAAAACCAGTTTGCACTTTAAAACAAGCTTACAGCTTTTCACCGAGTATACCAAAGCCCGGTCAAAATCTCAATGCGCCGCTTTTGCCGCATTTCTCCCCACGCTCGCCTGAATCCATGCTATAATGACAAAAAATCAGGGCCTGGTCCTGCCAAAACATGTTTTTCGAGGAGGTCCCTCTATGGAACAGCAGATGTTCAACAACTCCAGTATCCTCGCGTGGCTCACCTATTATGCCGAGCACACCCAGGTGGATCTTCGAAAAGTAAAGATCCTGGACATCACCCGCAAGAACAAGAACGTGATCCCCACAGTGGAATCCCACAACAACACACTGGTCTTCACCGACACCGGGCACCCGGACATCTTCTACCGCATGTGGGCCGCAGGCCTTGGCGAGTGCCGCGTCTGGTACAACGAGGGCAGCGATCCCTCCGGACATATCTACAACAAACCGGTGCGGGAGATGATCAACCGCGGCATCAACGCCTCTGCGGCCATGCTGATCATCAACCCCAACGCCCGTTCCACCCAGAAGATCGGCATGCGGAACATGAACTTCTCCCGCGGTTCCGTCCACTACGTGGGCAGCGAGATCCGGGCGGTGATGCTCTCGAAGATGCACATCGACCAGGGGGACAACCTCTGCATCATCAGCGGCGAGTCCATTGCCGTGGAAGCGGCGCTCCTGGCTCCGGAGGGGACCATCATCGCCGTGGAGTACAACAAGAACGACCGCCGGACCCTGGAGGACAACACCCATGAGTTCGGCCTTCACAACATCGAGATCATCGACCACGTGGACGATGAGACCATGAAGGGGCTGCCGGTCCCGTCCTTCACCATGCTCGTGGCTTCCGCCAGCATGGAGCAGGAGATCGAATGTCTGCTGCGTCTGAATCCCCACATGGAATTCATGATCTACACGCTGGATTTCCAGTGCGCCGCCTCCCTGCCCGCCCTGTTTGAGCACTACGGCATCGGCGAGACGGAGGTCCTGCAGATCGAGGTCAGCAAGCTGAACTCGAAGCGGAACTTCGTAGCGGAGCCCGCGCCCTGGATCATCACCGGAAAAGCATAATTTACAGTTCAGGAGGCTTGTACAGAAGATATGGAAACAGAAAAAAAGATCATGCTCTCGGGCATCCAGCCCAGCGGCGACCTGCACCTCGGAAACTACCTCGGCGCCATCAAGAACTGGGCGGACCGGGTCAATGATTATGAATGCTATTATTTCATGGCGGACCTGCACACCATCACGGTGCGCCAGGACCCGAAGGAACTGCGCCGCCGCTCCCTTGAGATGCTGGCGCTCTACATCGCCTGCGGTCTGGATCCTGAAAAGAACACGCTGTTCCTGCAGTCCCATGTGCCGGCTCACGCGCAGCTGGGATGGGTCCTGGACTGCTACACCATGTTCGGCGAACTGAGCCGCATGACCCAGTTCAAGGACAAGTCCGAGAAGCACAAGGACAACATCAACGCAGGCCTCTTCACCTACCCGTCCCTGATGGCGGCGGACATTCTCCTGTACCAGCCTCACTTCGTCCCGGTTGGCGAGGACCAGAAGCAGCATGTGGAGCTGACCAGGAACCTGGCGATCCGCTTCAACAATCTTTACGGCGAGACCTTCCGCGTGCCGGAGCCCTTCATCGCCAAAGTAGGCGCCAGGATCTACGGCCTGTCCACGCCCGGCCAGAAGATGTCCAAATCCATTCCCGACGGCTGTGTGTTCCTGATGGACGAGCCGAACGTCATCATGAAGAAATTCAAGCGCGCCGTGACGGATTCCGACACGGAGCACTGCGTCCGCTACGACAAGGAGAACAAGCCCGGCGTCTCCAACCTGATCGCCATCTACTCCACGATCACCGGAAAGACCATCCCGGAGATTGAAAAAGAATTTGAGAACGACGGCTACGGCGTGTTCAAGCCCGCTGTCGGCGAAGCCGTCGTGGATATGCTGACCCCCATCCGCGAAGAAGCGAAGCGCCTTATGGCGGACAAGGCCTACCTGAACGGCATCTACAAGGCCGGCGCGGAGAAAGCTTCCTACATCGCCGGAAAGACCCTCCGCAAAGTCTACAAAAAAGTCGGCTTCTACCAGCTGTAAATATCTGAGGAGACAGGGGAGACAGAGAACCGTCCCCTTGTCTCCTCTTGACATTTTCCGGGCTGTCCATATATAATCGAACATGTTCAGCCCGCCTGTGCGCGGGGAACGCCCTTACAACCGAAAACCCTTGTGTCAGAAAGATACTGACGGAGAGAGTAAGTCCCGAGGAAGGTCACAGAGAGTCTGCAGTGGTGAGAGCAGGCACCGGAGACGGAACCGAAGATCACTCCCGAATCGCGGTCCGAACTGCGGCCGGAGGCAGACTGAGTTCTGCTCCGTTTAAAGCAGCTAGATGCCGACGGATTTCCCCGTTACAGGAAGCGCGTATGGATCCGGACAGGACAGTTCTGTCCTGAAGCGGTGAGCACGCAGTCTATGGGTGGTACAGCGAAGGTATATTATGCTCATTCCGCAGCCTTCGTCCCTTCAGACAGGGACGAAGGCTGTTGTTGTTTAAGGAGGCATTCAAAATGAAAAAAGACATGATCGAGATCCGGTGGCACGGACGCGGGGGCCAGGGTGCGAAGACCGCCTGCCTGCTTCTCGCGGACGCCGCGTTTTCTTCCGGCAAGCACGTCCAGGGATTTCCTGAGTACGGTCCGGAGCGCATGGGAGCACCCATCACGGCTTACAATCGGATCAGCGATGCTGCCTGCACCATCCATTCCAATATCTACAAGCCAGACTTCGTGGCTGTGGTGGACGAATCCCTGCTGTCCTCAGTCCACGTGACGGACGGTCTGAACCCGGAAGGCGCCATCATCATCAACTCGCCGAAGAAGGCCGAGGAACTGCGTCCTCTGCTGCGCGGCTATCAGGGAGAAGTCCGGACCATCGACGCCCGGAAGATCTCCGAGCGCTACCTGGGGGGCTACTTCCCCAACACTCCGATGCTTGCGGCAGTGGTGGCAGTGAGCGGCGTCCTGGACCCGGATCAGTTCACCGCGGACATGGAGGCAAGCTTTAAGCACAAATTCGCCACGAAGCCCCAGGTGATCGAAGGAAACATGAAATGTCTCCGCCACACGATGGAGGAGATCACAAAGGCCAGAACTTCGGCTGCAGGAAAGGAGGCCTGAAGATGAGCAATATCCGCGCCAAAGATATCAGCGAACGTTCTCCCTGGCAGGAGATGACTCCCGGCGGAGAGATCTACGAAGGCGGCACTTCAAAGCTCACGAAGACCGGCGAGTGGCGTTCCGACGTCCCGGTCTGGGATCCGGTAAAATGCCGTCAGTGCCTGCTCTGCGCCCCCTTCTGCCCGGATTCTTCCATTCCGGTCGAAAACGGAAAGCGGCTGGATTTTGATTTTGAGCATTGCAAGGGCTGCGGCATCTGCTGGACCGTATGTCCCTTCCAGGCCATCATGATGAAAAAGGAGGTGCGCGAATGAGTATCCGGGAACGTCTCTCCGGCAACGAAGCAGTCGCCTGGGCCATGCGGCAGATCAACCCCGATGTCTTCGCGGCCTTCCCCATCACTCCCTCCACTGAGATCCCCCAGTACTTCGCCCAGTATGTGGCGGACGGAAAGGTGGATACAGAGTACGTCACGGTGGAAAGCGAGCACTCCTCCATGTCCACCTGCATCGGCGCCGCAGCTGCGGGCGCCCGGGCAGTGACCGCCACCAGCTCCGCGGGACTTGCCTTTATGTACGAGGTGCTGTATGTGGCAGCGTCCTCCCGGCTTCCCATCACGCTGGCGGTGGTGAACCGGACCCTGACCGGCCCCATCAACATCAACAACGACCACTCCGATTCCATGGGCGCCCGGGACTCCGGCTGGATCCAGCTCTACGCCGAGAACAACCAGGAAGCCTATGACAACTATCTGCAGGCCATGCGGATCTCCGAAACGCCGGATGTACGGCTCCCCATCATGATCTGCCAGGACGGCTTCATCACTTCCCACGCAGTGGAAAACATTCTCCTGGAGGAGGATGATGCCGTGAAGAAGTTCGTCGGAGAGTACGAACCGGAGCACGCCCTTATCGGCCGCGACCATCCTCTGGCTGTGGGCCCCTATGACACCTGCCCCTTCTGCATGGAGCACAAGGTGCAGCAGGCGGAGGCTATGAAGAACGCGAAGCGGGCGGTGCTGGAGGTCGCCGCGGATTTTGAACGGACCTTCGGCAGACACTACGGTTTCTTCGAGGAATACCGTCTGGAGGACGCGGAGGTCGCCCTGGTGCTCATCGGTTCCACTGCGGGCACCGCGAAAGCCTGTATCGATGAGTTGAGAAAAGAAGGCGTGAAAGCCGGACTTCTGAAGGTCCGGATGTTCCGTCCCTTCCCGGCGGAGGAGATCGCTGCTGCCCTCTCCCATGTGAAGGCAGTCGCCGTCATGGACAAGAGCGAAGGCTTCTCAGGCGAAGGCGGACCGCTGTTCGCCGAGGTGCGCTCCGCCTGCTACGACCTGGAGACCCGCCCGCGGATGATCAACGTGGTCTACGGCCTCGCGGGAAGAGACTGCGCGGTGGAAGACATCCGCCGCGTGTACAGCCACCTTCTGGAGATCCTCCGCACCGGCGTCACCGGACCGCTGTACATCCACATGGGACAGCGCTCGTCCGCGGACGAACTGCTGGCCCCGGCGGATATCGCTGGGCACGCCGGAAAGAAAGGAGAGTGAGCGTCATGGCTTATAATCATAAACTGGAGCTTTCCAAGCCGGAGCGCTTCGCGCCCGGACACCGTCTCTGCGCCGGCTGCGGCGCAGGCATCACCTGCCGCGCCATGATGCGCGCGCTGGATCCCCAGGACAAGGCAGTCGTCACCAACGCCACCGGCTGTCTGGAGGTCTCCTCTTTCCTGTATCCCTACACCGCCTGGGAAGACAGTTACATCCATGTGGCCTTTGAGAACGCCTCCGCTGTCTGCGGCGGCGCGGAAGCGGCGTACAATGTCCTGAAGCGCCGCGGAAAAGTGAAGGACAATGTCAAGTTCCTGACCATCGGCGGCGACGGCGGCACCTACGACATCGGTTTCCAGTCCCTCTCCGGCGCCATGGAACGCGGACACGACATGACCTATTTCTGCTACGATAACGAAGCCTACATGAACACCGGCATCCAGCGCTCCGGCTCCACGCCCCGCTTTGCCAGCGCCACAACGACGCCCTCCGGCACCGTGTCCACGGGCAAGAAGCAGAACAAGAAAGACCTGACCGAGATCCTGGCTGCCCACAATATCCCCTATGTGGCCCAGACCACTTTCATCTCGAACTTCAAGGATTTCCACGAGAAAGCGCACCGGGCGATCTACACCCCCGGCCCCGCGTTCGTGAATGTCCTGGCCCCCTGCCCCAGAGGCTGGCAGTATCCGGCCCACGAGCTGCCGAAGCTCTGCCGGCTCGCGGTGGATACCTGCGTATGGCCGCTTTATGAGATCATTGAAGGCAGATACTACCTGAGCTACGTTCCGAAAAAGAAGCTTCCCGTGGAGGATTTCATGAAGCTCCAGGGCCGCTTCCGTCACTGCTTCAAACCCGGCAACGAGTGGACCATCGAAGAAGCCCAGAAGTACGTCGACGAGAAATGGGAAAAACTGCTCGCGAAGTGTGAATAAATGACGAAAAGCCAATAAGGAGGCGCTTTATGAGTAAAGAAATGGAACGCTGTAAAGAACTGAGAGCATGTGCTGATCCTCACTACAACTGCGCCCAGGCGGTGCTGACTCCCTTCGCTGAGGCAAAGGGGATGAAGACAGAGGAAGCCCTTGCCCTGACCTCCTGCTTCGGAAGCGGCATGAACATGGGATCCGTCTGCGGCGCTGTGACCGGCGGCCTGATGGCCCTTGGTCTCTGCGGCAAAGGCGGCCAGGAAAACTGCCAGGAATTCATCAAACGGATCAGGAAGAACCACGATGGTATGATCAACTGCAGGGACCTTCTCCGCGCCATGGCGGAAAAAGGAGAAAAGAGAAAACCCCACTGCGACGGCATGGTCTTTGAGGCGCTGGAGCTGGTGGAGAAGATGCTTCAGGAGTAACAGAGCCCGGCGGGATCATTCCCGCCGGATCTTGTTTTTTTCTTGCTTTCTGAAACGGAATACTATATCATTTGTTGTGTCCGGGGCCTGGCTTCCGGACCGGTCACCTGAACGTTGTTTACAGATTGGAGTTTAAATGGGCGGTATATTTGCAGCGGCACTGAAAAGCGACTGTGTGTTTGATCTGTTTTTCGGAACGGACTACCACTCTCACCTCGGCACCAGAAGAGCGGGCATGGCGGTGTACGGCAAGGATGGCTTTAACCGGGCTATCCACAACATAGAAAACAGCCCCTTCCGCACGAAATTTGACAGCGACGTAAAAAGCATGCACGGCTGGATGGGCGTCGGATGCATCTCCGACTATGAGCCCCAGCCCCTGATCATACGCTCCCACCACGGCACCTACGCCATCACCACAGTGGGACGCATCAACAATATCAACGCGCTCTCCGACGAGATCCTGAAGAAGAGCGGCACCCAGTTCATGGAAATGAGCGGCGGAATGATCAACGCCACGGAGCTGGTGGCGGCCCTCATCAACGAAAGGGACAACCTGATCGACGGTATCCGCTACGCGCAGGATGTCATCGACGGCTCCATGACCATCATGCTGATGACCCCCCAGGGCATCTACCTTTCCCGCGACAAACTGGGCAGGACTCCCATCATGATCGGCAAAAAAGAGGACGGCTTCTGCGCTTCCTTCGAATCCTTCGCGTACCTGAACCTCGGATACGAGGATTTCCGCCGGCTGGGTCCCGGCGAGATCGCCGTCATGACGCCGGACGGCGTCACGACACTCTCCGCCCCGGGCAGCAAAATGCGGATCTGCGCGTTCCTCTGGGTCTACTACGGCTATCCTTCCTCCAGCTACGAAGGGATCTCCGTGGAAGCCATGCGTGTCCGGTGCGGACAGCTGCTGGCGCGGCGGGACGGCATGACAAAACATGAGATCGACAGTGTGGCAGGCGTGCCGGATTCCGGCATCGCCCACGCCATCGGCTACGCCAATGAGTCCGGCGTTCCTTTCTCGCGCCCCTTCATCAAATACACTCCCACCTGGCCCAGGTCCTTCATGCCGACCATCCAGTCCAAGCGTGACCTGATCGCGAAGATGAAGCTGATCCCGGTCCACGAACTCATTGAAGGCCGGCGTCTCCTGCTGATCGACGACTCCATTGTCCGCGGCACCCAGCTGAGAGAGACCACGGAATTCCTGTACCGCAGCGGTGCGAAGGAAGTCCATGTGCGCCCGGCGTGCCCGCCGATCCTCTTCGGCTGCAAATACATCAACTTCTCCCGCTCCACCTCCGAGATGGAACTGATCGGACGCAGAGTGATCCGCGACGCGGAAGGAGAGAACGTGAGCCGCGAAGTGCTGGAGGAATACGCGGACCCGGATTCCGCACGCTACAGAAACATGCTGGACGCCATCTGTGCGCAGCTCAACTTCACCAGCCTGAATTACAACCGTCTCGACGACCTGGTGACGGCCATCGGCCTCAGAAAAGACCAGGTCTGCACCTACTGCTGGGACGGAAAGGAGTAAAGCCGTATATCATAATTCTTCCGCTGATGCGGAAGAATTATGATATACTTTTATTCAGAATAGAAAGGGCAGAGTATGGATAAAAAGCAGTTTGATGTCGGAACGGCTGTGTTTTTCAGCGTGGAATCTGAAGACGGAACTTTCACTGAGAAAGAAGGCGAGATCCGCGAGATCAATGAAGAGGATCCCACCTATGATTCCTGCGGCAGGACCTATGAGATCCTGGTCCACGCGGAGCACCGGATCTACAGCAGCGTCCCCGAGGAGACAGTGCGGGAGATCACTTCCGCCAGCGGCGTCGAAGATGGCTGGTACGGCTTCTCCGCGGATGATATGGAGGAGGCGCTGCTCAACACCGTGCAGTCACTCTGGTACGGCATGGACCCGCGGGGCGGCGGCGAAGGTGAAGAGGTCGAAGCCTTCGGAGGGCATATTTCCGAGGAGATGGAGCGCATCCTTCTCAACGGACTGAACGAAGACGCGTCCGGTTTCTTTGTGGATTCGGACGACCCGCCGGAGGATGACTGAAAACTGAAAATGAAGAAAAAGAGCCGGGATATCAGACCTTTGCTGTAAAGCGTCTGATGTCCCGGCTTTTTTTACACGATTCCGGTCATTCCGGTGCCGTTTTTATTTATTTCCTCAGATTTCCCTTTGCCTCTCCCTGAAGTGTCGCGGCCACCTTCTCCAGCTCGTCACGGATGTGGATGTGCTGCGGACATACCTGTTCGCAGGCACCGCACTTGATGCACTCGCCGGCACGTTTCTTTCCGTGACCGTCCACCAGCCAGCCCTGGCGTCCCAGGGACATCGCCATGTTGTGATACAGCGTGTAGTAGTTCAGCGCCACAAAGGATCCGGAGATCCCGATGTCCATGGGACATACCTTCGCGCAGTAATTGCAGGAGGTGCAGGGGATGATAGGAATGCTCCGGAGCGTTTCCTGCGCCTTCCGGATAGTCTCCATCTCTCCTTCGTCCAGCGGTTTGAAATCCGCCATGAAGGAGATGTTGTCCGCCATCTGTTCCATGGCGTTCATGCCGGACAGCACCACAAAGACCCCCTCGTGACTCGCCGCGAAGCGAAGCGCCCAGGAAGCGCAGCTCGCTTCCGGATCTGCTTCCTTCAGGATCTTCTCCACGGATTCCGGCGGTGTGGCCAGCAGCCCCCCCCTTGACCGGCTCCATGATGACGACGGGCTTCCCGTGCTTCCTGGCGATCTCATAGCACTCCCGGGATCTGTGCTCCGGGGCCTCCCAGTCCGCGTAGTTGATCTGCAGCTGCACGAATTCCATCTCCGGATGGGCTGTCAGGATCTCCTCCAGTTCCTCCGGGGTGGAGTGGAAGGAAAATCCGACATGCTTGACCAGCCCTTCTTTTTTCTTTTCTTGCGCAAAGTTCCAGCAGTCGAAGCGGTCAAAGAATTCCGACCTGAAATTTCCGAGGTTGTGGAGGAGGTAAAAATCAAAATAGCCTGCGCCGGTCGCTTTTAAGGAGGTGTCAAACTGGGCGTATGCTTCTTCCTTTGTTTTGCATCCGATCCAGGGCGCCATCTTGGTGGCAAGGAGGAACTTTTCCCTCGGATAGCGGTCCACCAGGGCTTCCTTCAACGCCTTCTCGCTCCCCGGATAGGCCCAGGCAGTGTCGAAATAAGTGAAGCCCGCCTCCATGAAGCGGTCCACCATCTTTTTGATGAGTTCCATGTCAAATCCATCTCCCTTTTTCGGGAAACGCATGCATCCGAAGCCGAGCTTCTTTATGTTCATATCAGATATCATCATCGTCCGCGCCCTCCATGTTCTGTAGTTTTTCTCAGCGGGAGAATTTAAATGAGATTATAACAGACTCATCTCCGTCTGTCCCGGAAATTTCTCCGTAAATGGGAGGAGGCCAGGTACATACGTACCTGGCCGAAGTATATGAAAAAAAGTACTGGCAGCTGCTCTGTCTGCTTGCTGTAATTGTATGATACAAGACAGAAATGTGCATTTCATGTTATCCTCGTAAACCTTTTTTGAATGGTGTATGAACAAATCATGAACGCTGCGAGAATTCCCGGGCAGGACGCAGAATAAAGTAAAGAAGCGCCGTCTCGATAGGGAACATGACGATGGTCTTCACGAACCGCGCTGTGATGACGGCCCAGAACCCGTACCCATACAGAAGGGACAGCCACAGCGGATTCAGCAGAAAACTCACCACCACCGTGCGCACAAAATGCGCCAGGGCGATTCTCTGCCAGCTGATCTCCTTCCCGTAAAAGAACAGTCCGTAGATGGCGCCCGCTGCAGCCGCGGTAATGGTGAACCCCGGGAAGTAAGGCCCGGTGGGCTTTACGATAAATCCGAGAATGTCCGACAATCCGCCCACGATGCCGCCCACAGCCGGCCCGAACAGCATGCCGGTGCAGGCGATGGGAAGAAATGCGAAGCGGAGCTCGATCAGCTGTGTCACCGGGACCTTCAGAAACCCGAGGATCGTCGCGAGCGCCAGCATCATGGCGGAAACAGTAAGTACCCTGACATCATTGAGTTTTGCCATAAAAAACACCTCCTCTGCGCAGTCTCGTCACTACACAGGGAGGTACGGCGGCTCCTCCGCTCCGGGAACCGATCGTTCTGCCTTGTATGCAGCAGCGGGATGCGACGAAAGAACCGCAAGACCTGAAACAAATGTCTTTTCGTCCCGGCGGCAACTCTCCGTCCCCCGGGCACTTGACGCACTTTCATCTACTCTGCCTGATGTTATCTTTCTGCCTTCACCCTATCATCATCCGCATCCTTTGTCAATGTCCGTCACCAAAGCTTCACAGACCTGCTCTCAAAAGTTTTAAGGCATCCCCTGAACGGATCCGGGGATGCCTCAGTATCATTTTTTTCGCGACCAGCACAGCGCGTTCTTCGGGCAGGCCTTCAGGCACTCGCCGCAGCGGATGCATTCTGCGCTGTCCGGTTCCTTCACGGGATCCACATTCATTTTGCAGATCTTCGCGCAGGCGCCGCAGTGAACGCATGCTGTTTCATCCACTGCCATCCTGACCAGGCTGACCTTCCGGAACAGCGCGTAGAAAGCGCCCAGAGGACAGACATATTTGCAGAACGGCCGGTAAATAAAGACCGACGCCAGAACGCAGAGAAGCAGCAGGAGAAACTTCCACTGGAACAGAAGCCCCGCCGCCGCGCGCATCCCGGAATTGAGAAGCACCAGCGGGATCCCGCCCTCCAGTGTTCCTACAGGGCAGACATATTTGCAGAAAAACGGGTCTCCGGTTCCGGCTCCGCTCCGCCAGAAAAACGGCAGCGCGAAGACAAAGACCAGGAGAAAGAAATATTTTGCTTTCCGCAGGATCCGGTCCGCTCTGTCCGGCACTGTAAGCTTTGGCGTGGGGATCTTGTAGAGGAGCTCCTGCAGGAGTCCGAACAGGCAGAGCCATCCGCAGACGAACCGCCCCGCCAGCAGTCCGATCAATGCAAGATATCCCACGACATAGAATGCGAATTTTCTTTTTCTTCCATCAAAAACGGACTGCATAGCACCGATCGGACAGGCCCCGAGGGCTCCCGGGCAGGAGTAGCAGTTCATGCCGGGAACGCAGAAGTTTTTCAGCGGGCCTTTGTAGATCGTGCCCTCGGCAAATCCCTTCAGGTAGGCATTGGAAAGGATGCCGAATCCTGCCTGGACCGTTTTCCGGAAGCGCCTGTGTTTTTTCAGATCTGACTTATCCAATGCCGATACACTCCATACAGATATTCACCGCCTTGCGGCTGACGGTCTTCATTTCCCCCCGGACAGCCCCGAACACACAGGATGCTGCCGCAAGAAGGATCAGAAGATACGTCACGGGGACGGGTGCATGTTTACTGTTCTTCATTTCTGCGCCTCCAGAAGTTCTGTGATGATCTTTTCCCAGGATTCTTTAGACTGGGATCCGACCACCGGATCTCTCAGCATGTTTCCCTGGGCGTCCACGAAGTAGGTCGTGGGGAACGCCATCAGCTGGGTGTAATCCATCAGCTCCTTGCTGGTGATCAGGATCGGATAGGTCACGCCGGTATCCGCCGCGATGTCTTCCGCTTCCCCGATCAGATCTTCATCCATATTGCCCTGGTAGTCCACAATATCGCTGGTCAGCCCAAGGATCTCAAAGCCCTGGTCCTTGTATTTTCTTTCCAGGTCTCCGAGATCCGGCATTTCCCCGATGCAGGGGCCGCAGAAGGTTCCCCAGAAGTTCAGCATCGTCACCTTGTTTCCGGAGATCAGGCTGCCAAGCTTCACCGGGTTTTTGGAGAGATCCATGACTTCCATCTTCATGATCTCCGCCCCGCTGACCTCCGCGGCCTTCGGGGGATCCGGAATGGTGACAGGCGTGAGTTCGATGCCTTTCAGCAGCTCCGCGGAGCCGGGGATCAGCTCGAGATAGCGGTTTTTCTGTTCCTCCGACGTCACGTTCTCCAGGAGCGGTTCCACGATACCGGGGTTCTTTTCGTACACTTCATTGAGCTTCAGCCCTGTATAGTAGAAGGTCCCGTTGTCCCCCAGATCCATCATCATGTCCCCGGTCAGGCCGGTCTCCGGATTTTCAAATTCGGAGAGATCCGGTTTGTCCCTGTAGCCGTAGATCTCCGTGAGCTCCATGCTCCTGTTTTCCGGGTCGTTCTCATCGACCACATAGACCAGTCCGTAGGCGAAATCCGTATCCACAAAGCCGTATGCCGCGATCGCGGAGCTGTCGTCCTTCAGGCTGTCCGGCAGCGTGATCTTCATCCCGAAGGTGGGCAGATCGATCATCCCGTTTTCCGGCTCGGCATAAAACTCGCCGAGATTCTCTTCCCCGGTCTCTCCGGTTTCCGCCGCCGTGCTTTCTTTTGCGTCCGCAGCGTTTTTCTCCGTCTCAGCGGCACTATACTTCGTTTCAGTGGACGTTTCTTCCTTCTTTGCTTCCGTTTCTTTGACTGTGCTTTCCGGCGTTTTGGCCTGGTTTCCGCCGCCCTGTCCGCAGGCTCCCAGTGCCAGTGCCGCAACAAGTGCAGCCAGGAGTATTCTTATTTTCATGATTCTTTTTCCTTCTTTCTTTTGGCAGAAAAATATCCGTTACTTGCATTATACCGTTTCGGAGATTCTTCTGTCCATATGGTGACCTTTCTGCCCGGTATCCTGTATTATATAAATACAGGCGCCTGAACGATACGGTTTCTGGCGCACTGCAGGATCGTAAAGGTCATAATTCATCATATCAGGAGGTTTCTCATGAAAAGATCACACACTGCAGCGGCATTTACCGCTGCCGGCTTCGCCCTTGTCTGTGCCGTTTCCTTTATGCTTGGCGCCTGCGGCGCCTCGCCTTCCGCCCACGCGGCAGATGCAGGGACAGTGGCTGCTTCTGCGGCAGCCTCTGCTGCTGAAAAAAAGGCAGACGCGGGCGAGGTCACTGTCTCCGCGTCCGGCTCCGTCAAGCTCACGCCGGACAAGGCATCCATTACCTTCGGCGTCTCCACCCAGGAAAAGACCGCGGATGCGGCGCAGAAAAAAAACAGTGAGGACGTAGACCGGGTGATCTCCGTCCTCACAGGGCGCGGCATCGAGGAAAAGAGCATCCGCACCTCGAATTACAATATGTATCCCCAGTACGACTACAGCGGGACCGGGGAGCAGAAGATCATCGGATACATCGTCAGCACTTCCCTCACGATCCAGGATCAGGACATCTCCGAAGTCGGAAAGCTGATCTCCGACTGTGTCGCGGCAGGCATCAACAACGTTGATAACATCAGCTTCCTCTGCAGCGGATATGACGACGCCTACAGCGAAGCACTCACCCGTGCAGTGGAGGCCGCCCGGAAAAAAGCGGAGGTCCTGGCTGGTGCTGCCGGGAAGACCCTCGGGGACCCTGTCGTCGTCACCGAAGGCTATCAGAACACTTCCGCGCAATATGCCAAGTCCGCCAATATCGCCCTTGACGCCGTGGAAGAGTCAGCAGCCATGGGACCGGCCCTCATGCCGGGGGAGACCGAGATCACCGCGAATGTGACCGTGACTTATGAGATGAAATGACGGTCATGATCCGGCAGCCTGCGGTCCTGCTGCTCACAGGCGTAAAGAAGTTCCGGAGGCCCGAGGCGTGTGCCGTCGGTGTCCCCGTCGATCCTCCACGCGCTGCAGCATTCTTCTGCTACAGCGGCAGCTTCCCGCAGGGTCTTTACAGGCCGGAAGCTGAATCCCGGCTCCGGCAGGGCCGCGGATGCTTCCGCCGGCCCCGGTCTCCTTTCCGCGGCGGTCCTTTCAGCTTCTCTTTCCAGCGCGGCCGCGAGAGCGGACAGCGCGAAGCCGGCCTGCTCCGCCGCCTGTTCCAGTTTGAAATTCAAAGCCATTGCATTTCCCTCCCGGAAAGCGGATCATCCGTTTTCCGTTTTCTTACAGGTATCTCTGGATCAGAGAACGAAGCTCCGCGATCCGGTCCCCGGTTTTAAATCCTTTTCCTGCCGGGATGAAAGAGACTGCCTTACCGTCCCTGAGATTCAGCACCAGAGTCGGCGTGAGCCCGGCGTATTTTCCGCTGGTCACGCTGGTAATGTCCCGGTAGTAATATACGTCCACCGGGTTGTTTTTGATGCCGTTTCTCATCACCAGATTCCCGACAATGGGTCCGAACATGAACCCCCGCTGGTCCCCGGTGGTCTTCTTATACTCCAGCCGGTCGTCAAAAACAGTGAGCGTTCCGCTTCCGGTGACGGGTCCCACAGCTCCTTTTCCGTTGTACCGTGTCATTTTCCCCGCATCCATCAGAAGCGCCCCGGAAGCGGCGGCCGGTCCCATGCCCCGGTTCGGTGCGAAGTTCTCCTGCTGTCCGTATCCCTGGAAGGCATATCCGCCCTGACCCGCAGGCGCCGCTGCCTGCCGTGTATACCCGCTCTGTCCGCCGGGCGCGCCGGAAGGCGCACCGAGCTGTGAGCCGCAGTTCTCGCAGAACCTGCTGTCATCCGGGATCTGTGTCCCGCAAAATCTGCAATACATCCTTCTCCTCCTTTATCTCCCCGGCTGGATCACGGGATCACGCTGCCGCACTCTTTGCAAAACTTACTCTGAGCTCCCACTTTTGTCCCGCAGACCGGACAGGTCCTGCCTTCCGCCCGGAACCGAGGAACTGCCATCTGCTGATTTCTGTCCTGCTGCTGTACCGGAGGTGCCGGCTGCCATGGCGGTGCTGCCTGCTGCGGCGGAGCTGTCTCTTCGTTTTGCAGTATCGGCTTACTTTTTGAATTCGAACGGGAACGAAGCGATCTTCCTTCCATCCGCTCCGCTGAAAATGCTGCAGGTGCCGGTGACTGTTCTGACCGGAAAGAAGTCCCGCTCCTTGTCGATCTTTTCCAGCGCGGAAAAATCCGCCCTCACATAAAACACGCCTGCAGTCCCGGGCTGGAAGGAAGCCGCAGCCGGTTCTCCGTGGGGAAGATCATTCAGCACCACGTCCCGGACCTCGACCCGGATCGTCTCTCCGCTGCTGTTTTCCACATGGAAGCAGACACCGTACCCCAGCGTGGTCCCGACATTCCGGAAACCTTCCGTTCCCACAAAGATGTCCTTTTCCTGATAAAGAGGCGCTGCCTCATATTTGAACCCCGGCACTTCCCCTTTGCCCTTCTTCGTCGTCTCCACTGACAGGATGCCGGAGCGGACAACATCTGTGCTTCCTGCCGCGGAAGCCTCCAGCTCCATCGTAATGGCAGCGATGGTCCGGATCCTCATGTCGTCC